>PDRT01000073.1 GCA_002746895.1 Thiothrix nivea
TTTCCACCGTTTCTACTGTATTGAATGGAGTTTGTTATGAGTCATATCCCGGAAGAGTTGAAATACGCCGCATCGCATGAGTGGGTGCGTGATAATGAAGATGGTACGATTACCGTCGGTATTTCGGATCATGCCCAGACATTGCTGGGAGATCTGGTGCATATTGAATTGCCGGATGTTGATGCCGAGTTTGGTGCGGAAGATGGTATTGCGGTGGCGGAGTCGGTGAAGGCGGCTTCGGATATTTATGCACCGGTGGCGGGTAAGGTGATTGAGGTGAATGAAGCGGTACTGGATGCACCGGAACTGGTGAATTCTGATCCTTATGGGGATGGCTGGTTATTTTCCATGGAAGTGGAAGATCCGGACATGCTGGGTGGGTTGCTGGATGCACAGGCCTATGCGGATGCGCTTGAAGAGGCTGATGAGGGTTAAGGCTGCTCCAGGCTGCTTTGTGTTTTTATCTATAAAGGATCAGATAATGAAAAAATGGTTATTAGTCACCGCAGTTGCAGCAGCATTAACGGCCTGTGGTGGTGAGGAAAAACAGGATACGGCTGCAACCACTATTCCGGTGGAAGCACTGCAGGTTCCGGAAGCTCCACAAACTCCACAAATGATGGTTACAGAACAGGAACCGGCGGCTGCGCCTGTGTCAGTGGATACTAAAGCTTTGGTGGAAGAAGCGAAAAGTGCCGTGAAGGCACTGGGCGGTACCCTGAAAGGCGAGCTGCAAAAAGCCATGAAAAGTGGTGGCCCGGTTAATGCGTTATCGGTGTGTAATACCAGGGCACCGGAAATTGCCCGTACTGTCTCTGCGGAGAAAAATCTGCAAATTGGTCGTATCAGCCTGAAATACCGCAATCCGGATATGGGTAAGCCCAATGAGTGGCAGGTGAAAGTACTGGAGGATTTTGAGGCCCGTCAGGCGGCTGGTGAAGAACCTGCGACGCTGGCCTATGCTGAAGTGGTGGATCACGGTGGGCAGCAGGAATTTCGTTTTATGAAAGCGATCCCCACCGGAAAGCTGTGTCTGACCTGTCATGGTACCGATATAACTGCATCCATTCAGGCGAAACTGACCGAATTGTACCCACAGGATCAGGCCACCGGTTATCAGAAGGGTGAGCTGCGCGGGGCGTTTGTGGTGATCAAGCAACTGCAATAGAACCGTAATTCATCCCGGCATATCCGGACTGAATGACAGACAGCTTTACATATAAAAGCTGTCGTTTCTATCTTCCCGGTGCGTACTCTGATATATATCTATTTTTATGACGGTATGAATTATCAGGCGCAGGAAGGGGATTTTGCATGTCACATATTATGGGCAAGGGGCAATGTGCTACCTGCCACATCCGCCATCTCAGTATTTTTTCCGAGCTGGCGGATCTACACAGTGAGGAAGTCAGCACCTTTCATCCGCCAGTCATTACTTATGCGCGTGACGAAACCATTTATCATCAGCAGGATGAGTCCCGTAATGCCTACACGCTGCGCGGGGGCGTGGTGAAACTGACCAAAATACTGCCGAATGGCCGTTCACAGATTATCCGTCTGTTACGCAAGGGTGATCTGTTTGGTTTCGATGGCTTTGCCGGTGAGAATTATAACCATACTGCGATTGCCCTGACGAATGTTGAGGTTTGCCGTCTGCCATTAATGGAATTAATCACCCTGAAGCAAAAAAATCCGGAAGTTGAACAGGCAATGACCCTGCGCTGGATACAGCATTTGCGGGCGGCGGAAGATATGATGCTGGAGCTGGGGGCCAAAAAGGCCGGGGAAAGACTGGCCTCATTCCTGATTCGCTGGTGTGGCGGTGGGGGCCAATGGCAGGAGCTACCGTTATCGCGAGCGGAGATGGGCGAGTTGCTGGGCCTGACCATTGAGACCGTGAGTCGTTTTCTGTCAGACTGGAAGCGTAAGGCGCTGATTGATGAAAGCCGTGGCAGTATGCGGGTGATGGATGTACAGGCACTGCGTGATCAGGTCTGTGTCAGTGGTAACTGTTGACAACCTGTGACGCTTTATTGATGATGGTTCATTCGTGTTTTCTGACTCTCTCGAACTGTATATAACGGCGGACCATGAATGCCCGTATATCCGTGACCGTAAGGCTACCAATCTGCTGGTTGATCCCGGCTATTGTATGGATGCAACCACTTATGCCCGGCTGATTGATAAGGGTTTTCGCCGCAGTGGCAGTGATGTTTACCGCCCCTGCTGCTATCGTTGCCAGTCCTGTATTTCAACCCGGATACCGGTGCATCAATTTAAGCCAAAACGCAGCCAGCGCCGTAACTGGAAGCGTAACCGTGATCTGAAGGTGCAGATCAGTACTTCAGGGTTCAAGCCCGAATACACGGAACTGTACCTTAAATATATCCATTCCCGTCATGCTGGTGGGGGGATGGATGAGGATACGCCGGCATCATTTGCCAGCTTTATTTTGACAAGCTGGTGTGAAACCGTTTTACTGGAGTTCTGGCAGGATGAAAGGTTGCTGGGGGTTGCCGCGACAGATCGTCTTGCACAGGGCTTATCCGCCGTGTATACCTTTTTTGATCCGGAACAGGGAGCAGAACGTGGTTTGGGGGTTTACGCCCTGTTGTGGCAGCTTGACTGGGCAAAAAGGCTTGGATTGTCTTATGTTTATCCCGGTTACTGGATTGCTGAATCACCGAAGATGAATTACAAGGTGCGTTTTCGTCCAATCAGCGGTTATATTAATGATCGCTGGGTTGAATTACCTGAATACAGGGAACCGGTAAAAACAGCGGGTGAAACCTCCACCCGCCAGTCAACCCGGGTTAGCCCGGTCGTTTGGTAGCGACTCTTTTTATGAAACTCATTATAAGTGAGCTAAGTGAACTGGTCTTTAATTTATAGAATATTATTATGAGCGTATTAAAAAGGAAGCCCAACGTCGAATGCAGTAACTGTAGCCTCAATGATTTCTGTCTGCCACAGGGACTCACCAGGATGGAACTGGAGCGGGTTGAACAGGCGATTGAACGCACCATCAAGTTCTCGAAAAAAGAGTACCTGTTTCGCTGTAATGACCCGCAGCGGGCGATCTATGCAGTTAAAAGTGGTGCGGTGAAAGTGTCAATCTCCACAGCAGAGGGCGGGGAACAGATTCTCGGTTTTTACCTGCCAGGGGATCTGCTGGGTTTTGATGCCATGTCCAGGGGGCATCACATCTGCGATGCCCAGGCACTGGATGATACGCTGGTTTGCGAGCTGAGGATGGAGAATTTCAGTGAGCTGTGCCTTAATTTCGACAGCTTGCGGCATCAGATGATGCGTCAGATGGGGCTGGAAATTGAGCGGGATCATCAATTATTGTTGAGTCTGGGACAGATGCGTACCGAAGAACGGCTGGCGACTTTTCTGGCAAGGGTTTCTGAACGTAACCGGACACGCGGTTTTTCGGCACTGGAGTTTAACCTGCCGATGCCGCGCATCTATCTGGCCAGCTATCTGGGGATGGCGGTTGAAACGCTGAGCAGAATGTTCTCCCGTCTGCAGTCCGATGGCATTATTCAGGTCAGGCAGCGGCTGATCATCATCACCGATATGGAGGGGCTATTGGGACTGTCGCATCGCAGTTGTCGGAATGAAAGCACGGCTTCCGGGACTGGTGCTGCCGGATAAGATCAGGTACTGCTGCTGAATATGACGATTTCCCCCCGGTTAGCAAGTCAAATGAAGTATGGTTGCCCTGATTTCATCTCAGAGGAAGGCTGGCATCCCCATCCTGCCCGGTGTAAGGTGTGCCACTGGTAACGTTCAGGGAGTCCATTCACCATGCCCAGCCCTACAAAAGGTTATATCTACCTTGAAACCCACGCTGATCGACCCGGTCAGGTCCGGGTATTGAGCCAGGCGGAGGAGCCTGTGCCGCAGCAACGTACTGATGATGTACAAATCCGTTATATCGCCAGATTCAGGAATGCGCATATTGCGTATATGCATGTGCACAACACGCTGAAAAAGCAGCTACAGGATATTAATAGCCGTTTTTATGCCGTCAGTCTGCCACGGGCGATTGCTGCTGTGGAGGCAGAGGATCTGGCGCATGAACGGGTGTGGATGGATCCGGCATTGACTGAAAATGAACTGGCGGAGCTGGAGCAGCAGACCTGCACATTGCAGAAACGTCGGCAGTGGGTGAACAGGATTTATCTGGCCGTTGGCGGTCTCGGGCTGCTGTTATTAATGTTTATTCTGTTCGGGGGCGTATGGTCATCATGGTAAGAAAAAGCGAGGCGGCATCCTGTGATGTCCTGCCTAAGGATATGTTGAGTGTGGAACAGGGCCAGCAACGAATTCTGCAGAATCTTGGTGCTATCCGCCATACCTGTTGGGTATCATTGCAAAATGCATTGGGACGAATACTGGCTGCGGACATTGATGCCGGTTTTGATGTGCCGCCCCACCGCAATGCGTCGATGGATGGTTATGCGTTCGCGCATCATGACACGGTGCAGACTGAGCCGCTGCGGGTTATCGGTGCCTCATTTGCCGGTAAACCCTTTCTACAGGCCGTGCAGCGGGGTGAATGTGTGCGGATCATGACCGGTGCGATGGTTCCGGATGGCTGTGATACTGTGGAAATGCAGGAACATTGCCAGTGTGACGGTGACTGGCTGACGCTGAACACACCTCCACACCCCGGCAGTTATATCCGTTATCCCGGCGAAGACCTGAAAACGGGGGAGCGGGTATTGGCCGCAGGGCGCAAACTGAATGCTGCGGATCTTGGTCTGTTAGCTTCATTGGGAATCAGTGAGGTGGAAGTGTTACGCAAGCTGCGCGTGGCTTTCTGTTCCACCGGTGACGAACTATGTGCCATTGGTGAGCCGCTGGGAATCGGCGATATTTACGACAGCAACCGCTACACCCTGCGCGGTATGCTGCAACCGCTGAATGTGGAACTGCTGGATCTGGGTGTGGTACGTGATACCCCACAGGCTGTTGAGCAGGTCTTCAGTGCCGCCGCAGAACAGGCCGATGTCTTGATTAGCAGTGGTGGCGTTTCGGTCGGCGATGCCGATTATGTCACCACCACCTTACGAAAACTCGGCGAGGTCAGTTTCTGGAAAATGGCCATGAAACCCGGTAAACCGCTGGCACATGGCCGATTGGGAGACTGCCTGTTCTTTGGTCTGCCGGGGAATCCGGTATCAGTGATGGCGACCTTCCTGTTATTTGTGCGCCCGGCACTGCTGAAACTCAGCGGTGAAA
The DNA here is from genome assembly GCA_002746895.1 of Thiothrix nivea. Classification (GTDB taxonomy): domain Bacteria; phylum Pseudomonadota; class Gammaproteobacteria; order Thiotrichales; family Thiotrichaceae; genus Thiolinea; species Thiolinea nivea_A. The sequence continues at coordinate 5,254 of PDRT01000073.1, forward strand.
CCGTGCCGGTGTTGCCGGAATACAACGCCATCACCACACAGCCACTGAAAAAAGCGCCGGGTCGCAAGGAATACCAGCGTGGTATTTGTACGCAAGATGCACAAGGCCACTGGCAGGTTGCCTCCACCGGGATTCAAGAGTCACATCTGTTACGCTCCATGAGCCAGGCAAACTGTTTTATTGTGCTGGAGGCGGAATCCGGTGATCACCCCGCGGGCAGCGAGGTGAAGATTATTCCGTTTGCGGGTTTCATGGTTTGAGGTATTAGCTCAGGCCAAGGCAAGCTGCACCGCTTTCTCTGCATGAATCATCGTCGTATCAAACAATCTGACCGTCGTATCCGCCTGTTTAACCAGTATGCCAATCTCGGTACAGCCCAGGATGACCGCTTCAGCTCCTTGCTCCGCCAGCTGGTCAATAATCTGTACATACTGCTCCCGTGAGGTATCCTGCACCTGCCCCAGACATAATTCCTGATAAATGACGTCATGTACCAGCTTGCGCCCTGCTTCATCCGGCACCAGCACCTCCAGCCCGAACGTGTCCCGCAAACGCTCCTTATAAAAGTCCTGTTCCATGGTAAACGCTGTTCCCAACAGACCAACCTGCTGCACACCCGCCGCCTGTAGGGCCTCAGCCGTGGCATCCGCAATATGCAACAATGGAATATCAATCGCCGCCTGTACCTGGGGTGCGATTTTGTGCATGGTATTGGTACAAATCAGCAGAAAATCGGCTCCGGCCCGTTCAGTCTGCTGTGCGGCCTGACACAAAATCTCTGCTGTACCTTCCCAGTCGCCCTGATGTTGTAACTGTCCAATCTGCGCAAAATCAACCGAGTTCAGGACAATTTTTGCCGAATGCAATCCGCCCAGTGCCTGTTTCACACCCTGATTGATGATCCGGTAATAATCCACCGTACTTTCCCAGCTCATGCCACCTAATAAACCAATGGTTTTCATGCCTTGTTTTCCTTTGTCGTATGGTTCACATCAGCCTGCAACAGGGTTGCCAGACCGTCTTCTGTCATAATGGTCAGTCCCAGTTTTTCTGCCTTATCCCGCTTGGAACCGGCCTTTTCCCCGGCGATCAGCGCAGTGGTTTTTTTGGATACACTGCCCGTTACCTTCGCCCCCAATGCCTCCAGTTGTGCCTTGATGGCATCGCGGGGTTGCGCAAAACTGCCGGTAATCACATAAGTCTTGCCCTGCAGCGGTAAATTCGCACCGGCCACTGCGGTATAATCCGCCCAGCTCACCCCCAATTCACGCAGATTCTGAATGGTTTGCTGATTATGGGGCTCCGCGAAAAACTGAAAGACCCGTTCCGCCACCACCGGGCCGACATCGGGTACGGCCTGCAGACTGTCCTGATCCGCCGCCATCAGTGATTCCAGTGAGCCATAATGCCGCACCAGTGTCTTTGCCGTGGTTTCACCCACCTCACGAATCCCCAGCGCAAACACAAACCGTTCCAGCGTCGTCGCCTTACTCTTCTCCAGCGCATTGACCAGATTCTCAGCCGATTTTGCCCCCATGCGTTCCAGTGCTGCTATCGGTTCCGCCTGTAAACGGTATAAATCATCAACATGTTTCACCAGCCCCTGTTCAAAAAACTGTTCCACCAGCTTATCACCGAGGCCGTCAATATTCATCGCCTTGCGTGAGGCAAAGTGTTTAATTGCCTCCTTGACCTGCGCCGGACAGAACAGCCCGCCGGTACAGCGATACACGGCCTCATCGGCAATTCGTTGTACCTCAGAGCCGCACACCGGACACTGCTCCGGCATGGTAATGTCCTGTGCATCATTTTCCCGCCGTTCCGGTATTGAGCGCACCACTTCCGGAATCACATCCCCGGCCCGCCGCACAATGACCGTATCTCCAATACGCACGTCCTTACGCAGTACCTCGTCCATATTGTGCAGCGTGGCATTACTCACCGTCACCCCGCCAACAAACACCGGCTCCAGCCGTGCCACCGGTGTCAGTGCCCCGGTGCGCCCGACCTGAAATTCCACAGCCAGTAAGCGGGTGATTTCCTCCTGTGCCGGAAACTTGTGCGCAATCGCCCAGCGTGGTGCGCGACTGACAAAACCCAGCTGCTGCTGCAGGGCAAAGTCATTCACCTTGTACACCACCCCGTCAATTTCATACGGCAATGCCGCCCGCCTGGTACCAATGGCGGCATAATAATCCGCACAGCCCTGTACGCCCTGTACCCGCTTACTTTCCGGGCATACCCGAAACCCCCAGCCCTGTAGTTTTTCCAGCATGGTAAAATGTGTTTCCGGCCACTCACCGCCCTTTACTACGCCCACGGCATAACAAAACATCGCCAGTGGCCGTTGGGCGGCAATACGCGGATCAAGCTGCCGCAAGGTGCCTGCCGCCGCATTGCGCGGATTAACAAAGGTTTTCAATGATTTTTTACGCAGCCGCTCATTCAGTTCGGCAAAGCCCTGTTTCGGCAGATACACTTCGCCGCGTACTTCCAGGGTCGCCGGATAATCATTACCCAACAGGCGCAATGGCACTGACTCAATGGTACGCACATTATGCGTGACATCCTCACCGGTTTCACCATCACCCCGGGTCGCTGCCCTGATTAATATACCGTTCTCATACCAAAGACTGATCGCCAGCCCGTCCAGTTTCGGTTCCGCCACATAGATCAGCTCATCCTCTGTCTGCAACCGGTCCCGCAAGCGCTTGTCAAAGGCCCGTAATTCCTCATCACTGAACACATTGCCCAGCGACAACATCGGTAGCGCATGTTTGACTTCGGTGAAGCCGGATAAGGCCTCACCGCCCACCCGTTGTGTCGGTGAGTCCGGGGTAATCAGCTGCGGGTATTCCTGCTCCAGCGCCTGCAGGCGACGAAACAGCCGGTCATATTCCGCATCGGGAATTTCCGGGTCATCCAGCACATAGTAACGGTAGTTGTGATAGCGCAGCTGATCGCGGAGTGATTCAATTTCCTGAATGGATTCTGCCATAAAATATTCTGTTATTTTGTCATGATAGGGGGCAAGAATAACCTACTTGCGCCGACATATCATCCGCCGGAACTTTGCAGCCACCGGACTTTAGGGCTAAGATGAACCTATAACTAAATTATTACTGTTCAAATCTGCAAAGAAGAATAAATTAATGCTCAGACAAGGACTCGAAGTACGCATTGGACAAAACTTGTCCATGACCCCGCAATTGCAACAGGCAATCCGGATGCTGCAACTGTCTTCCATTGAACTGCAGGAGGAGATCCGGCAGGCTCTGGAAGAAAACCCGCTGCTACAGTTATCCGGGGATGAATCCACAGAGGATGCAACGGCACCGCCCAACGAGTCTGAGCCGCAAAATACCGATGAGGAAGCCTCTGCCCCGGAACCGGCGACAACGATGGAAAGCGAAATTCCGGCAGAAATGAGTATTGATGCGGAGTGGAGTGATGTCTATGACACCCGCAGCAGCAGTAATGCCGATTCCGATCCGGACAGTCAGGCATTTCTGGAAAATCAGGGCAGTCATCACGAAGGTTTACAGGCGCATTTATTGTGGCAGGTCGAGCTGAGCAACCTCAGTGCCATTGATAAACACATTGCGACCACCATCATCCAGTCGCTGGACGAAGCGGGTTATCTGTGTGAGAGCCTGGAAACGGTTTTAGCCAGCCTCAGTGGTGAACTGCCGGTTGAGCTGGAAGATATTGAGGCCATGCTGACCTTTGTCCAGCACCTTGATCCTCCCGGTATTGCTGCCCGGAATCTGGGTGAATGTTTATTATTACAACTGCAACAGTTGCAGCCACAGACGGACATACATCGCACTGCTGCTCAATTGGTAAAATTACAACTGGACTTATTGGAAAAACGAAATTATAAAGCGATAAAGAGAAGATTAAAAATAAGCCAGGACACGCTGGAGGCCGTTATCAGTCTGTTGCGAACCTTACAACCAAAGCCCGGTCTCGCCTTCTCGGGGGCAACGGATGACTATATTACTCCGGACGTTTATGTATATAAGCGCCAGGGTCAATGGGTCGTTACCCTCAATAGTCAGACCACTCCGGCGTTACAGGTCAACCGGACCTATGCCGATATGATCGGCCAGATCAGGAACCGCACCGATAAGCTCTACTTCAAGGAAAACCTGCAACAGGCCCGCTGGCTGATCCGCAGTATCGAAAGCCGTAACTCCACCATACTGGATGTGGCCCGCGCCATTGTTGAACGCCAGAGCGCATTCATGCATTATGGTGAACAGGCGATGAAGCCACTGATACTGAAAGATATTGCCGACGAGCTTGAGATGCATGAGTCCACCGTTTCCCGTGTCACCAGCAATAAGTATATTCATACGCCCAGAGGTGTGTTCGAGTTCAAGTATTTTTTCTCCAGCCAACTGGAGACAGATGCGGGTTCCGGCTGTTCGTCCACCGCGATCCGTGCCATGATTAAACAGTTTATTTCAGGGGAAAATCCCGGCTCGCCCCTGAGTGACAGTAAACTGACCCTGATGCTAAAGGAACAGGGGGTCAATGTTGCGAGGCGTACTGTCGCTAAATATCGTGAAGCAATGTCTATTCCTTCCTCACATGAAAGAAAGACATTGGTAACGAGCTAGGCCAGGCCAGCTGGCCATTTATTAATGACCTGAAAAAGGAGTTTGCGAATGCAATTAAAAATTACCGGTCATCACATTGAAATTACTACTGCTCTGAACGACTATATTCGGGAAAAGCTTGATCGTATAAAACGTCATTTCGATCAGGTACTGGATGTTCACGTTATTCTCAAGGTGGAAAATAAAACACAACACAGCGCCGAGGCTTCCATGCATGTCAGTGGTAATCAGATTTTTGCGAATGCCAGGGAGGAACACATGTATGCGGCAATTGATGCCCTGGTCGACAAACTGGACCGTCAGGTTCTTAAGCACAAGGCAAAACTGAAAGATCATCATCGCGATGAGACGGCAAAGCTGAATGCACAGGCACAGATGGCGGAATAAATAATCGAGCAGGCAAGTTAAAACGAGTAACAGGTTTATGGATATTACTACCCTTTTATCTACGGACAGAATCATTTTTACAGACGAAGTCTCCAGCATGAAGAAAGCGTTTGAGCAGTTATCCCGGTTACTGTGCCGTGATTTGCAGAATAGCGATGTTTGTGCTGATGAAGCATTTGATGTACTGATTTCACGGGAAAAACTGGGTAGTACCGCTCTGGGGAATGGCATTGCCATTCCTCATGCCTGTATGCCTATCCCGGAACCGGTGGCCGCTCTCCTGGTCACCGGTGAGGGCATCAAGATGGACAGCCCGGATAAAAAGCCGGTACACACCCTGCTGGCCCTGCTGATTCCGAGCCGGGACAGCAAATCTTATCGCCCGTTGCTGAAAGCCATGGCGGCCAATATCAACCAGAAGGATTTGTCCCGGATTCTGCTGGAGCAACAACATCCGGGAGTGGCTCTGGAGTATATATCCTCGCTGTTTATTACAGACATTGCAGCCTGATCCGGTTTGTGTTTTAGCTACATGCATTGAGAACAAAAAAAGTAGAGATGACATGCAGGTTATTATTATCAGCGGGATGTCCGGAGCAGGGAAAAGCTACGCATTACAGACCCTGGAAGATGCCGGTTATTATTGTATTGATAACCTGCCGTCACAGTTAATTGAAAGTCTGCTGGAAACCCCGCAGATTCTGCGATTGACCCATCTGGCAATTGGTATTGACATCCGGGGGGGCAAGCGAAGCATTGCCGCAATTCCCGCCACCGTACAACGCATCCGCCAGATCTGGCCTGCCACCCGGCTGATTTATCTCTATGCCAACCTGCACACCCTGCAACGTCGTTACAATGAAACGCGTCGCCGCCATCCGCTGGCCGAAGAGCAGCAGGAGTTGAGCAAGGCGATTGAGTTTGAGGCACAATTGCTGCAAAAGCTGGCCGAATATGCCGACTGGCGCATTGATACTTCCGCCACCAATGTTTACGAATTGGGTCATCTGCTGAAATCACGGCTCGGTGACAATATGACCGAAGACTTGTCCATTATGTTTCAGTCATTCGGCTTCAAGCACCAGTCTCCTTCCGACTCCGATTTTATTTTTGACGTGCGCAACCTGCCGAATCCCTACTGGGTGCCGGAACTGCGTCCGCTGGATGGCCGCAGTCAGCCTATTATTGACTGGCTGGAACAGCATGAGCGAGTTCATGAAGTCAGACAGGCGGTTTGTGATTTTCTCGAAGTGTGGCTGAAAGACTTGCGGGATAGTCAGCGGGCCTATCTGACTATTTCCATCGGCTGTACCGGTGGACGGCACCGTTCGGTTTATCTGGCCGAACAGCTTTATCAGCACTTCAGCCAGCAATATCCGCAACAAGTGATCATTCGCCATCGCGAACTGAATTATATTGATTTACAATAGTCGCCCTGAAAGCCTTTGAGGCTTCTGTTGCCATACCCATGCCCTAGATTCAGCACAATATGATGGGTGATTGTGATGATCGGGCTTTTTTCGCCATTTTCACCGCCTCCTGAAACCCACAGGGAGAAGTCAGCCATGTCCAATCTGGAACATCTCAGCAGTGAACAGCGCCTGGACGCTTTATCCAAGGCCATTCAAAGCGACTCGTTCTTCCGGGTACGCCGGATGCTTAATGCCATGCATCCGGCAGAAATTGCTGATCTGATTGAAGCATCCCCACATGGCCGCCGTGAACTGATCTGGGAAATGGTCGAGGCAGAAAACGAGGGTGAAGTGCTGATTGAACTCAGCGAGGATGTGCGTAACAGCCTGGTTGAGGAAATGGATACCGGTGAAATTATCAACGCCATCAAGGACCTTGATTAC
>PDRT01000074.1 GCA_002746895.1 Thiothrix nivea
TTTCCGGTTAGTTGTTTGGCTCCGAAAAAGCCACCAATATACAGCAGGATGCTGAACACCAGCATAAGCCAGCCGTAGACGGCTTCCTGGGGAGTGAGAATAAACCAGGTGCCTAAACTGGCATAGAGCAGCGAAACCATCGTGGCATAAACATGTGCTATGGCCTTGCCATAGAGAAGCCCGCGACTTAACAGCGCCAGGGGCAGGATAAATACCAGCAGCTCCAGCCACAGCGGTACCTGTCGGATCGGTGCCAGCCAGCCATTCCACACCGCAATCAGGATAATCAGTCCGAACAGCCCCAGCAGGGTAACACCACGCCAGAATAGCAGTGCCTTATTCATGTCGCTAATCTGGCCGCCAGTTCCGCCAGTCGTTTACCCTGTGCAAAACACAGGCGTTTTTCTTCTTCTGTCAGTCGTTTTTCATTATTGCTGCCGGAAACATGACTGGAGCCGTAGGGGGTACCGCCACTTTGTGTGCTGATCAGATCAGCCGCCGCATAGGGCAGGCCACTGATCAGCATACCGTGATGGAGCAGGGGCATCATCATCGAGATGAGTGTGGTTTCCTGGCCGCCGTGCAAACTGGAGGTTGAGGTGAAAACACCGGCGGGTTTGCCGCTCAGATGGCCGGATAGCCATAATGTACTGGTCTTTTCCAGAAAGTATTTTAACGGGGCGGCCATATTGCCGCACTGTGCGCAAAATGGCTTCGGTATCGGCGACACTTTCCACACCACGGGCAATCTGCTGTGCCAGGGTGGCTGTGGAGCCATGGCGGCTGTAATACAGAATCAATACCTGTCTCATAAAATGTCCAGTATACGTTCCGGAGGTCGTCCCAGGGCGGCCTTGCCGTTTTTGATCACGATGGGTCGTTCAATCAGTCGCGGATTATCCACCATTGCCTGAATCAGTTGTTCGCGGCTTAATTCCGAATTAGCCAGTCCCAGTTCCTGGTATTCAACTTCGCCCTTGCGCATCAGCTCACGGGGTTCCCGTCCCAGCATGTCGAGAATGGACTCCAGGGTTGCGGCATCCGGTGGTGTCTCCAGGTATTTTACAATGTTTGGAGTCATATTCCGCTCTTCCAGCAGCTCAAGGGTTTGTCTGGACTTGGAACAGCGCGGGTTATGATAGAGGGTAACGGTATCTTTATCTTTCATTGATAATTCCTTGCGGGGCAGAAGCCCGCAATCTACTGGTATGTTGCCGGAGGTGCAAGTATCAGCACTGTTTTTACCGGCACAGGCTCTTCAGTAATTTTCAAGACTCAGTTATTCATAAGATTATATTTCAATTTGAATCGGGTGGACATGTTTTGTTGGAATGAGTGAATTAATAGTAAAAATAAATTACTCTGTGTGAGACACGGTATTGCTATCTAAAAGGATTTTGAGGGTAACTATGAAACTATTCCGTTTCCTGGCGATTACTTTTTTTATATTGTTTTCTTCACTGGCTGCTGCGCAACCGGTTGCCGATTTCTCATTTAAAGACATTAACGGTAAGCAACACCGCTTTTCTGACTACAAGGGTCAGTGGGTGATTGTAAATTACTGGTCTACTTACTGTGGGCCGTGTATCACCGAATTACCGGCACTGAAGCGTTTGGCTGCGCACTACCGTGGCAGGGTCACTGTTCTTGGAATGGATGCCGGTGAAACACCTACTCACCAACTGAAGCAATTTGTTCGCCAGAAGGGTATTAATTATACAGTGGTTCCGACACAGGATAGCTCCATGTTTGCACTGGGTCTGATCTATGGTGTTCCAACCACTTTTATCGTTTCACCACAGGGGCAGATTGTTGATACACATCTGGGAGCGATTACCTTGCGGCAGATGCAACGTTATGTGGGCCAACCAATCCGTCGTCGCCCGAACCCGCGTCATAGTGCAGGTACTGAGTGCAATAACGGAAGAAGGGTTTGTTGATTCAAAAGGACAGGACCTGACGGGATTTGATCTGTCCAGAACGATTTGTCGATAAAACTCTTGAAGAAGCCGGTTCATTTCTATTTTATGAACCGGCTTTTTTTCGTCTAACAACCCCGGATTTTTCAGGCTTAACGTAAGCGTAAATGCTGCCCCGGATTAATCTGGTAGTTCGGAGCCTGCAGGTTGTTCAGGCGGATAATGTCTTTCCAGTAAACACCGGTATTACGCATAACCTGGAAAACCGTATCGCCCCGTTTAACGGTATAAACGTCACCAGAATAGCTTTCCGGAGCAAAAGAGCCGGTATTCGGTTTTGGCTGCGGCTGATAGTTGAGGTTCGGTTTTGGCTGGTAGTTGGGGTAATGAGCAGAGCCTTTAGGACGCGCTGTGTCGTAATAGGTACTGCTGCTGCCCTGACTGGTATAGTCATAATAATTGCCGTTATTATCAGTCGGAGCTGGAGGTGTGTAGGTATCGTTAGTGGTGCTGTTATTCCCCGGATAGTTGTCATAATAATTGCCCGTATAGTTATTATTGGTGTTATTAACATTTCCTGTCGGGGGTGGCGTTCTGACTCCGTTTTGTGTCTGTGGTGCGGGGTTGCATTGGCCGTTAGTATTACGTCCATGCCAGCAGCGTCGTGTTGTTGTCTGATTGTTGGTGACGGGTGGCTGATAAGTGGTATTGACTGGGGGTTGATAAGTTGTATTAACCGGCGGGTGATAGGTGTTATGTTGCGGAGCCGGATTACACTGACCTCTGGTGTTGCGTCCATGCCAGCAACGCCGATTATTGGTTCCACTCACCGGAGGCGTGTAGTTATTTGTCTGAGTAGCCTGCTGGTTTTGTGTTACTGAATTGTTGGCCCCGATGCGATGAGTATGATTCAGTCCGCTGGTCGGGAGTTTATGGCTGTGTGTTCTGCCACTGTGTGAGTGAGTGATGCCGCCGTTATAGTTGCCTGCGGGTACCTGAGTCTGTATTTGAGTCCGTATTTGTGTATTGTTGCTGCCCACACTGTGGGTGTGGCGGATACCGGTGGCCGGTAACTTATGTGAATGTACTTTGCCACTGTGCGAGTGAGTGACCGGTGTGGCAGTACTGCCTGAGTAAATAGGGCCCTGGGACTGGGGATAAGGTGCATAAGACCCGGTATTGGGTGCGCATGCGACGGTTGTCAACGCGGCAGCAGAACAGGCTGCCAGTAGTTTGATTTTTTTATCCATGAGTTACACCTGTGTTAAGAAAATAATTAAAATGAGTATCCCGACGACTGCCCAACCCAACCATTCAATATACCGGATAATCACCGGTTCCATCCTGGGACCTGACCAGGCCAGCAGTGCTGCGACCATGAAAAAACGCGCTCCCCGTCCGATGATTGATGCTACGATAAATGGAATCAAGGTCATGGATAACGCGCCGGCAGTCACCGTAAACAGCTTGTAGGGCACGGGGGAAAAGCCAGCTGCAAGCACAACCCAAACGCCCCATTTGGAAAACCAGCTGGCTGCCAGAGCCAGTTTTTCCCCATAGCCCCATTGTATAATTAGTGGCTCTAAGGTTTCAAAGGCAAAAAAACCGATTAAATAGCCCGCCATTCCGCCTAATACTGACATCAGTGTGGTTAAAAACGCCAGCCAGCGCCAGTTTTCCGGTTTTGCCAGAACCATTGGCATCAGCATAACATCGGGTGGAATGGGAAAAAAGGAAGACTCTGCAAAGCTTAAGGTGCCTAGGTACCAGGGAGCGTTGCGATGGCCTGCCCAGTTAAGAACTTTGTTATAAAGAGAAGAAAAAAGTTTCATATTTGCCAAAAAAATTATTAATTTATGCGTTTGAATCACGAATCAGCGGTACAAATTGCACGGATTCATGAGCCTCCGTCTGATAGCTGTTTTCACCGCTACGGGTAATCAGTTGTAGTTTTTGTGTCTTGTTCTGAGCTCCGGTCGGGATAATGAGGCGTCCGCCAATCGTCAGTTGTTGTTTCAGGGTTTCCGGCACGGTTTCCGGTGCCGCAGTCACAATAATGCCGTCAAAAGGTGCGTATTGTTTTAGCCCCCAGCTGCCGTCACTCAACCGGGTAGTGATATTGCGGTAACCAAGATCGTGCAGCAAGTCACGGGTATTTCGGTACAGTGCTGTAATACGTTCTACGGTGTACAGTTGCTGTACGAATGCAGCCAGAATCGCGGCCTGATAACCGGAACCAGTACCGACTTCCAGTACCTTGTGCAGTGGTTGCCCACCCGCCAGTAGCAGTTCAGTCATCCGCGCCACAATGTAGGGTTGTGAGATGGTCTGGCCATGACCAATGGGGAGAGCAGTATTTTCATAAGAGCGGCTGGCCAAGGCTTCATCAATAAACAAATGGCGTGGCACCTTGCTCATCACTTCCAGCACGGCTTCATTGGCAATGCCCTTTTCCCGCAGGCGTTGCACCAGTCGGTTACGAGTGCGTTGTGAAGTCATGCCGATACCCTGAATGGTTTTGGCATCAATGTGCGGTCTGATCATGGTTTTACCACTCCCTGCAACCAGTCGCCCGTGGTTTGCAGGGCCTGATAATGGGTGAGGTCGCTGTGTAACGGAGTGACGGAGATATAACCCTGTTCCAGTGCGTGAAAGTCAGTCCCTTCACCGGCATCTGCCGCATGACCCGTTGGCCCGACCCAGAAAATTTCCCGCCCTCGGGGATCATGCTGGCGAATCACCGGCTCGGCTTTATGGCGCTGACCGAGGCGGGTCATTTTAAAACCGCGAATCATTGGCCAGGGTAGATCAGGGATATTAACGTTCAGAATCATCTTGCTGCGTGTCGGAAACTGGTCAAATTTTTCCAGTAGACTTTGCACCGCCTGTACTCCGCTGGGTATATTGTCGGTTTGCCTGCCGTTCAGTGACACGGCGATGGCTGTGTGACCGAGAAAACGGCCTTCCATCGCGGCGGCGACCGTACCGGAATACAGTACATCATCACCCAGATTCGGGCCATGATTAATGCCGGCAATAACGATGTCGGGTACCCTGTCCAGCCCGGTCAGCCCGAGGTGAACACAATCGGTAGGTGTACCATTGAGGCTGTATAATTGTTCACCCTGCTCTTTCAGGCGCAAGGGCATATCCAGGGTCAGTGAGTGACTGGCACCACTGCGATCACGGTCAGGAGCGACTGTGATAACATGGTAATGTTTACGGAGTTCAAGGCGTAACGCCTGCAGGCCGGGAGCCTGATAACCATCATCGTTGCTGAGCAGTATATTCATGCGTGTATTTCATAGTTTGTCACCAGGAGAAACAGAATGAAAAAAGAGCAGGATCTCCCGTCTGATAGCGATGAATCCGGTTTATTCCATGAGTTTATGCGGGATGTTTCACCACTACCGTCCATCAATCAGGTGGTGCATGATACCCCAAAACCCAAACCGATACCGCTGAAAACCATTGAGGATGAGCAACAGGTTCTGGAAGACATGTTTTCAGATGAATATGTGCCGATGGAGATGCAGCCCGGCGATATTCTCAGCTACAAACGTCCGGGTATTCAACACCGTGTTTTTTATAAACTGTGCCGGGGCGAGTACCGGGTGGCTGCCGAGCTGGACTTGCATGGTTTAAATGCCAGACAGGCACGGGTGTATCTGGCTGAGTTTCTGGTGACTATCTATCCGCTACAGGGTGAGTGTGTACGGATTATTCATGGCAAGGGCAACCGTTCGGATCATCGTGGCCCGGTGTTGAAAATCAAGGTGAATCACTGGCTGCGGCAACATGACCGGGTGCAGGCTTTTCATTCGGCACGACCGGTGGATGGGGGGACCGGTGCCGTTTATGTGCTGCTGAAACGCTGAGAGGCCCGGTGCAATATTCTGACTCAGGTATCAGCGGGAATCACAGCGCCGGATTCGGTGCCAGTGCCTGCCACAGGCGTTGTATGTTCTGATTATTATGCCGTTTGCTCCGGTATAAACGAATTTCCATTGGAATAAACCAGTCCTGACTGCCCGCCGGAATCAGTAAGCCAGCGTTTAAATCCTGAGCCACCAGTCGTTGTGGTACCCAGCCCAGACCGAAGCCTTCCTTAATCATTGCCGAGATATTGATGGCATGGCGGTTTTCATTCAGTATCGACAGGCAAGCGGTATTCTGCCAGCGCAGTGTCTGTTTCAGCAGAGAGGCCATGAATGAACTTGGATGATAGGCGATATAGGGCAGAGGTGTATTGCGGTTGCCGGGCAGCTGAAACCGGGGTTTGCCGTGCTGATCCGGGGCGGACACCGGGATCAGGTGATCATCTGCCACTTTCAGGTATGCAAAACCTTCCTCGTCCAGTACCGATAATGAATCAATGTGTGGGTGCCAGTAACACAACATCAGGTCACATTTACCCTGTTGCATGGCGGTGACAAATTCTGCAGCGGCCCATGCGGTAGATTGCAGATTCAGCTCCATTGCCACGGCATGCTGTCCGGCAAATGGTTCCAGCCAGGTTTTATACAATGACAGATACAGGTTCTGGGTGGTGGCAAACACCAGCCGCTCGGATTCCTGTTGTTTAATCTGCTGACAGCTCTGGCAGGTATCACGCAGCAAACGTGAGACTTCCTCCGCTGTCTGTAGAAAGGTTTGTCCGGCAGGCGTCAGTGACAGAGGCAGGGTATCGCGGTCGATCAATGTAGCACCCACCGTTTCTTCCAGCAGTTTAATGCGGCGGCTGAAGGTAGGCTGGCTGATGTGGCGCTCCTCAGCGGCACGTGAAAAATGCTGCACGCGAGCCAAAGTAATGAAGTCATCCAGCCATCGTAGTTCCATCGGGTTCTCAGTGAGGTCAGGTTTACGCCGTTCAATAGCATTTAAACGGTGAACATAACATAACTGGGCGAGACGGAACTATAATTCAGGTTATTCGGTTATCTGAGTCCGGCGTACTTTTTCCCTATGAAAATCAGGGTGGTGGGGTTTGCACCGTATCAGCAGCGTCCTTCCTCCACGCCGTGGCAGGCCACCTGCACACCCTCCGTTGTTTGATGCAGCAGCGGAATTTCGTTGCGACAGCGTTCATTCACATGTGGGCAGCGACCATGAAAGACACAGCCGGAGGGCAGGTTAACTGGTGTTGGTACTTCTCCGCGCAGGCGGATAAATTCCGGTCGGTCATCAGTCAGGCGCGGAATTGCAGACAACAGGGCACGGGTATAGGGATGACGCGGGTTGGCGAATAATGCACGGGTGGGTGACAGCTCACACACGGTACCCAGGTACATGACGGCCACCCGGGTGCCAAAATGTTCGACTACTGACAGGTCATGTGTGATAAACAGATAAGTCAGATTACGTTGCTCCTGTGCCTCCATCATCAGGTTCAGTACCTGGGCCTGGATGGATACATCCAGAGCAGAAATCGGCTCATCGGCAACAATAAATTCCGGGTCAACGGCCAGTGCGCGGGCAATACTGATACGCTGGCGCTGGCCGCCGGAGAATTCATGCGGGAAACGCACTCCCCACGACGGATCAATGCCTACCGTTTGCATTACCTCGCGGATCTTGTCATCAATCTCTGCCTTGCTCCAGCCCGGATTATGAAACTCAACCGGCTCCTGCAGGGTTTGCTTGATAGTCATGCGCGGATTGAGTGAGGCATAAGGGTTCTGGAAAATCATTTGCATCCTGCGCCGGTAGGGCAACAGTGCCTGATCTGGCAGGTTATCGATGCGCTCACCCCGGTAATGCACTTCGCCTGACGAAGGTTTCAACAACCCCATGACATTGCGGGCCACTGTTGATTTACCACAGCCGGATTCACCGACGATACAGAGTGCCTCCCCCGCTTGTACATCAAGGGTCACACCGTTAATAGCATGAACAAATTTCTGTACACGGGTAATACGGCCATTCTTAAATTTAATCTGGTCAAGAAAATCACCGGAGATGGAAAAACGCTTGTAAAGCTGGCGAATGCTTAATAATGCCTGGCTTTTGCTCATGGTTGTGGTTCCTCTGCATGACCGTTCAGCAGTACCGGATTCTTCTCGCTCATCAGGTGGCAGGCGACTCTGCAGCCGCCGGAGGCGTGTAAATCTGGCACCTGTTGTTCACACACCGGCACGGCATAATCACACCGTGGCCGGAAGGCACAACCGGAAGGTACATGCTGTAATGAGGGCATGGAGCCGCGAATCTGGTTCAGGCGTTTTCCGGGTACGGCCATTTGTGGCAGTGCATTAATCAGTCCCTGGGTGTAGGGGTGTTGAGCATCGTTGATAATCTCGCGGGTCGGGCCGATTTCCACAATGCGTCCGGCGTACATGACCATGGTTTGCCGGGTGATCTCCGAGACCACGCCCAGGTCATGGGTAATCAGCATCAGAGCCACATTATTGCTCTCACACAGCTCCAGCATCAGGCTCATAATTTCTGCCTGAATGGTGACGTCCAGCGCCGTGGTCGGCTCATCGGCAATAATCAGATCTGGGTCAAGCAACAGCGCAATGGCAATTACGATACGCTGGCGCATACCGCCGGACAATTCATGCGGATACTGTTCCAGCCGATGTTCGGGGGAAGGGATATGTACCTGTTTCAGCCGGTGCAGGGCAATCTTACGCGCATCTTCCAGGCGGATTTTGCGGTGCGCCTGCAGGCATTCAGTCATCTGTTCGCCAATGGTCAGCACCGGATTCAGGGTCATCATCGGGTCCTGAAAGATCATTGCAATGCGGTTGCCACGGATGGAGCGCATTGCCTCAGCGGGTAGCGCAGCCAGATTATTGCCTTCAAAGGCGACTTCGCCCTGCGCAATGTAGCCGGGCCGGGCAATCAGGTTAAGCACCGAAAACCCCAGTACCGACTTGCCGGCACCGGATTCACCCACCACGCCCAGCCGCTCCCCGCGTTGCAGGCTGAAATTAATATCCCGCAATGCAATCACATCACCCTGACGCAGTGCAAAACGGACTTCCAGGTTATTCACGGTGAGTAAGCTCATGGTCGGGATCAGCCCTTGTAAAGTTTAGGATTCAGCACATCACGCAGCCAGTCACCCAGCAGGTTCATCACCAGTACAATGGCAATCAGCACCACACCGGGAATGACCGTAATCCACCATGAGCCGGATAAAATGACCTCAAAGCCACTGGAGATCAGCGAACCCAGAGAAGGTTGTGACACCGGCATGCCCAGGCCAAGAAAGGATAGCGAGGCTTCGGAAATAATCGCATTGGCAATCTGCACAGTGGAAATCACCAGAATCGGTGACAATGTATTGGGCAGAATATGACGGAACATAATCCGTGGCGTGCGCAGACCAATAACACGGGCGGCATCCACATATTCTTTTTCCTTTTCCGCCAGTACCGAAGCACGAATGGTCCGTGCATATTGCGGCCATTCGGCAATTCCGATCACCAGGATCAGCATAATCATTGCCAGCTCCTGATATAATTCGGAACCGAAACTGGCCTGAAATACCGCCAGTACAATAATTGCCACCATCAGGGTGGAAAAAGACAGCTGAATATCGGCCATGCGCATCAGAAGGCTGTCGATGCGTCCGCCGAGATAACCGGCAGCCAGGCCAATGACAATGCCAAGAAAGGCCTGCAGCAATACTGCACAAACCCCGATGGTCAACGAGATACGGGTGCCGTACAGAATGGTTGACCACATATCCCGGCCCTGAATATCGGTACCCAGCCAGAAGCGTTCATCACCGGAGCTTTCCCAGCTGGGTGGAATTTCCGAATCCATAATGTCGATCTGTGCCAGATCATAAGGGTCATAAGGGGCCATCATCGGTGCGAGCAAGGCCATGAACACGGCCACCAGCAGTACGGCAAAACTCACCTGGGCGACTTTGTCGCGCTTAAAGCTGTGCCAGAAATGTGAATCTTTAAAGTGTTGCAGGCGACTGGGAGTAGCGGGGGTATTTGCGTCAGCACTCATGAGTGACCTCCGACCAGCTTGACGGTGGGGTTCACCATGCCATAAATCAGGTCAACAATCGTATTGGTGATAACAAAAATTGCGCCGACGACAATCAGGTAGGCGACAATCAACGGTGTATCCACCCGGTTAACAGCTTCCAGAAACAGAAAGCCCATCCCCGGCCACTGAAACACGGTTTCGGTAAGAATGGTGTAGGCGACCATTGTGCCGATTTGCACACCACCCACCGTAATCACCGGCAACATGGTGTTTTTCAGCGCGTGCAGGAAGTAAATCCGTTTCGGCGCAATGCCCTTGGCCCAGGCAAATTTGACATACTCCGACTGCAACACTTCCATCATTTCCGAACGGATCAGACGGATAAACAGCGGCAGCATAATGGAGGCCAGGGCAATTGAGGGCAGAATCAGATGATGCAATCCGTCCGCTGTGAGCAGGGCGGTATCCCAGTTTTCGGTGATCGGGTAAGTCTCACCGCGCCCGTAGGACGGCATCCAGCCCAGATGGATCGAGAACAGATAAATCAGTCCGATTGCGGTCAGGAACACCGGAACCGAAATCCCGACGGTGCTGATGCCCATAATGATTTTCGAGGCAATGTGTTGCGGCCTGATTGCCGCAAACACACCCAGTGGAACCGACAGACTGATGATAATCAGTGTGGCACCGAACACCAGTTCCAGCGTGGCCGGCAGCTTGCGCAAAATCACCTGCAAGGCCGGTTCCTTGAAGAAATAGGAAGTGCCAAGATCCCCTTGTATCGCCTTACCTGCAAAACGCAAATATTGCACCCAGAACGGATCGTTAAGACCCAGCTCATCCCGCAGTTGTTGTCGTTCCGCTTCGGAAACAGACTGGCCGACCAGTTCACGCAGCGGGTCGCCCAGATTATCCTGAATGGAAAAGCTGATGATGCTGATCACAAACATAACGATCAGCGCCTGAAAGATGCGTTTTATCAGAAAGGCGATCATAAGGGTATCTGCTATTTATTCCTCAATTACCAAATCGCCCAGATAAGGGAAGTTCATCACGTTCAGTACCGGCTCCGCCTTCACTTTCTTATTCGCTGCCCAGGCCAGATTCTGCCAGTGCAGTGGTACGAAAGCAGCATCGTCATACAGCATTTTTTCGATATTTTGCATGATTTCCGCGCGTTTTTCCGGATCGGTAATGGCGCTGGCTTCCTGCATCATCTTGTCGGCTTCAGGGTTACAGTAGTTGCCACTGTTATACTGGCCCATGCCGGATTCCTTGTCCGGACAGGCAGACAGGAATTCGAAGAAGTTGTTGGAGTCTTCGGTATCCGAGTGCCAGCCAATCATCATCATGTCAGCTGAACGCTTGTCAAACTCAGGCCAGTACTGGGCCTTCGGCAGGGTTTTCAGATCAACCTTGATATTGATCTTTGCCAGCATTGAAGCCACAGCCTGTGCGATTTTTTCATCATTCACATAGCGGTTATTCGGGGCCATCATGGTGACACTGAAACCCTTTTCCAGCCCGGCTTCTTTCATCAGGGCCTTGGCCTTATCCAGATCGAAACGCGGCGTCAATGATTCATTGTGGCCAAGATAACCTTTCGGGCTGAACTGGGCGGCAGGAGTGGCAAAGCCTTTCATAATCTTTTTGGCGATACCTTCCTGATTAATAGCGTAGGCGATAGCCTGCCGTACTTTCGGATTTTTGAAGTGCTCAACACGATCCTGATTCAGCTGGAAAGTAATAATGCGCGTCCCCGGCAGGGTGATCAGATCAACCTTGTCGTTGTCCTTGATGCGCTCATGATCCGTTGGCGGTACCGGAGCGATAAAGTCCACATCCCCGGATAACAGGGCCGCAACACGGGTCGGATCTTCTTTAATCGGGGTGAGGGTGATCTTATCGACATTACCGGGTGATTTTTTGTCCCAGTAGTTGTCATTACGGGCAAACTCGACTTTTACCCCCTGTTCGCGGTCAGTCACGGTAAAGGGGCCGGTACCGGAAGCATGGGTTGAGGCAAAAGCATCACCGTGCTTAACCAGTGCATCTTTCGGTTTGCCGTTTTCATCTTTACCGCTGTAAAATTTGCTGTCCATCGGGAAAATATAGGTAGCGTTATGCAGTATCAGCGGGAATGGCTTCTCGGTGATCAGATCCACGGTGTAGTCATCCACCGCTTTGGCTTCCTTGAACGCTGAAAATATCCCTTTGAAGTCGGGTGAATCTTTCAGACGATTGAAAGTGAACACCACATCATCCGCAGTAAAACCATTGCCGGAATGAAATTTGACACCTTTGCGCAGATGAAAACGCATGGTGGTGTCATCGACCTGCTCCCATTTTTCAGCCAGACGTGGCTCAAAGCTCAGGTCTTTAGTCCAGCGCACCAGCGGATCGAAAATCATGTGTGACATCTGCAGCGTGCCTCCGGACAGTTGCTCATGCGGGTCAAGGCTGACCGGATCAGCATCGTAGGCCATTTTCAGGGTGGCGGCGTTGAGTGAACCCATCAGGCCAACGCTGAGTAGCGCGGCGGCCAGTGCGGATAGTGTCTTTCTCATTGGAATACTCCTCAAATCAGTGAATGAATGATTTCACGGTCTGCAATGTACCGATACCCGCAAATGCCGGACAATCGAAATTATGAAAGTGGGCTATGCGCAATTTGTATATTCACACAGCTTGAGCTATGACCAAGGCAGGGTAGTAAGAGCCTGTTCAAGATCTCTGATGGTGTTAGACTATCGCCTTCAGTCGTAACGCCCTAAACCCCGATGAGAAAAGCCTACCCCAGTGATATAAGCCGAGAGCAATTTGATAAAATCCGCCCGTTACTGGAAGGTGCTCGTCAACAAACCAAGCCCCGAAGTGTTGATTAGGTGCACTGACACTGTTGGAGGATAACAAGAAAAACCTGAGTAAAGTCAGTCATAGACTGGTTGACGGTGGCTATGCGGGCAAACCCTTTGCAGACGGCGTAAAGGAACGCATTGGGGCTACGGTAGAAGTCACCAAAAAATGTAACGAATTACGGTCGTGATTCAGATGCGTTGAAAGAACTCTCGATTAATGAACTCTTCGATGACCTTATCGTGGATTTCCTCTGACTTCGAAAAGCAAATAGTTTTTCGGGTAAGTCGCTTGATCCTCGTCCGAAAGTTCAGGTTTTGCCGCTCAA
>PDRT01000086.1 GCA_002746895.1 Thiothrix nivea
ATATTCCCCCTCCAGACTGGCCAGTTTCAGGCGATCATCGGCGGTTTGTTCGCGTAAATCGGCCAGCTGTTGCCGGGTTTGTTGCAGCTCGGTTTCCAGCCGTGTCACGGTTGTATTCCGGCTTAGCAGTGTTTGTTCCAATCCCGCCAGCTGCCCGGCCTGTTGTTGTCTGAGCGTCCGCAGACGATCCAGCTCGGTTCTGGTGCCTAATAATTCAGAACGGGCATTTTCAGTTTGTGCCCGGCTGCGTAACAGTTCCATTTCCAGCGCCGACGTACGCTGCTGAAAATAATCCAGTTGTTCTTCCAGTGTGGCATTGGCCTGCAGGGTGAATTCTGCCCGCTGATTCGCCTCCTGTTCCGCCACCACGCTGCTTTTCAGCTCATCCAGCAGACGGGTATTGGTCAACACCACTGCCACCGTCACCAGCAGAAAAGTCATCACAATGACCATCATAATGTCGGTAAATGAAGGCCAGAAGCTGTCCTCAGTGGCCTCCGGATGAAAAACAGATCCCCAGCTCATTGCCGGAATCCCTGTTCGCCAGTCCGGTGTGGACCACTCCTGACTCCGACCACCTCGGCCAGCTCATCCGCCCTGTCTGCCCCATCCACTGCCGGCAGACGAAAACCTTCCCGTAATGAATCGCGGATAATCCGCAGGTCATTGTAACTATCGCCAATGTGATTCTGTAAATCATCAACCGCCAGTTGCAGGCGCTCACCGGCCATCAGAAAACGATCCTGCACCTTGCGCACGGCTTCTGCAGATTGCCGCAGCTCACGGGTCAGCACAGTCACATCCTGTAACCGGCTTTCCTCCGTGGTCAGAAAACGCGGCAGAATATACAGTGAGGTCACGCCTTCAATATTGGCCAGCAGCTGTGTCCGGGCATCCTGCAGGCGCAGATGAAAATAGGAGAAAAAGACAAAACACAGAATGGCAGTGATGGTGGTACTCAATGCAGTCGACATACCACCGATAATCGTGCCCATTTTATCCAGACTATCCGGCGCATCCAGCAATTCAGCCGCACCGAATAAAGCCACCGAAAGCGAGACAATGGTACCGAACACACCCGACAGAATCAGCGTATTATGTACAAAACGCACCGAGGTAAAACGTGATAATTGCGTCGCA
Organism: Thiothrix nivea; assembly: GCA_002746895.1. GTDB lineage: Bacteria > Pseudomonadota > Gammaproteobacteria > Thiotrichales > Thiotrichaceae > Thiolinea > Thiolinea nivea_A. The sequence continues at coordinate 1,141 of PDRT01000086.1, forward strand.
GCCAGGGTAGCTGCCAGTGCTCCCTGATCGACCGCTGCATTCTGTTGGTTAATCAGCTGTACCGCCTGATAACGCTCGACAATCAGGGCAGATTTTCTCAGCTGGTAAGTCGGATTAGCCACCTTGTCCTGAAGCCGCGCAATAAACTGACGCAATACGGCCTGTTCCCGCGCATAGCTCAACAACAACAGAATAATACGCAGCAAACCGAAGGTAAACAGCAAGATAATCAGGCCATTGAGGATCAGTCCCATGTGGCCGGTTTGCGTGGTTTCAAAAAAGCGTACCACGAATGCCTTGTTATAAATAACAGCAGCGGCCACCAGAACCAGCAATAAAATAATTTGTCCCACCGTCGTATACGAGCGGATTTTTACAGGCTTCAAAACAAGCACTCCATGATTCTCTGATATTCTCTCAACGCGGATTAATCCGCTTCGGCATTGTGACCCATTCTGTCGGCATCCGGTTCAGTCTGCACAAGACTATTTTTGCGGCTATTAACCCGGTCATCCATCGCCCGCACATCAATTTCCGACTGCACCGGCACCCGTGGACTGCCTTCCAGTGGCTCCGCCTCCGTCAGCTCACGACCGGAGGAAATCCCCAGTTCGGCCAGCTTTTTAGCCCCGGGAATCACACTGCGCTCCAGCGAACCCAGTAGACGGTTATAAGTATCCACACTGGCCGTCAGATTCTTACCCAGCTTTTCGACATGACTGACAAACACCGTCAGCCGCTTGTGCAACTCCGTACCCACATCACGGATTTTTCCGGCATTTTCGGTCAGCACCGCCTGCTGCCAGCCAAAGGCCACTGCCCGTAACAATGCCATCAGTGTCGTCGGTGTCGCCAGAATCACCCGCATTTCCAGCGCATCCTGCAACAGATTTCTATCCTGCTCCAGTGCTGCACCGAGAAACTGCTCACCCGGCATAAACATCACCACAAAATCCGGCGCATTTTTAAACTGCTCCCAATACCGTTTTCCGGCCAGTGTGCGCACATGGTCACGCACCCGTTTAGCATGATGATTCAGTAACCGTTGCCGCTCTGTTTCATCTTCTGTCGCATAAGCATCCAGATAAGCCTCCATCGGCGACTTGGCATCCAGCACCAGCTCACGCTGATCCGGCATCCGCAC
>PDRT01000087.1 GCA_002746895.1 Thiothrix nivea
GGTGATGCCACGCCGGAGCGTTATGAAAAAGCACTGGAAATCTGCCTGGAAAATGAGGAAATGGATGGTGTACTGACCATACTGACTCCACAGGCGATGACTGATCCGAAAGGTGTTGCGGAAGCAATTGTCCGGGTCAGTGAAAAGAACAAAAAGAATCACAAGAATAAAAAGCCGATCCTGGCCTGCTGGATGGGGAATGAACTGGTGTCTGCCGGTCGTGATTGTTTATCAGCGGCACGGATTCCCAACTTCCAGACCCCGGAAGCCGCAGTGGAGTCATTCGCTTATCTGGCCAATTACCGTAATAATCAGAAGTTGTTGATGCAGGTGCCTTCCTCACCGGCTGAGCCATCCAATCCACCGGATGTCCGGGGTGCCCGGCTGATTATTGAAAGTGTGCTGGCTGACGGGCGGAAAAGCCTGTCCACCACAGAATCACGGGCGATTCTGGCAGCGTTTCGCATTCCGTCATTACCAACCATTCTGACCCGCAGTCCGACAGAGGCACTGGTTGCGGCAGAGTCAGTCGGTTATCCGGTAGTGATGAAAGTCAGTTCGCCGGATGTGTTGCACAAATCGGATGTCAATGGTGTACGGCTGAATATTAACAGCGCCCATACCGTGCGCAGTGTCTATCAGGAGTTGCAGCAACTGACGCTGGACGCAATGCCGGAAGCACACATTGACGGTGTTACTGTGGAGCCGATGTACCGTGGTCATGCCGCTCGTGAGCTGATTATCGGTGTGGTGCGCGACCCGGTATTCGGGCCGGTGATCAATTTCGGAGCCGGTGGCACTGCGGTTGAGGTACATCGTGATCATGCGGTGGTTTTACCGCCATTGAACAGTTACATGATCCGCAAGACGATTAACCGCACCCGTATTGCCCGTCTGTTAAAAAGTTTCCGTAATTTACCGGCGATTGATTTCAGTGCGCTGGAAGAGATTATGCTGCGGGTATCCGAGCTGGTGTGTGAGTTACCGGAAGTGGTGGAAATGGATATTAATCCGCTGATGATCAATGCTGGGGGAGCGGTGGCGGTGGACGCACACTTTACGGTTGCCTATCCCAAAGGGGCCTCCGGACGTTATGACCACATGGCGATTCACCCTTATCCGCACGATCTGGTGCGACGCCAGCAGCTGGCGGATGGGACGGATATTCTGATCCGCCCCATCCGCCCGGAAGATGCCGAGATGGAGCAGTCATTCGTGCGAAACCTGTCCGGCGAGTCGCGGTATATGCGCTTTATGCAGGCACTGCGCGAACTGACACCGGAGATGCTGGTGCGCCTGACGCAGATTGACTATGATCGTGAGATGGCCTTTATGGTGCTGGCACGCGACAAAAACGGCAAGGACGTTGAAGTTGGCGTGAGCCGTTATGCGATTAATCCGGATCAGAACAGCTGCGAATTTGCGCTGGTGATTGCCGATGCCTGGCAGAATCGCGGCCTGGGTGGTTTGCTGATGCAGGTGCTGATCGAATCGGCACGGGACAAGGGGTTGACTACGATTATCGGTGATGTCCTGTCGCACAATACCGGCATGTTGAAACTGATGGAGCGGCTGGGCTTTGAACGTCATGTCAGCCCGATGGACAGCGGTGTGGTGATCGTGACAAAGCGTTTGCGTAATGGCAACTGAGAAGTTATCCTGCGGAATGGCAGGAGGAACAATACATGGTTGAAAGTACCGCTTTATTGATGCGTGAAGATAACAACGGGATTACCACTTTAACCCTGAATCGCCCGGACAAATTCAATGCCTTGTCAGACGAGCTGATTGCAGCAATGACTGATGCACTGGATGCGATCAGGGCGGATGACCGTGTACGGGTGGTGATTATTAAGGCGAATGGACGTGCTTTCTGTGTCGGCCATGACCTGAAACAGCTGCGCGAAAACACTGACGACGACTACATTAGTACTCTGTTCAGCCGTTGTGGCGAAATGATGCAGCGCATTGAAGCTCTGCCACAGCCGGTGATTGCCTGTGTACATGCGGTTGCCACTGCTGCGGGTTGTCAGTTGGCGGCGGCCTGTGATCTGGCTGTAGCCAGCGAGAAGGCCAAATTTGCTGTCTCCGGCATTACGCTGGGATTATTCTGCTCGACACCGGCAGTGGCGCTGAGCCGCAATATTGGACGTAAGGCAGCGATGGAAATGCTGCTGACCGGTGATTTTGTCGATGCGGAAACCGCACGGCAGTATGGTCTGATCAACCGGGTGGTGGCACCGGAAGCACTGGAGGGTGCCGTGCAGGAACTGGCGGA
>PDRT01000088.1 GCA_002746895.1 Thiothrix nivea
AGGAGTAATTCCAATGAAAAAAACCATGATTGCATTGTCTGTTTTCAGTGCTTTGTCAACCCTGTCTGTCGCTCAGGCGCAAGTCAGCTTATTCGATTACGCTGAGCCAACCAGTGCCTACGAAGATGCCTATGTTTATGGGGATCTTAAGGTAAACAGTGGTAATCAGGATCAGACCAGCTATAACCTGAATCTGAATTTGGATTATGAGCGCGTGTTCAGCTCGCCCAGTCGTGATATCGAGATAGATGCTTCATTAAATGGTTCGGCCAGTCGTGGTGGCAAAAGTACTGACAAAAGTGAAAACACCTATCTGGGCAATGCCAGTGCCTCGGTTAATAACTATTTTGTGCCGGGCAGTAATGGCGGCTTCTGGTACGGTGAAGGTACGTTGGGTCTGAAAAAAGATGCGGATGATCCGCGTATCACGGCGGTGGCGGGGCTGGGTTATGGCCGGGTGGTGAATCTGACCCCGATGGCACAGGCGCTGCGTATAGGTGAGGCACTGCGTGAGAAAGGCCAGCTGCGTGGTGATTTAAACAAGGTGGAATACAATCAGATCGCTCAAATCGTGGCTCAGGAAAGTGCTTATAAAGCCAGATACGGTGGGGCCGACTATGCTCAAATCTGGATTAATGAAATGGTCAAGGTGATTAATGCCAGTGGTAAGGCTAATGGTCGGTTAAATGCAACAGGTATCCTGAAAATCCGTGATGTACTGTTGGATGAGCGTATTTCCACCCGCAAAAGTGGCTGGCTGGTGAAAGGTGGTGTCGGTGCAATTGTGAAAGACTATGATGGTGATTCCGGCAAGCCTGTACTGAATCTGGGCGCGGAATACCATGTTCCATTGAATAACCAGACTCAGTTTTCTAACGAGGCTGCTTATTCAAGTCTGCTGGACAGTGATGACAAAAGCTATACCTTTAATAATGATATGAGTCTGACGTACGAAGTGTCTGACCGTATTGACTGGGAAAACGGTTGGAAACTTAACTTTGATCATAATGACGAGACTGACCAGGATACTACTACCAATATCCTGAGTTCCACTTACCGTTACTACATCAGCAACAAGTTGAGCTTCGATACTACCCTGTCACTGTCAAAAGTGGATGATGACATTGATAACAACGGTAATGACGATGTGGAAAAGACCCTGAACATGGGTGTAACCTATCGTTTGAAGTAAAACCTTTTTCATAACGGGTGAGTGTTTGTTTGCCGTCCGATGATGAACGACAGGGAGAGCCATTGTGCTCTCCCTGTGCGTTTATGGCAGTGGATACAGTGCTATCATTTGATGCTACAATTCGGCTTTTCATCATCCGGCGGGTGTAAAGCGTGGTTGCGAGGTACCGTCCCTCTTTGGTAATAGCCTGTGGGGAATGTGGGAAACTCCATCGTTATCAGACGGTGCCGGTGGGCTATACGGCGACTTGTAGCCGTTGTGGGGGTGTGCTGTACCGTAACCGGGCACGGATGCTGGAAGTTTCACTGGCGCTGACGCTGGCTGGATTAATTCTGTTCGGGTTGACTAATTTCTTTCCGTTACTGGGGTTGAAGGCTCAGGGAGTGGTGCAGGAAATTACGCTGTGGAAGGCAACCATTGCGTTCTGGGGGCAGGGTTTTCAGTTGTTGTCGGTGCTGTTATTGCTGAATCTGATTGTTTTTCCATTATTTGAACTGCTGGCCCTGCTTTGGGTGATGCTCAGTATTTATTTCGATACCGCAAACTGTTTTGCTACTCACCTGTACCGTTGGCTGCGGCAGCTGAAACCCTGGGGCATGCTGGAAGTGTTTATGCTGGGGGTACTGGTAGCAGTCGTCAAACTGGGTGATCTGGCGATTCTGGTGGTTGGCCCGGCCTTCTGGTCATTTGCTGCCCTGATTGTCTGTATGTCTGCGGCGACGGCGATGCTGGATCCATTTGTGGTCTGGAACCGGCTAAAAGCAGGGTGCTGTGATGCGTGACCGTCGTGAGATGGCCGTCGTGGCAACGGGTGGTTTTTTGCACTGCCGGATCTGCGGCTGCCTGAGTCAGGCCCCGGAAAAAACCGGACATTTTGATAGGCTGTACTGTCCGCGTTGTGGCGCGAAAATACCAACGGGGCCAAACAATAGTATTGAAGTGACCTGGGCACTGTTGATTGCGGCGGCGATTATGTATATTCCGGCCAATCTGATGCCAGTGATGAGTGTGTATATGTTCGGGGCCGGGCAGCCTGATACCATTGTCAGCGGTGTAATTCATCTGGTTCAGGCCGGTCA
>PDRT01000075.1 GCA_002746895.1 Thiothrix nivea
AACGGTTCCTGGGGGAAGGGCTATCTGATTTTTGATCAGGCACAACCAGACGATTATCCGAACTGGGGTAAGGGAAATAGTTTGGGCGATGTCGAACTGCTGATGAAGCCTGCGCCGGTCGAAATCGGCAACCGTGTGTGGCTGGATACCGATAAGGACGGCATTCAGGATGCGGGCGAGCCGGGGATTGCCAATGTCAATGTGACGTTGATCTGTGGTACGGACAGTGCGACAACGACCACCACGGCAAACGGTGAGTACTATTTCAGTAATGTTGCGGGTGGTAATGCGGAATTCATGGATTTCGGCGAGGAGTGTGTTGTGCGGATTGTAGCCGGACAGTCTGAGCTGAATGACTATGAACTGACACAGCAGAATGCCGGCGGTGACAGCAGTAATCACCCGGCAACGGATTTACGTGATTCGGATGCGGCAGATAATGCCGGTACGGCTGAGGTTAGTTTCACTGTGGGTCATGCGGGTGAGAATAATCATACGCTGGACTTTGGTTTTACGGGGGCTGCATGTAAGCTGAATACACCGGTGATAGTAACCAGCTGCCATAACAAGGGCACCAGCGCGAATGCCTCGGACGATACTTTCAGCTATACCATCAAGCTGACGGGTTCCGACACCGGTTCCGAATACAATATTAGTGGTGGTGATGTACATTCAGGTCTTACCTATGGTGCTGTTGAGGGACCATTCGGCAACTTCCCGATCAGTGGCGGCGATATTAGTCTGAATCTGACCGATGCTAATGATGCGGCCTGTACCTTAACTAATGTTGTGGTGTCCGCTCCGGCAACCTGCTCTGGAGATGTAGACATCGAACTGTCCAAGGCCGTTTTTGCAGCAGATGGTACAACACCAGCTGCCAGTGCCAGACGAGGTGATACCATCGTTTATATACTGACCACCACGAATACCAGTGTGACGAATACCGCTGATGGTGTTCAGGTCTCGGATGTCTTACCGGCGGGTGTAACGCCGAATACGGTGATATTGCCAGTTGCTTCTCAGGGCAGTTATGACCCGGTGAGCGGGTTTTGGGACATCGGTACATTAACACCGGGGCAGTCTGTGACTTTGACCATCACAGTCACTGTGGACTGATTCCGGGCAAACTTAAAACGATAATATAATCAAACAGGGGCATACTCAATAATGAATAAATCCAATTCTTTCAAAACCTTGCTGCTGACTTGCTGTGCTGTTAGCGTGTTGACAGCGGCTAGCGGGGCCTGGGCGATAGATAACTGTGCTCAGATAACCGCAACCGTCCAGTCTGATACAGATTCTACGCCGAACGATAAAACAGACCCCGGAGGTGACAGCAATGTCACCCGTAATAATATACTGGCGGCTGTCAATGCGAATACGGCGGAGGATGATGAAGCGTGTGTACCTTTGCCGATTGAGGTCATTCATGACTTTGGTGATGCACCGGACTCCTACCTGACAACGGCCGGAGCCGGAGGGGCTCGGCATGAAATCGTGCCCTGGTTGCGTTTGGGCGCGGCCGTTGATCATGAAACAGATGTGACGTTGACCAATAACAATGCGACCGATGATGGTGATGATGAGGATGGGGTGGTTATACCGGCATTGACGGCTGGCCAGACGGCACCCGTCTTTACAGCAACCGCCACCAATACGACGGCAGCTGATGCTTTTCTGGCTTGTTGGGTCGATTATAATGGTAATGGTCAATTTGACACCGACGAGTTCGGCAGCGCTACCGTTCCGGCCAATAGCACAGACGCTCCCATTTCGGTGAACATGCCGAATGTACCGCTGTCTGCCTATACCGATAATAAGAATGGTGATGGTAGCAGCAGTTACGCCCGTTGTCGTTTAAGTAATGTCGAGCTGGCAGCTGCGAATGCGGCCGATGTACTGGATGATGGCACAAACGGCGTGTCTGATGGCGAGGTGGAGGATTACGCAGTCACCTTTACCAAACAGCCTGTGCTGGATGTCGCCCTAGTCAAACGTCCTGCCAGCGTTAATGATGTTGCGGTTACTGATGTCGCTAATGTGACTGTGAAAGCGGGCGATAAGATCACCTTCACACTGGAAGTCATTAATCAGGGTGCTGTCGATGCGACCGGTATTGTGATTACTGATTATATCCCGGCAGGTCTGACCCTGGATGATGAGAACTGGATCGATAACACTGACGGAACGGCAACACTGAAAGCACCGTTTGATCTGGCAGTGGCCGACAGTAGCAAGACGGTGGATATTACCTTCACTGTTGCTGCTGATGCCGCACCCGGCTCAATCATTAATGCGGCGGAAATCAGTGCGGTCAGTGGAGTGGATAATTTCGGTAATCCGCTGACCGATGTTGATTCTACCCCGAATACTAATCCGGATGATGAAACGGACGTTGAAGATGATGTAACAGACAACAGTGACACCGATAATGATAATCTGCCGGATGAAGATGATCACGATATTGCCTCTGTCACGGTTGAAGCCCTGGTTGATGTCTCGCTGACAAAAGCGGTTGAGGATACTTCCGGCAGTGCAGTTACCAGTGCCCGTCGTGGCGATACCGTGGTGTATGTGCTGACGGTGACTAACGATGGTCCGAATGATGCAACCGGTGTGGTGGTTAACGATCTGCTACCGGAGGGAGTGACTTATCAGAGCGATGATGCCACTGCGAATAACATGAGTTACGATAATGCTTCTGGTCAATGGGATGTCGGTGATCTGCCGAAGACGGAAAGCCGTACTCTGAAAATTACGGTCACGATAGACTGATATTAAAAGCCATTCTAAATCGCCGACTCTGTCCTTCCGGGCAGGGTCGGCTTTTGTTTATTTTTCACAAACCACTTTATCAATCCGGTCACAGTAGCTCTCCACACACAGCCCTCCACCGTTAATCACCTTGGTCGTTGGACTGTTGTGCTTCACATGGAAGCTGGAAGCGTTGACATAGCCCTTGCTTTTACACCAGGCATCTGCGGCTGGCTTACCACAGTTTTTACTCCATTCACGGCAGTAATCCAGAGCATAACCCCCGACCTTTGGATTGTGGAAGGTGTCAGAACCTGTGGTGCAGGTCACATGTGAAATCCGGTCACAATAGCCTTCTACACATATTCCACCGCCCCAGATAACTTTAGTCGGGGGCTTGTTATGCTGCACCCTGAAATCCACCGCATTAATATAACCTTTTGATTTACAATAAGCATCTGCGGCTGGCTTGCCACAGTATTTATTCCACTCGCGACAGTAATCTAGGGCATAACCTCCGACTTTTGGATTCGCAATAGGCACATCGCGTGCCAACACCGTATTAGACAGTGCAGACAACAGAAGTATTATTCCGATAGTTAATATTTTCATGACATCAATCCCTCACAAATTGATTAGACTTAGAGAAGTGATGAACAAACAACCGGTTGTTGAACGGGTATTTATTCATTTATAAATATAGTATATTTTCGTTGGTTTGTGCCTCCCTCAAATAGGGGATGTTCAAACCGGGTTATTGTCTATAAAATAAAATAATGAAGATGTGAAAAAATTAATTTTACTAGGCTGAAATATCAGTTATCATAAGCTAACTTTTAATTCTAACCATTTATTTTAATAGGTGATTTCTATGAAAAACATTTTAGGTTTAATATTATTAGTACTGTTTAGCCACAGTGCGTATGCTGCTGTCGGTTCGGTGGATTATGCCTGTCAGAGCAATCGTTCTGTTAAAGTCAGTTATCTCTTTAACGAACAGGGCTTGCCAACCAGGGCAGTGGCCGTGATTAATGGTGCAAAGCGTGTTATGCCGATTAATCTCAGTCGCTCTAATCATGTCGATACGATCTTTGGTGAAGAAGGGCAATATGTACTGTCCGCTAACTACATCGATATTAATAATTTTAAGTCATCCAGCATATTGCTGACTTCTCCTGATAACAGGATCTTATTTAAAAATTGTTTTGCTGTGAAAAATGAAGAAGCCGGTGTGACTTCAGGAAAAGTACACTATGCCTGTCAAAGTGGTAAGTCGATCGATGTGATTTATTTCTTTAATGTACAGGGTTTACCAACCCGGGCGAAAGCAATGATTCAGGGCAAACAGCGTGTTATGCCGATTAATCTCAGTCGCTCTAATCATGTCGATACGATCTTTGGTAAAGAAGGGCAATATGTATTGTCTGCCAACTATATTGATAGTAAAAACTATCGCCGGTCAAGTATATTGGTAACTTCACCAAAGAATGAGATTTTGTTTAAAAACTGTTTTGCCAGATAATAAGGTTTAATGTCTTATTATTAAACTGCACCCTGTTTCATTACTGTGAAACAGGGTGCTACTATTAAATGTATCAACATCAAGATAATGAATTTTCAGGGGAAGCAGGGTGGTTGGCGGATTGTTAAAAGGAATGGGTTATGTATTTAGCGGATTGTCGCTGATTACCCAAAAAGGTATCCGGCCATTTGTGGTCGTACCATTGCTGGTCAATATAGTTATTTTCTCCGCCGGGATATGGTTTGCCAGCACGCAGGTCGGTGGGCTGATGCAGCGTCTGTTACCGGACTGGTTATCCTGGCTGGAATGGTTATTATGGCCTTTATTCTTTCTGCTGATTTTTTTTGCAGTGTTCTACACATTTTCTATCATTGCCAATCTGATCGCAGCACCGTTTAACTCAATTCTGGCTGAGCGGGTGGAGAAACGGCTGAAAGGTCTACCGGTGCCTGACTTTCAGGGTTATCAATCACTGCCGGGGATTGTTGCACGTACCTTTCGCAGCGAATTCAGTAAGCTGTTATATGCGGCTAAATGGCTGATTTTACTGTTGCTGATTACGGTGATCCCGGTCATTAATGTCGTCGCGCCGTTCGCTTGGGCGGTTTACGGAGCCTGGATGCTGGCGATTACTTATGCGGACTATCCGATGGCTAATCATGAGTTGTATTTTAAGGATGAGTTGCCGCTGCTGAAAAAACACCGGGCGTGTGCGCTGGGTTTTGGTGGTATGTTATCACTGATGACGCTGATTCCGGTGGTGAATTTTCTGGTAATACCGGTGGGGGTCGCGGGTGGTACAGCATTCTGGGTGGACCGATTGAGCCGGTAAATAGTCACAGCTAAGTGGTCGGCAGTTCACTGGTCGCAGGCAATGATTCAGTCAGAGTTTGGTTGTTTTTATATATATTTTTCCATAAAAATGTCTTTCCGGAGCTGACATGACAATAACAATAAATCGTCGCTTCCTGAGCGTCTTCCCGTTGGCTGTTTGTTGCGCTGTTTCCATCCCGACGAGCTATGCTGAAACACCGGTGATTACGACGGTGCTGGATGAAGCACCACCACCCTGGAGTGGCAGCTCCTCGCAGGCCGGGGCAAATCCGGCTGCCAATACCGGGGGGATTGCCGGGTGGTATCAGCAGCGCCTGAGCCGGAATACCGTGTCGCAGCCACAATTACAAAGTTTGCAAATGCAGGCTGATGCCGGTGATACGGAGGCCATGTACCAGCTGGGTCTGTTGTATCAGAGTGGCCGGGGTGTCAGTGCTGATGCGCATAAGGCACGGCAATTATTCGATCGGGCGGCACGGGCCGGGAATGCGTATGCACAATATGCACTGGCTCTGCAACTGCGGCAGCAGAACAAGCCGTCACTGATTCAACAATCGGTGAACTGGCAGCAAAAGGCCGCACAACAGGGCTATGCCGAGGCGCAGTACGGATTGGGTTTGTTGTATGCCAATGGGCAGTATGTAGCGCAGGATTTGCACAAGGCCCGGCACTGGTTGAACCAGGCTGTGCAGCGTAATCACATCATGGCCGGAATCGCATTACAGGATCTGGGAAATTTCGCGGCAGTACGCTCCCGACAGGTGGTGCAACCGGCACAACAACCCCGTCCGCAACCGGTGGTACGTCCACGTTCAGCACGTCCGATAGCACCAAAATCAGCTGATACGGCTTATACCGTTGCAACCACCCCGTCCGCACAGCGACCACAACAGGTGGCCGCATTAACCCCTGTGCCGGAAATTAAACGTCCCCCGCAGCAAACGCGAACAGTTGTGGAGCAACAGCCGTCCCAGGCAAGTCCGGGGCAGTATAATACTGAAGCAATCCGCCATGCGGCAGAAAAAGGTGATATGTACGCGCAACTGATGTATGGCGCCCTGTTTGAAGATGGCGAAGGCGGCGTACAGCAAGATCCGGCACAGGCAGTGCGCTGGTACCTGAAAGCGGCACGACAGGGTTATGCAAAAGCACAGCACAATCTGGCCCTGTTATATGAGGATGGCAAGGGCGTGCCACAGGATTATGAGCAGGCGGCTATCTGGTATCAGAAAGCCGCCGAGTCCGGCTTTTCTGAAGCACAAAATAACCTGGCAGTGTTGTATATTCTTGGCAATGGCGTACCGGTTGATCGCAATCAGGCAGAGAAGCTGCTGCGTCAGGCAGCAGCACAGGGGAATGCGAACGCCAAACGGAATTTGCAGATGTTGCTGAATGGAGAAGGCTAAGGCTCATCCCGCCGTATTCTTTTCCACCCAGCGCGTTTCACCATTTTTCAGTGTTTCCTGCTTCCAGAACGGTGCCTGATGTTTCAGCTCTTCCATAATCCAGCGGCAGGCTTCAAAACTGGCATGACGATGCGCCGACCATACTGCGACCAGTACAATCGGCTCACCGGGCAGAATCTCGCCGACCCGGTGCAGCAGCAGCACATGATCCGGTGACCATTTCGCGGTGGCTTTTTCGGTAATGATTTTAAGCTGTTTCTGTGTCATTGCCGGGTAATGTTCAAGCTGCATTGCCTGAACATCGTCACCCTCGTTAAAATCGCGCAGGGTGCCGATAAACAGGGCGTTGGCACCGCAGTGGCTGGCGATAAATTCGTCCTGCTGCTGAAATGCCTGGAGTTCTGTGTAGGGATCAAAGCCGTGTTCATGGATGGCAATATGAATCATCTCAACCTCCGGTGACCGGTGGGAAGAACGCCACCTCATCACCCTCGCTGAGCGGGGTGTCGCGGTCACAATAGGTCTGATTACAGGCGACCAGGATATGATCCGGCAGGGTGCTGTTTTTGGTAATTTTCTGCCACAGTCGCTCGGGTGTCAAACCCTCCTGCCATGCCACGCTCAGGTGATTCTGGCCGATCTGTTCGCGCAAACTGGCGAAGAACAGTACTTTGATCATGAATATCTCCCCAGGGGCTGAATGGTTACGGTATCACCGGGCATAACGCCGTCATTGTCTTCGGGCAACAGGATCAGGCAATTGGCACGGCTCATGGAAGTCAGCATACCGGAACCCTGATGTCCGGTTTTCTCCACACTGAGGCTGCCATCCGGATTGTGGCTGTAGACAGCGCGGACAAACTCGGCCCGCCCCGGTTTTTTGCGCAATTTATCCTTGCTGACGGCATTGACCTGTAATGGTTCGTAATCCGTTTCCCCGGCCAGTTTCAGTAATACCGGCTGCACAAACAGGTAGAAAGTCACCATTACTGCGACCGGATTACCGGGCAGGCCGAAAAACAGGGCATCGCCGAGCTTGCCAAATGTCAGCGGACGGCCCGGTTTAATCGCCACTTTCCAGAAGCTGATTTCGCCCAGCTTCTCAAGCATATCCTTGATGTAATCGGCTTCACCTACCGATACACCACCGGAAGTGATCACCATGTCCGCATTTGCAGCGGCTTCGCGGAAAGCCGCTTCCATTTGTGCAGGCTGATCCGGCACCACACCCATATCCATTATCTCCGCGCCCAAACGGGTCAACAGGCTGTACAGAGTGTAGCGATTACTGTCATAAACACAGCCGCGTTCCAGCGGTTCACCAAGCGAGCGCAGCTCATCGCCGGTGGAGAAGAATGCGACCCGTGGCGCACGATAAACGGTGGCTTCCGCGATGCCCAATGAAGCCAGCAGGCCCAGATCCGCCGGTGTGATACGGCGGCCACGCTGTAAAACAGACTGGCCACTGGCAATATCTTCACCGGCCTGCCGGACATTTTGCCCCGGTTGGTGGCCGGTACCGATTTTAACGCGCGTATCGGAGACTGATTCGCTGTGTTCCTGCATAACCACACAGTCTGTACCGTCCGGCATTATCGCCCCGGTCATGATCCGTACACATTCGCCGGGGTGACAACGTTCATTAAACGGTTGTCCAGCCAGTGCCCTACCTATTACCTGGTACTCACGGGGGCGGTCAGTCGGCAGATCATCGCTGGCCAGTGCATAGCCATCCATTGCCGAGTTGGTGTGTGCAGGGACATTGAGCGGTGCGATAATAGCCTGTGCCAGTACCTTGTCCAGTGTGTCCCGTAATGGGCGTTTACAGGTGGCCTGCAGCGGTGTGACCGCGTTCATCAGTCGTTGTCTGGCTTCGGCCACACTCAGACTGTCCGGGTCACTGGCATCAGCACAGCCGGGGGCGGTACGGATTTCTGTTGTGGTTGTGTGCAGCGGCGGTGACAATTCAGATTGATGGGTTTTAATCCTGTTCATAATAAAACGGCTGATGGTGTCCGGTTGATTCAGGTCCAGTTGTGGAATATCGCGTACCCCGTCCGGTAATTGCAGCGCCGTATCGCTGGCGATTGCAATAATGCCTGGGTCATCCGGGAATAATAACGGTTTATTCAGTGCGGGGCGATAAAGTTCAATTCTGGGATAATGTTCGTGCTTGAAACCTTCGACCAGGATCAGATCGGCACAGTCCCGGTTGACGAATCTCAGTGTCTGTTGTAATGACAATTTCTGTTGGGTATGGCATTCCTGCATGACCGCGATGCGGGTGCTGGCGGCGAGGATCACCTGATCCGCACCGGCTTCACGGAGGCGATAGCTGTCCTTGCCGGGTGTATCCAGCTCAACGCGGTGGTGACCATGCTTGATCACCGTGAGGCGCAATCCGGACTGCTTTAATAATGGAATCAGTTGTGTCAGCAGGGTGGTTTTGCCGGTGCCGCTATGGGCGCAAATTCCGATAATCGGTGGTCTGTCCGGTATTGATTTCATTGATTCCTGTTTTCCATGGCCCGCTTTTGTTCGGGTGTGTTGATATTGTGGAACATGGCGGCGACATCAGCGAAGTCGGCCACGGCGGTTTGATGCCGCGCATACCAGCGGTGGATGGTGCGCCCACCGGCGGTCATAAATGCCTGCAAATCGGCCAGCAGGCGTACCGGGATCAGCGCATGTACCGGCTGCAAACGCTTTCCGTCATGGGCCACAGCCAGATCAGCGCCCTCAGTTTTCAGTGCATTAATCAGCCGCAACGCCATATCGGGAACAATCACTGGTACATCACAAGGCACGGTCATTATCCAGTCAGTCTCGGCCTGTTGCATTGCCGCAGCGAAGCCGGCTAATGGTCCCGGATAGTCATCGGTCTGATCCTTCACGACTGGCACCCCATATTCACGGTAACGGTCGAGATGGCGGTTGGCATTAATCATGATTCTGCCGGTTTGCAGTTTCAGACCCTGCAGTAGGTATTCTACCAGCGGGCGACCGTTCAGTGCCATCAGTCCTTTGTCCTTGCCACCCATACGCTGCCCCTGTCCACCCGCGACAATGACGCCGGTGATATTGCCGGAGACTTGGGGAGGATCGGTGGTGTGCGGAAAAGCAACGCCTGGATTCAGTGGATAAGTGTTATCAGACATCAATCATAATAGCCTTTCAGAGTTAAGCAGTAATCGTCATGGTAACAGCACCATTGTTGATTGTTGAAAAAATTAACGGTTGATTCAGTTGACTTTGACTAAAGTGACGGGTGTTTATGGGCTTGATCTCAAAATTATAAACGGAAGATCAACAAATATCATTAAGGGGCAGGGGAAGTCTAGGGCTTTCTCTTGGGGTTACATCATAGAAATAATTAGGGAATTCGATACCATGTCATTCCGGGGTCATCTCAGCCGCCTGGCTGTCAGCGTTCTGCTGTTGTTTTTTTCTGTAGTTTCTGCTCAGGTGCATGCGGTGCCTGAACTCAGTCTTGCACCCTTTGCTGATGGCACGATTGATGGTTCGGAACCCTTCGGCGAAGTCTACAAAGACCCTGTGGAACGGGATTATGATATTCGGGCCTGTGCCGACCCTGCCAGTCAGCAGCTGGAAGGTGATGACTGCAGCAAAAACAATGGGGTGGTACGTGCCCAGGATACCGTTGCTCATATCTGGTCGGTGAGAGCGATTAATGGTGATCCCACCGTACCGGGAGGTGAGCCGATTATTCAGGACGTTATCTTTGAGCAGATACTCACCCCTTCTGCCAATGCGGATGTCAATTTTGAACGCATTCCGGTGGTGTGTACCGAGAATGGTGATCCGGATAGCAATCCGGCTTCCTCAATCGTCAAAGACCCGGTGACCGGTGTGGTCACACTGACCTGTAATCTCGGGCCGTTTACGGAAGGGCAGCAAAAGTCGTTTACCAGCTATGTGAAAGCCTCCGGTTTATCCCACAATGGTTCTGACTATACCTCAACCCAGCGGGTGTATTCTCCGAACCCGTCGGTTGAAAGTGTGGCATTACCGGTTGGCCCGATCAAGATTTCCTCAGCCCCGGCCTACGATCTCAGTATTGGTACTTTTTACGATTCCTATGTCACCGATATGGATATGGGGAACGGTCTGGAAAAGGGCTGGGTGGTTTATGGTACCTTGCGTCTGGCGGCAGATCGCAAAACCGGTGTGGAATCTATCACACAGCCAATCACCTTTGACCTGGACCTGACCGGCAAGATTGGTGCCGAAGATGGTGCAGCCTATCAGCCAGATTACATGATGTTTGAGTGTACCCCCAATAATTATGGCTGGGGTCCTGAAGTCAGGGGGATTGACAATCATGCCCCGCATTCTGACCGGGCGGTACTGGATTCCGGTGATTGCAGCTATACCAGGGTAAACCCCTCTGATAAAAAATCGCCCTATACCATTACCATTGATAATGCTGATCTGTCCGGTGATAAATATCCGACCAGAACTTATGGTGGCAGCGACCTGACCGCCGGGCCGTATTATGTGATTGATCATCGTTTCCGCTTGTTTTTCCCGTTCCGGACCATTGATGCGGCGTTGTATGAAGACACGGATAAGCCTGATGATCTGGAAGGCCAGATCTGGGTTTATGCCCAGGTGAATGATTTTGATCCGGTGAGTATCTCCGGGACATCCAATTACGGTGATGATGTTGAACCGGGTTATAACGGTCAGGACATGGGGCCGACAGCCAGT
>PDRT01000076.1 GCA_002746895.1 Thiothrix nivea
TTATGCCGGTTCAGGTAGGTAAACACCTGATTCAGTGAATAGTGTTGTTTGTGAAAGGTAATCTCAAGGGTGGTCGGGTCACGCAGCGACATCTGGCAATGTTCATGTTTGCCGGCATCCGGTAATTGATCAGTTGCTGCTTTCAGGTCGAAAACACAGGTTTCAGTATCCAGCTGGCTGAGCAGCTCTTTCATGCTGGTGTTTTTAATCAGTTCCCCCTGGTGGATAATACCGATATTGCGACACAGGCTTTCCGCCTCTTCCAGATAGTGGGTGGTCAGAATAATGGTTGTGCCGCTTTCATTCAGTCTGGTCAGAAAATCCCACATTGAACGGCGAATCTCAATGTCCACTCCGGCTGTTGGTTCATCCAGGATCAGCAGTTTCGGCTGATGCACCAGAGCGCGGGCAATCATCAGCCGCCGCTTCATGCCACCGGAGAGCTCTCTGGCCTGACCATGACGCTTTTCCCACAAACCCAGCTGTTTCAGCAGTACTTCAGCACGTTGCGTCGCTTCCGGGCGAGGGATGCCGTAATACCCCCCCTGATTAATAATGATTTCATCCACCGGCTCAAAGACATTGAAATTGAACTCCTGGGGCACCAGACCAATGTGGGTTTTAGCCTGTTCGCGCTGTGTGTCCAGGTCATAACCAAAGATGCTGACCTGTCCGGCAGTTTTATTGACCAATGAACTGATAATGCCGATGGTCGTGGACTTGCCGGCACCATTGGCACCCAGCAGGGCATAAAAGTCACCCTGTTGTACCGTAAGATTAATCCCTTTCAGGGCGGTAAATCCGTTGTCATACGTCTTTTGCAGGTCATGGATGGCTAATGCTGGTATCATGATTTCATCCCGTTTCAAGAAAGTGGGATGTTAGCATGTCTGCCGAAGAGCGCATAAAATACGGTATGGATGCCAGCCATCCTGGTTTCAGCCGGATCGGTTATCCTGATATGCTTGATAAGAACAAATGTTATACTACCCAATCCGGAGGTTTGATTTATGAAAGAAATACTTGTTTTGGTTGATGCGAGTGATGCCAGTCAGCAGCGTGTTGAGGTCGCGGTAAACTATGCTGCAAAGCTGGGCGCACATCTGACCGGTCTGTTTATCACCCCGGATGTCAATGTCCCCGGGTTTTTTGAAAAGAGCCTGTTTCTTGAAGCACTGAAAAAGCATCAGGCCGACCTCAATGCACACTCTGACCAGCTGAAGGATCAGTTTATGCAGGCGACTTCAGGTCTGGCTGCCGGGTCGGACTGGGTCTTTGAGCAGGGCAGTTTTGACGAGATCGTTATTGGTTATTCACGCGGTGCAGATATGACGATGATCGGGCAGTATGATCCGGATCATGCGGAGGGAATGAATCCGGATAACCCGGATCAGATTATTCTGCGCAGCGGTCGCCCGATTCTGGTCATTCCCTACGTCAAGGTTCCGGCCAACATTCCGGCCAAAAAAGCCGTGGTGGCCTGGGATGGTTCACGCGAGGCAACCCGGGCGTTACATGATGCGATCCCGTTGTTACAACAGGCGAAAAAGGTTGAACTGTTTACGGTTGCCGAGCCGAAGAGTACGGCGGCACAGTACGCCAAGCTTGACCTGGTGATTACCCATTTAAAACGCTATGGCATTGCTGCGCAGGGCGACCAGCTGACCCGGGGTGATCTGGACATTGGTGATATGCTGCTGAACCATATTGTTGATACCGGAGCGGATATGCTGGTTGCCGGAGCTTACGGACACAGTCGCTTGCGTGAGGTGGTACTGGGTGGTGTGACCCGGAGTTTGCTGAGTCATTGCAGTGTTCCGGTGTTAATGTCACGCTGATATGAGCTGATATTATTACTGAAATAACCGGAAAATCCGGCTGCTATTCCCGTAAATTCCGGGAATAGCAGGAATAATAAATTAGCCGGTTTTGAAAGGTGTACTGTGCGTACTTTTCTTTTTGTTTTTGTCTTGATGATTAACAAACATAATTTGTACACATTTAGCGGTAAATGAAACAAACGTCCCAATGGAAAGAAATGTATAAACTATCGTCAAGATTTTGCTGATATTGGTGGTCGGGATTAAATCACCATAACCTATGGTTGCCATAGTCATCACGGAAAAATACAGGGTGTCGATTAGGCTCCACTGTTCGACCTTGATATAAAACGCACTCGCCCCTATTCTTACTCTGCCCGGTCACCCTTTAGATAACCGGACGATAATGAAATGGCAGGAACGGTTACGTATGAAAGCGCGTACCCACCATATATGCGAATACTTTGGGCAACCGATATGCTCAGATATAATGTATAAGTTTTAGCAATGGTCAAAGTAGCGCTTTTTCAGCTACTCACCAGGATTATTTCATTTCTGATAGTAAATCAGGATTTTTTACTAAATTTCTGATACCATGGGCATGGTCTTCAGCAAAGGCATTACCCTTACACCATTCACCAACTGTTTTAATATCAACTTTTGCCACTTTTGGGCGCACACTCCAAGTGACTTGAAAAGGAGACCCTTTTTCGTTGTAACCAGGGCCGGTGGTTGAACCAATATATCGGATTGGCTCCCCCGTATTACTGGGAATATTTACTGCCTGATGGAAACCATTTTTTATTGCATGCGCATTCACTTTTTGAAAATCTAAGGCCTTATCGTCATTAACAACGACGTAAACTTGTGCTTCTACACGTAGCTGAGGATTTTTGGTTGCCTCATTAAAACAGGCACCCAAAGTTTTACCAGGCGCAACGTTAGCTGTTGAGTAAACGTAATGCACCTCAATGGTATCGCCAACAGCAATACTGTCATGCTTTCCGGGGCAAACTTCTGCCGCCGCACGGCTTTCGGCTTCACTCAATTTTCCTGTGTATTGATACCCGCCTCTGTAGCCTTCACCGTCACCATTACCGGCATATTTTGTAAACTCACCGCCCTTATGTTCGGCACTTTCATGAAAGTGAATATTGCATAAATTCATCTCACTTGAAGCAGGTGCCATGTTAAAATTGCTATGATTATTACCTGCCAGCATATCAATATCACGTGGTGCTTGTGGACCAAAACCTTTACCTTTGGTATTTTCCGCCAATGCTTGTCGTTGTTTGGCTATATAAGCATCATCAACCGTTGCCTGATGATTATCAGCAGCCGCACCACTCGTTAGCGCTGCCAATCCCAGCATAGATAATAATATTTTCATTTTCATAAAGCACCTCTAGTCGTTGTTAACAAAACACCGCTATCAATAATAACTGATGTTAGAACCGCACCTTGAGTTTAGAACAGTAATTAGCGAAAGTTAAGGAGTTTCAGAGTGCTATCAAATAAAATTTTTGCCATCAAAGACTGTACATCATTCAGGTTCCGTGCTGTAAGCAGGCTGTTTTCTGAGCATTTACAATCAATATTTATTATAGATTGATGTGCTGGTTAATAAATTAAGTTCATATGAGGTGGCCCTGCATTAATTGCTTAAGTGATTGCTGACAACGGTGAGCCTTGATTGAAAAATCACCCCGCCGGAATTATTACAGGGGCAATGGTACCTAACTTTTCAACCGATACCCTGTCTTGAACATCCACCACACCACTGCAACACATCCGGTAAGGAAACCCAGAATAATAAACAGGCTGAGATAGACGTTTACATCCGCAATTTCATAGAAGCTCCAGCGGAAGCCGCTAACCAGATAGACAACCGGGTTGAACAGGGTGACCATCTGCCAGATTTCCGGCAGCATGCTGATCGAGTAAAAAGTGCCGCCGAGAAACACCAGCGGGGTGATAATTAACAGTGGCACCACCTGCAACTTTTCAAAATCATTGGCCCATAAACCGATAATAAAACCGAGCAGGCTGAAAGAGATGCAGGTGAGCAGCAGAAAGCTGACCATCCAGACCGGGTGGGCAATCTGAATATCGACAAACAGGCTGGCCGTGGTCAGAATAATCAGTCCGATAATCGTGGATTTGGTGGCAGCAGCCCCGACAAAACCGATCAGGATTTCCAGCGGTGAGATGGGAGCGGACATAATCTCATAAATGGTGCCGGTAAATTTGGGGAAGAAAATACCAAAGGAGGCATTGGAAATACTCTGGGTCAGCAGCGTGAACATAATCAGGCCGGGCACAATAAACGCACCGTATGATACTCCGTCAACCTCCTGTATGCGGCTGCCAATGGCGGAGCCGAAAACGATAAAGTACAGGCTGGTGGATAATACCGGCGAGGCAATGCTCTGCAACAGGGTACGCCAGGTACGCAGCATTTCGAATTGGTAAATCACTTTGATGGCCTGGAAATTCATAAGGGTCTGCCTATACATTGCCTGTTTGTCTGGTTTTGCCCACCTGATCATTGTGGACGAGATCAACGAAAATATCTTCCAGCGAGCTTTGTGTGGTGCGGATATCCCGCAGGCTTAAACCGGCTCCGCTGACATCGTTAATCAGCCGGGTAATACCGGTGTGTTCCGCCTTGGTGTCGTAAGTGTAAATCAGCTCGGAACCACTTTCACCGGCGTTTAGTTCCAGCTCATACCCGGCCAGCGTCGCCGGAATGTCATGGATTGTGTCGCGCAGCTCAAGGGTCAGTTGCTTCTTGCCGAGTTTTTTCATCAGTGATTTTTTTTCTTCGATCAGCAGCAATTCACCGTTGCGGATCACCCCGATACGGTCGGCGATTTCCTCGGCCTCTTCAATATAATGCGTGGTGAGAATAATGGTGACACCGGATTCGCGTAAGCGGTTGACGATATTCCACATGTCTTTGCGCAATTCAACATCCACACCGGCTGTAGGTTCATCCAGAAACAGAATTTTCGGCTCATGTGACAGGGCCTTGGCGATCAGTACACGCCGTTTCATACCACCGGACAGGGTGCGGATTTGGCTGTATTTCTTATCGTGCAGCGACAAATCTTTCAGCAACTGATCCAGATAGCCTGGATCCGCCTTGCGGCCAAACAGGCCACGGCTGAGGTTAATGGTATCCCACACTGTTTCAAAGGCACCCAGCGTTAATTCCTGTGGCACCAGGCCGATCAGCTTACGGGTAATGCGATAATCATCAATAATGTCATAACCGTCCACAGTGACACGACCGGCACTGGGACTGACCAGCCCACAGATAATGGAAATCAGTGTGGTTTTCCCCGCACCATTCGGCCCCAGCAGTGCGATTATTTCGCCGTCATGAATCGACAGACTGACCGTTTTCAGTGCCTGATGCCCTGATGCGTAGGTTTTTTCCAGATTTGCGATGCTAATAATGTCGGACATGATGTGTCGCTCAGCAGAGCCGGTTATTAGAAAGTAGTATCATCACACAAACCATGATGATTTTCAGCGTTTCGCATTGATCAATGCAAATATCCATTTCCGCCTGAGCTGGTGTATGCTAGACACAAATAATTCAACTATCTATACGGTCAGGGCTTTCGTGTCGGGTATTCTTCAGTTTTTCAGACTTCTGTCAGGCAGTGTCCGGGATTTACTGCCAATTATTCTGGTGATCCTGTTTTTTCAGGCGATTATTCTGCTACAGATACCATCGGAACAGCGTGAAGTGGTACTTGCAGCCTTAATTCCGCAGTTGTTCAGTATTGCCAGCGGGATTCTGTTTGTGCTGATCGGCCTGACCTTCTTTGTTTTTGGGCTGGAGACCGGACTGTTTCCGCTGGGTGAGGCAATGGCCTATGCCTTTGCCCGTAAGGGCAGTTTGTTCTGGTTACTGGTGTTTGCCTTTGCACTGGGGTTTGGCACCACCATTGCTGAACCGGCCCTGATCGCTGTGGCGGATGAAGCAGCACGGGTAGCTGCCGGGGGTGGCATTATTCCGGATACTGAAACTTCCCACACCCGTTATGCTAGTGGTCTGCGAGTGACGGTGGCGATGTCAGTCGGGGTGGCCATTATGATCGGTGTGTTACGGATTCTGAAAGGCTGGCCGGTTCAGTATCTGATTATGGGGGGATACATCGGCGTGGTGCTGATGACGATGATTGCCCCGAAATTTATTATCGGGATTGCCTATGATTCCGGGGGTGTGACCACTTCAACGATTACCGTGCCGCTGGTGACAGCACTGGGGGTCGGGCTGGCCAGCAGTATCAAGGGGCGTAATCCGATGATTGACGGCTTTGGCCTGATCGCCTTTGCCTCACTGACACCGATGATATTTGTTATGCTCTATGGGGTGTTAATGCAATGATCAGCTGGTTACAGGACTTCGGCTGGGTAATTCTGGCGACGATGCGTGATGTGCTGCCGATTGCAGCGATTATTTTCGGCTTTCAATTTTTCGTTATCCGCAAGCCGGTGCCGAATCTGAACAAGGTACTGGTGGGTTTTGTGTATGTGATTATCGGTCTGGCGTTTTTTTTACAGGGGCTGGAGCAGGCACTGTTCCCGCTGGGTAAGTCGATGGCACAACAATTAACCGATCCGGCGTTTATTTATGCTGATCTGGAGCAGATTCCCGACATTGTGGACTGGAGGCGCTATTATTGGGTGTATTTATTCGCTTTTGCCATTGGTTTCAGCACCACGATTGCCGAACCATCATTACTGGCAGTGGCGATTAAGGCGCGGGACGTGTCCGGTGGCACGATTGGTCTATGGGGGCTACGTGTTGCAGTGGCTATTGGTGTAGCAGTGGGGATTGCGCTGGGTACCTGGCGCATTGTCACCGGCTATCCACTGCACTATTTTATTATCGCCGGTTACATTGTGGTGGTGGTGCAGACTTTTTTTGCCCCGCGCTTTATTGTCGCGCTGGCCTATGATTCCGGTGGCGTAACCACCTCCACGGTGACGGTGCCGCTGGTGGCTGCGCTGGGCCTGGGGCTGGCGGATACAGTGCCAGGGCGCAGTGTCTTGCTGGATGGTTTTGGCCTGATTGCCTTTGCCAGTTTGTTCCCGATTATTTGTGTAATTGGTTATGCCCAACTGACTGCCCTGCTGGCAGAATACCGGCAGTCGCTGAAAACAGGAGATTAAAGATGCATTTTAAGTTAATCATTGCCCTGGTCGCTGATGAAAAAACGGAGGCTGTCATTGCGGCAGCAAAAGCGGAGGGTGCAACCGGTGCTTCGGTGGTGAATAATACCCGCGGTGAAGGTCTGATGATGAAAAAAACCTTTCTCGGGCTGGAGCTGGATACACCACGCAATATGATCCTGTTTCTGGTGGAAGAACACCTGGGCCGTAATGTTCTGGAAACGATTGGCGAGGTCGCGGAGCTGGATAAAGTCAGCGGGGCCGGGATTGCGTTTATGGTCGATGTGGAGGATGCCATCGGTCTGTCGGGACAGATTGACAAGATTACCGAACGGGTAGAGGACGAGCTATGAGCAGCAAGTTGATTATTCGGGTCCGGGATGTAATGCGCCAGGGACATTCACTGGTCAGCAGTCGTGATTCGGTACGCGATGTACTGGATCTGGTAATTAACGATGATAATCATATTGTGGTGGTTGATAAAAAATCGCCGGATGATGAATACGGCCTGGTGCGGTTGAGTGATATTGCGCATAAGGTACTGGCACTGGACAAGTCACCGGACCGGGTGAATGTGTATGAAATTATGAGCAAACCGGCACTGTGTATCGCGGATAGCATGGATATTCGTTATTGCGCGATGATGTTTGAAAATTTTAATTTACATGCGGCCCCGGTGGTTGATCAGCAGGGTGATATTGTCGGTGCGGTCAGCTATGAGGATCTGGTGTTAAAAGGCCTGATGCAGCTGTCCCGTGATTTGTGAGGCTTTAGTCGTTCAGACTTGATCTGACAATGACCGGTTTTTCTGAAAGTATCTCTGTCAGATCGGGATTTTTGCAGCCTGGTAATTTTTTCTGTGAAATTCTCCTGAGTAGCTACACTCAGTCATACATGTTTTCAGAGTTTTTAATCCGGATTCTGCACGGATGCGTACCTTCGGGTGGCCAGGGACGGCTTTTTACCGGTTTGTACGCAGGGAAAAGAGATTGTGGGGGCGTTCATCAGGCACCATTTCCACCTTCTGTTCCCGGGCTGGCCGTTTTTTTTCACCGGCATTCACCAGCTCCACTGTCTTTTCTTCCAGTGTACTCAACAGGGCGCGGGCATTCTCCAGACCTTCCTGCAAGTTGACACACATTTCATCTGTGAGATCGACAGTTTCACCGAGACGGGCCACTTTTAACGGGTCAACCTGCTCAAACTGGGCTTTGATCCGCTCATGCATCTGGTTGCCCTGAACTTCATATTGACGTAATTTTTCCAGGTGTTGGCGATTTTCCTGTAAACCGGCGGTGAGTTCCTGTCGAACCATGTCAGTAGACTGGAACGTTTCAGCAAACTGTTCATTGGCCCGTTGTTCCAGCTTGTGCAATGTTTCGGTATAAGTATCAAACAACTTGCCGGCTTGTTGCTGATATTCCTGAATCGTTTCCAGAGAAGCCGTGGAGCTGTGCAGAATATTTTCCAGCTGGCTGTGAATTTCCGCCGAAACCTGGTTGTTTTTCTGGTGTGAGGCCAGGTGTTCTTTCTGGTGTTGCAGCAACTGGTGGGTAAGGCCACGGGCTGTCTTTTCCTGCTCCTGCAGGCGGAGTAAGCCCTCGTCAACCTGTTGCAATCCCTGATTCAGTCGGGTTTTAATCTGCTTTATGCTGCCGGTGGTCTCTGCCAACTGGTTATTCCAGTGCTCCTGGATCTGCTCAATGCGTTTGCCGAGTTTGCTTAAAATGTCATGCAGTTCCTGTTTGGCAGCCTTGGCCTTGATAATCATCTGTTCCGCTGAGGCGGCATTCGACTGACTGACCTTATTATCAGCATTGATTTGTGCTATCCGGCTTTTCAGTTGCCCGCTCAGGTATTCGTGGTCTTTGGCACCGTGCTGAACATTACTGAGGATCCGGGCGATATCCTGCTGATCTTTTTCTGCCTGCTGGCGAATCTTGCGGAGCTTGTACAGATCACGTTGATCGACCGGTGGACGTAATAACAGTAAGGCCCCCAGTGCGGCTACCAAGGCTATAGCAATGATTAGAATATCAATCAGATTTATCATGATCCGCCCGTTTTATTAGTGTGATTTTATAGACTGTGGTCAGGCTATTGCCACAGCACTGTTATGGTAGTGAAGATAAACCGGATAAAGTGAACGTGCGCTGAGCTGGGTGTTGCTTCACATACCGGTTGCACTAAAGACCTGAAACAGACTCTAAAGCACGACTCTATTTTGTACCGGAGTGGCCGAAACCACCTGTACCACGTTGTGACTGGTCGAAGTCATTGACCTGTTGCAGGGTTGCCTGCACGACGGGGACAACGACTAATTGGGCGATACGTTCACCTGGCTCAATGACAAATGCAGTCTGGCTACGGTTCCAGCAGGAAATAAACAGTTGTCCCTGATAATCCGAGTCAATCAATCCGACCAGATTACCCAGCACAATACCCTGTTTGTGCCCGAGTCCGGAGCGGGGCAGAATCACCGCCGCAAGGCCGGGATCAGCGATATGTATGGCAATCCCCGTCGGGATCAGCTGCGTGTCACCCGGCTGCAGTGTCAATGCCCCATCCAGACAGGCACGTAAGTCCATCCCGGCGGAACCGGCGGTGGCATATTCGGGGAGTGGAAACTCCCTGCCAACCCGTGCATCCAGAATTTTATACTCAATTTGTGTCATTAGTCTTTAATCCTAAATCCTGACCAGTTCTGGCCTGATAATGTTGGGCAATCAGTTTCATTAACTCACAGGCCAGCCGGATTTTAGACATTTCCGGAAAAGTGTGGGAGCCGTTGCTCCAGACCACTTCCAGCGCGTTACTGTCCTGATCAAAGCCCTTGCCATCCGCTACCGAGTTGGCGGCAATCATCCGCACACCTTTGCGCTCCAGCTTACCACGGGCATAGTTCAACAAATCACGGGTTTCAGCAGCAAAACCGACGGTAAATAACTGTGGAAACTCTTTACTGACGGTGGCCAGAATATCCGTGGTGCGTGTCATTTCCAGTTGTAATAACTCACTGGATTTCTTGATCTTATGTTCGGCTACCTGTGCCGGGGCATAGTCGGCTACCGCTGCAGTAGCGATCAGTATATCGGCCTGTTGCGCCTGTTGCCGCGTGGCATGCAACATATCTTCCGCACTCTCGACATTGAGACGGGTGACTCCGGGCGGCTTATCCAGTGCCACCGGGCCGGATACCAGTGTCACCTCGGCGCCCAGTTCGGCAGCGGCGGTGGCAATAGCATAGCCCATTTTTCCGGAGCTGCGATTCGTCAGAAAGCGTACAGGATCAATGGCTTCCCGGGTTGGCCCGGCGGTGATTAGAACCCGTGTGCCTTTTAATAGCCGGTGACGGCTGTAATGCTGTTCCAGCTGTTGCACCAGTGCTGCCGGTTCCAGCATTCGGCCTGGCCCAACATCGCCACAGGCCTGCTCACCCTGGTTCGGGCCGTAAACCAGTACGCCGCGTTGCTTCAGTCGGGCAATATTGTCCTGTGTTGCCGCATGTCGCCACATCTGCTGATTCATTGCCGGGGCAATGCTTAGGGGTGCTGCACTGGCCAGGCATAAGGCCGTCAGCAGTTCATCCGCCAGCCCCGTGGCCAGTTTGGCAATCATATCGGCGGTGGCAGGGGCAATCAGAATATGATCCGCCCAGCGGGCCAGTTCAATGTGACCCATGCCAGCTTCTGCTTCCGGATTCAGCAGTTCTGTGTGTACCGGATGACCAGACAGGGCCTGTAGCGTCAGCGGGGTGATAAATTCGCTGGCGTTCTGGCTCATGCAGACCCGTACCTCTGCTCCGGCCTTCACCAGTTGCCGGGTCAGCTCAGCGGATTTATAGGCTGCGATGCCGCCGCTTATCCCTAAAAGAATGTGTTTGCCCTGGAGGATTGCCATGATGTGATGCTTTAGTTTGCGTTTTCAGTTTAAAAAATAAAAATATGGTACCGATAAAAGACTGGCCAGCCGATGAGCGCCCACGGGAAAAGCTGATGATTCGGGGTGCACAGGCACTGTCAGATGCCGAACTGCTCGCTATTTTCCTGCGTACCGGGACACGAGGCAAGACTGCGGTCGATTTGTCACGGGAATTATTACATGAATTTGGCAGTTTGCGGGCGATGTTTGATGCCGGTGAAGCGCGTTTTTGTGAAGCCAATGGCTTAGGGCCTGCCAAATTTGTCCAGCTACAGGCGATTCTGGAAATGTCGAAACGTTATCTGC
>PDRT01000077.1 GCA_002746895.1 Thiothrix nivea
GAAAGACACTGGGCTATAAAACGCCTAATGAAGTTTACGAAGCTATGAAAGTACCTGCATAATTAACACGGTGTTGCGCTAACGATTAAAATCCGCGTGTTTTTATCAATGATAAAACACCTTTTCCTGGCTTATATGCCATTCCAAGTGTTGTCGGGGCAGCGTTAGTCTTAACTTATTTTGCTGGTGAGAGTATATTTTCCAGAATGCTGTCTTTGCCAGTACTGGTGTGGGTGGGGGCAATTTCGTATTCGCTTTATCTGTGGCATTGGCCTATTTTAGCTTTCATTCGTTATATTAGTGGTCCCTACGAATTAAATTTTGGGCAATCTATTGTTTATTGGGTAGTGGCATTTACTTTGGCCAGCCTCTCTTACTACCTTATTGAACGATGGTTTAGGAAAAAAAATCTAAAATTTTCAGAAAAGCTTACTTGGTTGGGTTTGTTTGTTTTTGTCGCGCTGACAGCTATTTTTGCACAAAAATTTAATAAAAAATTTGTTTCGCCTATGCCGGTTGAATTTACCCGCTATGCAGACCATGCAACTATCTGTCACGGAAAAATAGTTGGTGACTGTCTGCGAGGAGATAGAAATAGTATAGAAAAACCCATATTGGTTTTGGGTGACAGCCATGCAGCGATGTTAAATTATTTCTTTGATGCAATAGGTCGGGAACTTAAGTTATCTTTCCGTGTGATTACTGCAAGCAGCTGTGTGACAATCCCTGGTTTTGATTATAAAAGAATAGCTGATTGGGCCCAAAAATCTTGTATTGAGCAAATAGAAGAGGTCAATCAATTTCTTAGGACGGATAAAGTTATTATTAGCAGTATGTGGAATTATCATTTAAAAAATGACGAATTTAAGAATGCCTTGCGTTTGTTTCTCCGTACCTCTACCAATAAAAAAATCTTATTACTAGCCGATATTCCGCATTTTAAAAATTATAATCCCGTCAGGGCTTATCGTTTCTTAAAAATTGGCTTGGGCGCGCCATTACCAAATATAGACGGCAGTGTAACCGTTGCTAATAACAATCTATATAATATTGCACAACAATATCAATATGTTGATTATCTAAATCTTACTGATAATGCAATGTTTAAGGAAATACCCATTTACAAAGGTAACTTGATATATAGTGATAATCATCATCTCAATGAGTTCGGCAGTTCTTTATACGCAGATAGTGTTAAGGAAAGTCTGCATGCCTATTTTGATGCTTGGCTTGAATATTAATTTGGAGAATATTTTTCTGAAGTTCTTAAGCTAACTAAAAAACAAAATTTAATGTTCTTGGTTAGTTATGAATTAATGGCTACCGGATAAATTATTGCCGGTTTAATATTACGGTTAAAAACTCAGTATTTAGTGCAGATTGGCCGTACAAACTCATCCGTAAGCCTATTATGAGTACCGCTAAAGAGCACGATACCCACCCCTTTGAAAAGGTGCTGGATACCAGTAACACTCATCATGATGTCTGAGCAGATAAAGGTTATCAGGATCGTGAGCTGCGACTTAGCAGCGAAGGCTAACGAGGTCAACCACAAAGTCACACTGCCAAAAATGCCGCAACACGCGTATTGCCGTTCTTGTGCCCGTGTTGAGCATGTGTTCAGGGCAATGAAAGCAATGGGAGGGCAAACTCTGCGTAGCATTGGCTTAGCTCGTGCTACTTTCGGGCTGAGCATTCAGGCCAGTGTTTATAATTTAAGGCGGCTCTGTTCGCTCAAACAAGGCGGCATTACGCCTTTTTAAAGCAGAATCAGGCCTGAAAGTTAGAATAATGAGGCATAGACTGTATAATTCCTGCTTTAGGTTATGAGGTGTTGCGCGGTGCGCCATCATTAGTCTGAGTCGGCAAACCGGTGTTTCTTTGTTAGCATGAAGTTTTTGTGACGAATAGCCAGTCATTGTGAATAAAGATCGTGAAAATATGCTGGAAATCTTCCAGGCCGGGCTGGAAGCGGTCAAGGGAGATTATGCCGTTTATCAGGCATTGATGGCACGGGGGGATTTACCCGCCTGTCATGTCATCGCTATCGGCAAGGCGGCGGAGGCCATGTATCAGGGGGCGAAACGCTATCTGGATGAAGAGATTAGAAGCACATTCATAATCAGTAAATACGGTCATTATTCGGCTGAAGCATTAGCTGATCCACAAATAATTACGTTGGAAGCGGCACATCCAGTACCGGAAAATTCTTCGTTGCTGGCTGGTGAAATGTTACTGGATCACCTGAAAAAGCTGCCGGAAAATGAGCCTTGCCTGTTTCTGATTTCCGGTGGTGCGTCCAGTCTCTGTGAGGTATTGGAGCCGGGCTGGACGCTGGAACAGCTGAAAGCACTGACACAGGAATTGCTCAGTGAGGGCTATGATATTCACGCTATAAATGCCATCCGACAGCGCATTTCTGCGATCAAGGGCGGTAAACTGTGGCAGCACATGGGTAAACGACCAGTTTGGGCCTTGCTGATTTCGGATGTTGAGGGGGATGAGCCGACCAGTATTGGTTCCGGTTTACTGTTCCCGCCGGAGGAAAACTATCTGCCCGACTCACTGGCTGAAAAGTGGCAGAAACGTTTGCCGGCATGGGTGCAGCACACGGTGCCGGATAGCTTTCAGTGGCAGATTGTCGCCAGTAACCAGGTTGCACTGACGGCCATGCAGCGCAAGGCAACCGGGCTGAATTACAAGGCTGCAATCATGCCACGTTTTCTGAATGGCCCGGCGGTACAGGAAGCGGTAAAGTGTGTCGCCGAGTTAAAGGATACGGATGCCGACCTGCTGCTCTGGGGGGGCGAAACCACGGTGATCTTGCCGGAAAAACCGGGACGTGGCGGGCGCAGTCAGCATTTTGCGCTGGCAGCAGCACTGGAGATTGAAAATACAGCGCTGATGCTGCTGGCGGCGGGCACGGATGGCAATGATGGTTTGTCAGAGGATGCCGGGGCGCTGGTCAATGGTAAAACCTGCATCAAGGGCCGCGCGGTGGATAAGCAGCCGGAAGAAAGTCTGCAACGGGCGGATTCCGGTAATTTCCTCGAAGCCTGTGGTGATCTGGTTTATACCGGCCCGACCGGCACCAATGTCATGGATGTGGTGATCGGGTTAAAGCCGAAGACGCAAACAGGATGAATAAGCCATTACGCAGTGTCTATGATGCCGCCTATGCCTGCCTGATGCAGACAGAAGTGGCAGCCAAACTGACCACGACGCAACAGCTATATGCCGACTGGCAGCAGGGGCACCTGTCCCGCGATGTGTTGTCGGCTGCAGTACAGCCAGTGCCGGTGCCGGGTCGCCCGGTAAAGCCGCAATTAGTCCACCCCAGGAAAGTTAAGCAGCGTAAACTTACCTCGCCCAGCGGGCGGATGGCGTTATTACACGCAGTGGCCCATATTGAATTCAATGCAATTAATCTGGCGCTGGATGCCGTGTACCGTTTTCGTGAGATGCCGGATGATTATTACGGTGACTGGCTGCAAGTGGCGGCGGAAGAGGCTTATCATTTTGGCCTGATGCGTGATCGCATGGCAAAGCTGGGCGGTGTTTACGGTGATTTACCGGCGCATAACGGTTTGTGGGAACAGGCCTGTAAAACGGATCATGATGTGCTGGTACGCATGGCGTTAGTGCCACGGGTACTGGAGGCCCGGGGGCTGGATGTCACCCCGCCAATGATCGAAAAGCTGCGACAGGTCGGAGACACCGAGACCATCGCCGTACTGGAGATTATTTTGCGTGATGAGATCGGTCATGTGCGCATAGGTTCACATTGGTATCGTTATTGTTGTGCGCAGCGCGGCCTGGAGCCGGAGGCGTATTTCCGGCAGTTACTGCGTGACGTGATGAAAGCACCGTTGCGTGGGCCATTTTATGATGAGGGGCGGCTACTGGCCGGGTTTAGTGCGGAAGAGCTGGAGCAGTTACGGCGGCTGGAAGAAAACTGGGTGACGGAAATTACGACCTGAGTAGCGTCAGCACCGGATCAGCTCCATTCGTCCCGTTATCCGGGTCTGACTACTGATTAGCCGTTCAATGTGCAGTATACTCCGTGGCTTTTGATCAATAACCACAACAGCGGTCAACAGCATGGCTAACTACGACTTATCAACCTTTCAGGGCATGATTCAGACGCTACAGGCGTACTGGGCGGAACAGGGGTGCGTGATTATGCAGTCCTATGACATGGAGATGGGGGCCGGTACTTTCCACCCCGCGACCTTTCTGCGTTCTATCGGCCCGGAGCCGTGGAATGCTGCCTATGTGCAGCCGTCACGCCGCCCGACTGATGGCCGTTATGGTGAAAACCCCAACCGGTTGCAACATTATTACCAGTTCCAGGTACTGATGAAACCATCACCGCTGAATCTGCAGGAATTATACCTCGGTTCGTTGAAAGCACTGGGTTTTGACCCACTGGTTCATGACATTCGTTTCGTGGAGGATAACTGGGAGTCACCGACGCTGGGAGCCTGGGGACTGGGTTGGGAAATCTGGCTGAACGGTATGGAAGTTACTCAATTTACTTATTTCCAGCAGGTCGGCGGTCTGGATTGTCGTCCGGTCAGTGGTGAGATTACCTATGGTCTGGAACGGCTGGCGATGTATATGCAGGATGTGACCAGTGTTTATGATCTGGTCTGGACACGTGGCCCGCAGGGTGTGGTGACTTATGGTGATGTTTATCATCAGAATGAGGTGGAACAGTCAACTTATAACTTTGAACAGGCTGATACTGATGAGCTGTTTCACCAGTTCGATGTCTGTGAGCGCGAAAGTAAGCGCATGAGTGAGGAAGGCCTGCCGCTGATTGCCTATGAACAGATGCTGAAAGCCTCACATACCTTTAATCTGCTGGATGCACGGAAAGCGATTTCGGTGACTGAGCGCCAGCGTTATATTCTGCGGGTGCGGACACTGGCACGGGCGGTGGCGGAAGGTTACTACAATACTCGTGAGCGATTGGGCTTCCCGATGTTAAAACAACAAAATCATAATCATGTAGAGGAGGCTGCCTGATGAGCACAGATTTCACGGATTTTCTGGTAGAAATTGGTACGGAAGAACTACCGCCGAAAGCATTGAAAACACTGTCCGAAGCCTTTACCAAAGGGATTCATGACGGATTGAAGGAAGCGGGTTTAGAGGCTGCCGGAATTATTTCCTATGCCACCCCCCGGCGGCTGGCCGTGTGGATTCAACAGACTCCGGTGCGACAGGAGGATCAGGTCGTGGAGCGCAAAGGCCCGGCGGTTAAGGCCGCTTTTGATGCTGATGGGAACCCGACTAGGGCGGCGCAGGGTTTTGCCCGTTCCTGTGGGGTTGAGGTGGCTGATCTACAACAGCAGATAACGGATAAAGGTACGTGGTTGCTGTTTCGTCAACAGCAGCAAGGCCGACAAACGGCTGATTTGTTGCCGGAGATAGTTAATCAATCGCTGGCTGCGTTGCCGATCCCGAAACGGATGCGCTGGGGTGACGGTGATGTTGAATTTGTGCGCCCGGTACACTGGGTAGTCATGCTGGCGGGTACGGAAGTGATTGACTGCGAGATTCTCGGTATGAAAGCCGGCCGTGACAGTCGCGGCCACCGTTTCCATGCACCACAGGCGGTGCGTATTGAATCTCCGGCCAGCTATGCGGAACAGCTAAAAGCGGCTTATGTGTCCGCCAAGTTTTCGGATCGGCGTGAAATGATTCGTGAGAATGTAGGCAAGGTGGCCGCCGAGTTGGGTGGACAGGCAATTATGCCGGAGTCCCTGCTGGAAGAAGTCAGTGCGCTGGTGGAATGGCCGGTGGCAATTGCCGGTCAATTTGAGGAACAGTTCCTTGAAGTACCGCAGGAGGCGCTGATTTACACCATGCAGGGTGATCAGAAATATTTTGGTCTGACTGATAGTGATGGCAAGCTGATGCCGAATTTCATCACAATCAGCAACATTAGCAGCAAAGACCCGTCCAAAGTCAGCGAAGGCAATGAACGGGTGATCCGGCCCCGCTTCAGTGATGCTGCGTTTTTCTGGGAGCAGGATAAAAAACACAGCATGGCATCGCGCCGTGAACAGCTGAAGTTGGTGGTCTTCCAGCAGAAGCTGGGCACACTCTACGATAAGTCGGAACGCGTGAGCAAACTGGCTGCGGAGATTGCGAAACAGCTGGATGCAGATGAAACACTGGCAATACGTGCGGCACAGTTGGCCAAGTGTGATCTGATCACAAATATGGTATTCGAATTTACTGACCTTCAGGGCATCATGGGCCGTTATTATGCATTGCATGATGGCGAGGATGCTGAAGTGGCAGCGGCGATGGAGGAGCAGTATTTACCGCGTTATGCCGGTGATGAGCTGCCTGCTACCGCCACCGGACGCATTCTGGCACTGGCTGAGCGTATTGATACACTGGCCGGTATTTTCGGTATTGGTCAGAAGCCGACTGGCACCAAGGATCCGTTTGCCTTGCGGCGTGCGGCACTGGGTGTGCTGCGGATTATGATTGAGGAAAAATTACCGCTGGATCTGGCTGATCTGCTGGATAAGGCGGCGGCGAATCTGACTGAACAGCTGGGTAAAAAACCGGACATCACTGAGGCACTGGCTTACAGCCTGGAGCGGCTGAGGGCTTATTATCATGATCAGGCCATTGGTACGGAGCTGGTGGATGCGGTGGCTGAACTGAATCCGACCCGGCCACTGGATTTTGACCGGCGGGTAAAAGCAGTGGCTAAATTTCGCCAGTTGACCGCTGCGGAGAGTCT
The DNA here is from genome assembly GCA_002746895.1 of Thiothrix nivea. Lineage (GTDB taxonomy): Bacteria > Pseudomonadota > Gammaproteobacteria > Thiotrichales > Thiotrichaceae > Thiolinea > Thiolinea nivea_A. The sequence continues at coordinate 6,770 of PDRT01000077.1, forward strand.
GGCGGCGGCGAATAAGCGCATTGGTAATATTCTGCGTAAGGTGGAAGATGATATTCCTGAAACTGTGACTGTAAGTTTGCTACAGGAGGCGGCTGAAAAAGCACTGGCTGCTGCGGTGAGTGAGCAGCAGGATAAGGTAATGCCATTATTTGCCAGCGGTGATTATGAAGCCGCACTGCTTTCACTGGCTGAGCTGCGGGAACCGGTGGATCGCTTCTTTGATGAGGTAATGGTGATGGTAGATGATGAAGCATTAAAGAAGAATCGTCTGGCCCTGCTGAATCAGTTGCGTGATTTGTTTTTGCGGGTGGCGGACTTGTCGGTGCTTTGATTCGCTGATGCTTTATGGGGAGAGTGCTAAAAAGCCTCTTCTTTGCAATCTGCATGTCCTGAGGATGAAGGGTGGATTAGCTTGAAAGCAGGTCAGGTATTGATCAACTCTTTGATAGTATCCAGAAAAATAGCAGCCTGTTCCACGGCCCAGGCCGCTGCCTTCTGATCAATCGAGTCGCCCTTGTAATCGGCAATCAAACGAATTTCTTCGACCCGGTTGAGGTTTCTGCCCAGTTCAACTTCGAGTCTGCCAGTTTTGACGAGGTGTTGGCTGAAAACAGTGATCAAGCCATTATGACTTCTGATGGTTTCAATGTTTACCCCGGAAATGACTGTTAGTCCGGCACGAGCAGCATCAAACATGGCATAATAAGCACGGTTGCTGGCCCCGTCATGATCACCTGCATTCAATAATAATTGTGCAGAAATTACCGCTGTTTCTGCTTTGGCTAACAGTTTATCAACGGTCAAAGTATCACCCCTTCGTGTTCGATATTTTTCAGTAGGTACGGGTTGGAGTAGTCTTCAGGGTGCTGCCATTCTTCTTCCCAGATAGGCAGAGGTTGTATGCGGATACCGGTTTCCAGCAGTATGTCGTAAGCGATGTCGGCCATTTCCAATTTGGTCTTGAGGAATGTGCCCATTTTGCCTTTGAGTAGTATTGCTATATCTGCGTCGCTATCTGGGCGGAATTCACCTCGGGCGCGGCTACCAAACAGGATAGCGTGGGTCAGTGGGTATTGCGTGCGGATGCGATTGATGAAGGCTCTGGCGGCACTAAGGGTGTCGTTATCAAGTTTTAGGTCGGATTTTGTTTTCATATAATGATTTTGGTCTACACATTAGAGTAAGTGAAGGTGTAGAGTAATAACAAGGGGCCTTTCGCAGTGGCTGCCCGGATACGGCAGCCACGATAACTTATTAATTAACCGCCAAACTGACGCCGTACATTACGATCAATCGCTGCAGTTTCGCGCAGTTTAATCAGTTGATATCTCATATTTTTTGCCAGCCGCCTAAAGCTTTTCATTTCCTGAGCAGTCAACACGCCTTTGGTGGGCAGTTTAACCGTGCGTGGATTTTTCGCTACGTTATTGATCCGGAACTCATAATGAACATGGTTGCCGGTTGAGCGGCCGGTTGAGCCAACATAACCAATCACGTCACCACGCTTTACTTTTGCGCCAACCCCCAGTTCTTTTTTGTATTTGGACATATGACCATAGCGGGTGGTGATACCATCACCGTGACGCAGCTCAATCATTTTACCGTAGCTGCCCCGGCGGCCCACAAACTTGACCCGACCATCGCCAGTGGCATAAATAGGTGTGCCACGGGGTGCTGCTATATCAAGGCCGGAGTGCATACGTTGCTTTTTCAGTACTGGATGCCAACGCATTCCGAAGCCGGATGATAAACGGCCTTTAACCGGATAACGCGCAAAAGCTACCTCTTTTAATGCCAGATCACCTTCAGGCTCCAGATACAGCGTGCGTCTTTCATTCAATGAAAAGCGTACCCGCTGATAAATATTCTTGCGGTGATTGAACTCAGCGGCGAGTACCTTGCCAGTGTAAATACGTTCGCTCTGATAGAAATAATCTTCGAAAATCGTGCTGACCTGATCACCGATCTGGATTTTGCGAAAATTGACCTGATTCTTGAAAATCCTGACCAGCTGGCGGGAGATGGACTTTGGCAGCCCAGCCTTACTGGCCTCATAGTGATAGGGATTGCGGATCGTAAAGGCGACACGGTTATGTTGTTCTTCGAACAATTCATCGTCCCATTTTCCGTTGTAGCTGCCATTTTTTTGTGCTGAGACAATAAAGGCCTTACGTTTTCCTGTGGCATAGATCAGCTGCTCAACCTTGTTATCTTTGATCTGTACCAGAATTTTTTTGCCTGCCTTCAATTGGCTTAGCACTTTGCTAACAGACGCATCAGCGGTCAGGTCTTTTTCTGTTGTGCTAACCTTGAGAGGTATCAGAATATCTTCCAGTGTATCGCCCCGGGCAATCTGGTGCAGTTCCCATTCACCTTCACGTGCCGGGGGCAGTGTTTCTACGGCGTGTCCGGAATAGGTTTCAATATTGCTGCTGCTGGGCAGTTCCAGCTCCAGCGTATGAAATGATTTGTCGGCGGCAATGGTCTGTTGTTCAGCAGCTGTTTCATCCAGTATATCTGCGACCAGGTGGTCGTTGTTATCATCAGTAATGCTGATTTTGGAATGTACCGGAATGTTGCCTACAACAGCAAAAACACCAGCTATCACCAGTGAACGTGTAGCAATGTAATGCAAAAGCCGACTTTTACTTTTACAGGGTTTAGGGGGCTGTATATGCCCGGGCGGTTCTTCGAGTGAGGTTGTTGTAGCGTTTGCTGATGTCTCCTCTATCTTCGCTTGTTTGTTGGTGATAACTACTTCAATCCCGCCATCAGGGAGATTGTAACGTTTCATTGCCTGACTCCAGCTGTCATTATTGTTATCTTGGAGGCTGGGCTTTCGTCCAGAAATTAACAAGGTAGCAACTCCATGTATGCAAGGCCAATCTTTCCGACTGTCTTCAGACCGATTCTCTGATCCTGATTTTTTCAGTAGCAAGCAGGCTAGTCATCAGATACTTAATAAGTACTGAACAGAAATCTGTAATAACTGTATGACTTTGCATATTGTTTAACTAACACTAGTACTTAAAACTCCCACGCAACGGCTATCCACAAAGACGTTTCATGATAAGCTATCGTCGCTTTTTAGGGTAAAAATGATTTAATGTCAATCTTTTGAGGGTTTATTGATGGTAGATGGGCTACAGGAGCTGGAGCGTGGTGCTGAGGAAGTTCTGGTCAAAAGCGAGCTGATTGAGAAACTGAAAAGGGGTCAGCCACTGCGTGTTAAGGCCGGTTTTGACCCGACAGCACCGGATCTGCATATTGGTCATACCGTACTTATCAATAAGATGCGCCAGTTTCAGGATGCTGGTCATGAGGTCATTTTTTTGATCGGTGATTTTACCGGCCTGATCGGTGATCCTACCGGCAAGTCTGCAACCCGTCCGCCATTGACAGAAGATCAGGTAAAAGAAAATGCCCTGACCTATCAGGAGCAAATTTTCAAAATTCTCGATCCGGATAAAACGGAAGTCGTGTTCAATTCGCAGTGGATGAATAAGCTGACACCGGCCGACATGATTAAGCTGGCGGCTAAACACACCGTTGCGCGTATGCTGGAGCGTGATGACTTTAATAAACGTTATAAGGGTGGACAGTCCATTGCGATTCATGAATTTCTTTATCCGCTGGTGCAGGGCTATGATTCTGTTGCCCTGAAAGCTGATGTGGAATTAGGTGGAACTGATCAGAAGTTCAATCTATTGGTCGGACGTGAGTTACAGCGCCAGTACGGTCAGGAGCAGCAGGTGGTGATGACTATGCCGTTACTGGAAGGGCTGGATGGTGTTAATAAAATGTCAAAGTCATTGGGTAACTATATTGGTATCACTGATGCGCCTGATGATATGTTCGGCAAAATAATGTCGATTTCGGATGATTTGATGTGGCGTTACTTTGAGCTGCTGAGTTTCCGGCCTTTGAGTGAAGTGCAACAATTTAAGTGTGATGTTGCCGATGGTGCAAATCCACGGGATATGAAGTTCCTGTTGGCGGAAGAGATTATTGCCCGCTTCCATAGCCAGGCTGCCGCCACTGCAGCGCGTGAAACATTTATTGCCCGCTTCCAGAAAGGAAAAATGCCGGATAAGATTCCTGAAGTCACTTTGGAGTGCGAGGGTGAAAGGTTGCCAATTGCTAATTTGCTTAAAAATGCGCAATTAGTAGGGAGTACATCCGATGCTTACCGGATGATTAGACAGGGGGCGGTGAAAATTGATGGGGTGAAGGTTGAAGACCAGAAGTTGTTGATTAGCAAGGCTTCGAGAGCAGTATATCAGGTTGGTAAACGTAAGTTTGCTAAGGTTACTTTGCAATAAATTCAAAAAAATTATTTTGGGCTGTTGACGGCTCAGTTTATGTAGGTATAATTCGCGACCTTTCCTGAGGCACAGGTTTCAGGCGTAATTTAACAAGCGAGCCAGATAACTTGTGTGGTTGCTTGCAGGCGTTAGTG
>PDRT01000089.1 GCA_002746895.1 Thiothrix nivea
AAAGACACTGGGCTATAAAACGCCTAATGAAGTTTACGAAGCTATGAAAGTACCTGCATAATTAACACGGTGTTGCGCTAACGATTAAAATCCGCGGGTCAATAAGATTTCTTAGTTTACTAGACATAGTAGTCTCCTTGATTGTTTTGGAAAAGTAGTGTTAATGAGAAAACATCATCACTACGGCTCTTTTGATACATTTTTCTGAAGACTAAATCTATAATTCTAATGTGTTTTTATTATAAATTATGATTGTTACTATCTATCTCTACAATTTAAAAAACACATTTTATAATTACAACTTATTGATTTATAAGTTTAATTTTAAATAACCTGAGTTGATTTGCCTGTGTGGTGATCACACTGTTTTTAGGCATCCACTGGTAGTGGTTTATGTTGGGATGTATTATCTGATCTTTAGAAAATACAACAAATTCGGGTATTGCTGCAACACTTTGATTTCTAGGAGATAAAATGGAGGAGTGGCTGATGAACTTTGGTGGTGATTGGTGATGCTGGGAATTATGTCAATGATACGACTAGGCAGTTTTTTTCCAGCCTTGCTCTATTTGTTGCTGTTTACAATCATGGTTCAACCATTGTCGGCGGATGAGCTGACAGAGCTGCTGACGGGTGGGGCAAAAGAAGAAGCCGTTGTTGCTGATAAGGTCATCACTACTAACAGTTCCAGACAGGGTGACCGCAAGATTAAACAACGTCTACAGGAAATCTATACCGAGCTGGAAGCGTTACAGAATATCAGCATCGCAGTGAATAAAGGGGTGGTGACGCTGATTGGCGAGGTGGATTCCAGTGCCAATGAAAGCAAGGCCTTGCAATTCGCCGGTCAGGTTGAGGGGGTGGTTGAGGTCAAGAATCAGCTGGTCGTCAGCCGCAGTCTGCAAAAACGTCTGCAAACCACGGCAGAAAAGTTATGGATACTCACCCGGCAAATGCTGGCCGGGTTACCGTTATTTCTGCTTGCGGTGCTGGTAGTTGTATTAGCCTGGCTACTGGGTAGCTGGCTGTCGGTGCGCAGTGTTTACCGCCGGATTACACCGAACCAGTTTATCGCCAATCTGCTGGGGCAGATCGTGCATCTGGTGCTGATTCTGCTCGGTGTGGTGCTGGCGCTGATCCTGCTGGATGCTACAGCGCTGATTGGTACGATTCTTGGGGCGGCGGGTATCATCGGTCTGGCGGTAGGTTTTGCAGTACGGGATACGGTGGAAAATTATATTGCCAGTATTCTGCTGAGTCTGCGCAACCCGTTTCAGGTCAATGATTTTGTCAGTATTGATGGTCATCAGGGTAATGTGCTGCGCCTGACTTCCCGCGCCACCATTCTGATGTCGCCGGACGGCAATCACATCCGTATCCCCAATGCAATGGTGTTTAAGGCGGTGATTACCAATTTCACCCGCCACCCTGAGCGGCGTTTTCAGTTTGATGTCGGCATTGCTGCCGAACATGATCTGCTGGCGGCACAGGCACTGGCCATGAAAACGGTAACAGCCACTGAAGGTGTACTGGCAGAGCCGAAGCCGCTGGTGGTGATTGAGCAGTTGGGCGACTCCAATGTTCCGTTGCGTATCTATGCCTGGATTAATCAGGAAAATTACAGTTACCCGAAAGTGCGCAGCGAAGCTATCCGTGCGGTAAAACAGGCGTTTGATAATGCCGGTATTGTGATGCCGGAACCAATTTATCAATTACGCCTGATGCAAGCTGCCACGGATCTGGCCGGTGGTGCTGAATCGCGTAATGATGCGGAAGTTACCGCGCATGCCAAAGCGACACAGGATGTGCAGGATGTCAGCCCGGATCGTACTGTGGAAAACAAGGTGATTGAAGAACAGGCGCAGATGGCCGGGCATGAGAACCTGCTGACCCGTGATGCACCGAAAGAGATGTGAGTTTGTAGCATCTGGTATTTAGTACCGATTTATCAGGAAAAAAAGCGGCCATGATCAACTGCTTTTGACAGGCATATCTTTTTCCCTATCACAAAACCGGAAGGTTCCCAGTGCTCAAAACCGAAGACCTGCTCAACCTGCGTCCTATGACCAAACAGGATCTGGATCAGATCATGGCCATTGAGGTTCGTGCCTACCCTTATCCGTGGACACGGGGTATCTTCCGCGACTGCCTGAAACATGATTACCACTGTCTGTTACATGAGCAGGACGGAG
>PDRT01000090.1 GCA_002746895.1 Thiothrix nivea
TAAGGAATCCTGTTTTGTCCATCGTTTTAACTCACCCGCACCGTCAGTAGCGTTTTGGCCTATAAGATTATGGGAATGGTTTCAGAATGAAGTTCTGATCAGTTCCCGGAAGGTAATCAGTCCGCAGAAAAGTACCAGAGGTTACTTTTGCGGTTATTAACTTTTATTTATATTGTATAAGAATTTTTTGGTGCTGAAAATATGTGATATTCAGTTTAATTAATAGACATTGATTAAAATATTGGATGAATAATGGGATTGACATAACACAGGCTTTCATGCAGTTTGCTGTTTGTGAGTGTCCACAGCAGCCGTCAGCAAAGGAGTGTTGCAGTTTGAGTGATCAGGCATTGGAGTTAAAAGGCGAAATGTCGCTGTTGAGCGTGTTGCTGCTATCGGTGACAGATATGGACGCTATTCAGACTGCTCTGGAAACCAAGCGTAAGAGTGCCCATCAGTTACTGGATCGTAGTCCGGTGATCGTTGATTGCCAGAAGATTGCTGAACAGGCCGGTGAGCTGGACTTTGCCCGTCTTGCAGCGCTGGTCAGTGAGACCGGCCTGATCCCGGTGGGAATCCGCAATCTGCCTGAAACCTGTGAAGCAATGGCTGCGGAGGCGGGCTGGGCCTTACTGCGTCAGGGGTCTGGCCGCAGCAGGGCACCTGCGGTGACTGTGAAAGATGAGCCTGCGGCAGAGAATCAGCAACACCCGGAACAGGCCGCAACCGAGGCTAAAGGGGACAGAGGGCCAGAACCTGTACGCCTGCGGGTCATTGAGCGCCCTGTGCGTTCCGGCCAGCAGGTTTACTGTCCGGAGGGTGATATTGTGGTTATGCAGCAGACCAGTGCCGGTTCCGAGTTATTGGCCGGTGGTTCGGTGCATGTGTACGGTGCCTTGCGTGGCCGGGTGCTGGCAGGTGTTCAGGGCGATAAAAGTGCCAGAATATTTTGTCAGCAACTGGAGGCTGAGCTGATTTCCATTGCCGGACGTTACCGTTTGCTGGATGATATAGAAGATGATGTAAAGGGTCAGGCTGTGATGGTGCAGCTGGACGGTGAAAAATTGAAAATAACACCCATCTAAGTATGGTTTTGATCTGATATTAAGTCATTTAACCATTTAACCGTGTTTTTTCTTTATTCCCGATAACCTCAGTATTTTTAAGGAGAACTGATTTGAGCAGGATTGTTGTCGTCACCTCAGGTAAGGGCGGGGTTGGTAAAACCACTTCCAGTGCCGCATTCGCAACCGGTCTGGCTGTGCGGGGTTATAAGACTGCGGTAATTGATTTTGATGTGGGTCTGCGCAATCTTGACTTGATTATGGGCTGTGAACGGCGCGTGGTTTATGATTTTGTCAATGTCATTAATGGTGAGGCAAATCTGAAGCAGGCATTGATCCGGGACAAGCGTACCGAGAATTTATACATTCTGCCGGCTTCCCAGACCCGGGACAAGGATGCCCTGACGCAGGAAGGTGTCGGTGAGGTGCTTGATGATCTGAAAGAGGAGGGGTTTGACTTTATTGTCTGTGATTCGCCAGCAGGGATTGAGCGCGGGGCCGCAATGGCGATGTATTACGCTGATGATGCGGTGATCGTAACCAATCCGGAAGTATCTTCAGTACGGGACTCCGACCGTATTCTGGGCCTGTTGCAAAGCCGTACCCTGAAAGCAGAACAGGGTGGCGTGGTTCGGGAACATCTGCTGATTAACCGTTACAATCCGGAGCGTGTTGCCAGCGGGGATATGCTGGCACTGGAAGATATTCTGGATATTCTGGCAGTACCGCTGATCGGGGTGATTCCTGAGTCCGGGGGGGTTTTACAGGCCTCAAACAGTGGTCTGCCGGTGATTCTGGATAAGGAAAGTACTGCGGGACAGGCTTACGATGATTTTGTTCGGCGCTTTCTGGGAGAAACCGTGGAACACCGGTTTCTTGAAGTCGAGAAAAAGGGACTTTTCAAGCGCTTGTTCGGAGGATAAGGGACAATGGGATTATTTGACTACTTCAGTAAGAAAAAACCGAGAAGTGCACAGTTAGCCAAGGAAAGATTGCAAATTGTTATTGCGCATGAACGCATTAATCGTTCCGGGCCGGATTACCTGCCACAAATGCGTCGTGATATTATGGCTGTCATCAATAAGTATGTGCCGATTGACGAGGATCAGGTCAATGTGCA
>PDRT01000081.1 GCA_002746895.1 Thiothrix nivea
GCCATCGGTTGATACATCACGATAGTCTGGATGACCAGCTCATCAATCACCCGCTCACTGGCATTAATCAGTGCATCTTTCGCCGCGATATCCGCTGCCTCTTCCTGATTCCGGTCTTTTAGCACTTGTAAGCTGTCCGCTAGTTCACGACCGGTCATTACCGCCATGCTCGCGACTTTTTCACGCACAGTCTGTAATTTTTGTTCAAAGGGTTTCAGCGTGTGTTGTAACGACATGGCGACTCCAGTAGTTTGTTTATATAACGACGACCCGAATGATACCGTGATTTTGTCGGTTCTTCAGGTGGGAATTGACTGAATCCGCCCCGAAAAATCCCGCCAGCCCAGCACATCCACATGACTGCGCTGATAACAATCATCTCCACCGTGTACCAGCCAGGGCATTAAGGCTTCATCCCCGGCAAACCTGGCCGCTTTTTGTCCTGCATGGATATAATCATTGGTAACAGTCTGGCCGGATTTGATTTCCACCGGTTGTAATTTCATACCCTGTTCAAACACCAGATCCGCTTCCAGGCCATTGTTATCACGCCAGAAATACAAGTCAGCCACTCGTCCGGCATTATAACGGGCCTTGATAGCCTCACTGACCACCCAGGTTTCAAAAATTGCCCCACGCAACGGGTGCAAGGCTAACACCTCTTCACTACGAATGCCCAATAACCAGCACACCAGTCCAGTATCCAGAAAATATAATTTGGGCGATTTCACCAAACGTTTGCCAAAATTCTTATGGTAAGGAGGTAGCCGGTAAACCAGATCACTGGATTCAAGTACCGACATCCACGCTTGTGCAGTAGCCTGGGAAATCCCCGCCTCACCGGCCAGGGCATTCAAATTGAGCAAATTTCCGGTACGTCCGGCACACAAACGCAGAAAACGCTGGAAGACAGTTAAATCCTGAATATTGATTAATTGACGGGCATCACGTTCGACATAGGTGGCAATATAACTGGCAAACCAGTCCTGCGGGTTGATTGGTTGGCTATAAAGTGCCGGGTAAGCACCTTTCAGCAGTATGGTATTTAATGAAATGTCCTGTAATCCGGGAATTTCAGTAGCTGACAGTGGCAACAGGCGGGTAATTCCGGCCCGGCCAGCCAGCGATTGCGAGACACCGGACAGCAGGCCAAACTGCTGTGAACCGGTAAGAATAAATTGTCCGGGCTGACGATTTTCATCCACCATGCCCTGTAGCCATGAAAACAAATCTGGCCAACGCTGTGCTTCATCAAAAATAGCCCCCGTCTTGAAACGGGCTAAAAAACCTTTCGGGTCTTCTCTGGCAAATAACAATTCGCTGGGGTCTTCCAGACTGACATAGGGTTTGTCCGGGAATATCGCCCGTGCCAATGTCGTTTTCCCGGATTGACGCGGGCCGGTAAGGGTGATCACCGGAAATGACTGTGCAAAACGTTGCAGAGTGGGTTCAAGCTGACGTGATAAGCGTTTCATACATATTTATGTTTCAACCTTTCTATTGTATAGGCTAGATTGAATCAAGTTCTGCGTCAAATGATAGTTTCATGACTTAACCAATCGCAAAGACAGTCTCGTTAAAATCCACCAAACTACAGAATCAAGTTTAATCTGATCAGATTCAGCCATGACTTTTTCATTGCGCACAACCTTATTAATATCCCTCGCCGCCTTGCTGCTCGGTGCTTCAGTTACCCATGCCGTGTGGAAACACCGTTATCCGGGGCGTCCGCTATTTGTCAAACTGGAAAACATGCGCAAGGAAGTCATTCCGACCATTACTATTGAGCATGGCAACGATTTTTCGCAGGAGAAGATTATCGTCACGCAATTAAAACCGGGTGAAACCCGTATTATCAACCTGAATCATTCGCCCGGTAAGGGTTATTCGGTGAAAACCCGCCTGCCGGATGGTGAGGATATTGATGTCTGTGTCGGTAAAAATAGTGACAGCTGGGTGGATCATATTCTGTTTGGTAAAACCGGGATTTGGGGAAACTAGCGACGGGGCGCTTGCTTTTCACGCGGCATTACCCCCACAGACTTTACAGCCTGTCCGTTTAGCCAGCCGAACTGTTGTCCATGTCATATTCAGTGAATCAAACAGCAGCACACGTCCGATTAGGGTATCACCCTTGCCGGTCAGTAACTTGATGGTTTCCAGTGCCTGCAGACTGCCCAGAACACCCAGCAATGGCCCGATAACGCCGTTTTCACTACAGGTTTCCGATAGTCGGGTGACATCGCCGTAGAAACACTGATAACAGGGGCTGTCAGCAATGCCGGGATGGAAGACCGAAATCTGCCCTTCCCAGCGGATCGCTGCTGCGGATACCAGTGGTTTCACCGCAGCAATACAGGTACGGTTGATAGCAAAACGGGACGCAAGATTATCGGTACAATCCACTACGACATCAACATCTTGTACCGCTTCCAGCAGGCGGTCATTATCTAATGCCTCCGGCATGGTACAGATAACCACATCCGGATTGAGCTGTTTCAGCCGCCGGGCCGCAGAGGTGACTTTAGCTTCACCCATTGTGTCACTGCCATGCACGATCTGGCGTTGCAGATTGCTCAGATCCACTGTATCCGGATCAGTCAGTATCAGCTGACCCACCCCGGCAGCGGCAAGATACATCGACACCGGAGAACCCAGCCCGCCAACTCCGACGATCAAGACCTTCGACTCCAGCAAACGCTCCTGACCCTCTATATCAACTTGTGGCAACATAATCTGGCGACTGTAACGCAATAGTTGTTCGTCGGTCATTTCCATAGCGGTATTCCTGTTAACATTTTACCCCTGATTTCAGCTCTGCTGCGCGGTGATCGTGAGTCCAGAATGGCGGAAAAGAACAGAGATTTGTATCATACGCTAAATCTGGCAAATAGCTCTGCAAAACGCTAAGATGGCGCAATGGAGCCGCAAATCTACGAAGTCAAATCTATTGGGCAGGGCACCTTGTATATTATGCCTTGCCCCAAAGCCGATCAGTTGGGTGACGGGCTGGCACGTCTGAGCCAGATGGGTATTCATAAGGTGGTGTCACTGCTGGAAAAAGAAGAGGCCGTGCATCTGGGCGCAGCAATGGAAGGTCAGTTGTGTAAGCAGCTGGGAATGGCCTTTGAGCAATTCCCGATCCGGGATCGGAGCATCCCGAAAAAGCCGCCGGAGTTCCGCAGGCTGGTCAACCGGTTATACGATGAACTCAACAGTGGCAGCCATATCGCCATCCACTGTTATGCCGGTATTGGTCGTACCGGCCTGTTGGCAGGTGCCTTGTTGCTTGCTGAAGGTATGACACTGAATCATGCAGTCGAGCTGATGTCGGATGTTCGCGGCCATAATATGCCACAAACGCAGCATCAGTATGAATACCTGCTGGATTATGCCTCGGGTGAGGAAGCCCTGGAAGCGAAGCCCGCTGTGTCAGGTAACTGGTTGCGCCGTTTATTCTCATCCGCCTGATTTGAGGTGTCTGGCCATGACCCAGGCGACAAAAGCTCCGGCCAGCCCGCCGAATAAATGTCCGTCCCACGACACGCCTCTTTGAAACGGCATAATGCCGCTGATCAGGCTGGAGCCATACAGAAAAGCGACGATCAGTGCCACAATGACCGGCACAGTACGCCGCTCCAGAAAACCGGACACCATTAAAAATACTGCCAAACCGAATACCAGCCCACTGGCTCCGATGTGCAACGAGGCACCGCGCCCGAATAACCATAGCAACACGCCTCCCAGTATGATAATCGCTACCATAATCAGGCGGCTGTTGGCTTTAGAACCGGCCAGCAGCAACATCAGTACAATCAGCGGCACGGTATTACTCATAATGTGGCCCAGACTGCCGTGCAGAAACGGCATGGCGATAATACCGGTCAGCCCGCTGAAACTGCGCGGAATCAGACCGAAACTTTCCAGCGGCAAAAACTGGTCGAGCAGAAAGACGCCCCAGATGGTAGCGATGAAGAAGATTATCAGTGGTAATTCTTCCCGGATACGGTGTGCGTGATCTTTCATGATCTGATTTATACACGTCAGTCATCCATAAGGAAAGTGCCGCACAAAATGTTTCACTCCTAAAGAAAATAGCCCCGGTTCTACTGAAATGCGATATATCAAAAGGAAGTATCAAGGTTAAACGTATTTTTTACCTCACCAAATCAATTAATTCTATATGAGGTGGCCCGGCTGAAAAGGGCTTTTTGCATGGTAGTGTATTCCGGTAAAGTGTATGATAGCTTGATCCGGTGGAAGAGCGGGGAAAGTGTCTGGAAGGGTAGGAAAATCAGGAATATAGCGATGAATCTGGGAGCAATAAGAAACGAGTATATGCAGGGCGGTCTGGTTCGCGATGAACTGAAAGCTGATCCGTTTTCGCAGTTTGAAACCTGGTTTCATGAAGCCACCCACAGTGAAGTCACAGAAGTGAATGCCATGCAGCTGGCAACCATCTCGCCATTGGGAGCCCCGGCATTGCGTACAGTGCTGCTGAAATCATTTGACGAACAGGGTTTTGTCTTCTATACCAATTACGGCAGTCAGAAAGCCAGTCATATTGCGGCAAACCCGCGAGTAGTGGCGTTGTTCTTCTGGAAAGAACTGGAGCGGCAGGTTGAGATTTCCGGTACCGCTGCAAAGATCCCGACCGCAGAATCGCTGAAATACTTTCTCAGTCGCCCGCGGGGCAGTCAGTTGGGAGCCTGGGTGTCGGCACAAAGTTCAGTGATCAGCTCACGCCGTTTTCTGGAACAGAAACTGGGTGAAATGAAACGTAAATTCGGTGAGGGTGAGGTGCCGCTGCCGGATTTCTGGGGGGGGTATCGCATTGTGCCGGATACGGTGGAATTCTGGCAGGGGCGGCCCAATCGCCTGCATGACCGCTTTGAATACCGTTTACGGGCAGAGCATGACTGGGAAATTGTCCGCTTATCACCTTAGTTGTCAGACAAATTAATCTACTTAATCTATAGACAGGATTTTTACAGGCCGATCAGTTAAGCTGTGCTTCCGTTATGATTTATGATGGAAGTCTGGAATTTCTCATGTTTGAAAATGGCTTGAGAATAAAATTTTTTCAGATTAATGACTTGAGCATTTCAGGATATAAAACATGCGCATCCGGATGATTACGCTGTTATGCACGACCCTGTTACTGGCAGCTTGCGATGCCGGTTTGGGAATTACTGATCCGCAGAACGATGATTCGACCCGGCTGGATTTCAAGATGATTAAATTTCAGCAGCAGGGTGGCCCGGATTGCCCCGAGCTGGTGGCTGATATGAATGTAAAGGAAGCCGGAGCGGATGATCAAGGCGCTGCAACGGCGGAAAATACACAGAACCATTTATGCGCCACCGTGACTTTCAGTTATCCGCAGCTGAGTTCTGATGCCAAACCGGAGCTGGCGGAAAAGCTGAATCGTTTTATTTTACAACAGATGGTGGATAATCCTGCCGGCTCAGCTGATGCCACCACGACACCGCAGCAATTGGCGGAAGCCTTTATTGACGAATACCGGCAAACACCGAATCCGTTTAACAGCTGGGAGCTGGAACGTAACCTGAAAATTGTTTTTGTAACGCAGGATATGTTGACCCTGCTCTTTGAGGAGTACGGTTATACTGGCGGTGCCCATCCGTTCAGTGGTCGTCGTTATTCGGTGTTGAGTCTTAAGGATGCCAGCCAGATTATTTTGCCTGACCTGTTGAATCCCGGTTATGAAACCGCGTTAAATGTCGCGGCGGAAAGAATCTTCCGTCAGGTACGCAGACTGAAAGAGGAAGAAACACTGGAAGAACAGGGTTTCTCGTTTCCGAATGATGTGTTTGCTGTGAATGATAACTTCGGGGTGCTGAAAGAGGGACTGGACTTTATTTTTAACCCTTATGAAATCGCGCCCTATGCGCTGGGGCCAACGCAGTTTCTGGTGCCTTACGAAGATATACAGGAATTGATTCGTCCCGATGGCCCGCTGGGACGGTCTGCAAACCAGTCACGGGAACAGAAGTAGGTTTTCAGCGTTATGATCAATTATCTTTCTGACCCACAGAAAATAGAAAGCCGGACATTCGAGAAAATCCGTGAGCTGACGGACTTGCAACGTTTCAGTGAGGATGAAAAACAGATTGTTCTGCACATGATTCGTACCTGTGGTGAACCGGTACTGGCTGAAAATATTTATATCAGTCCGGAAGCAACCCAGGTGGGTAAAAAAGCCGTCAAGAAGTACGCCAATATTTTATATGATTTCGACACCGTAAGATGTGCGCTGGATGAAAGTCTGCTGTATCAGGAACCCATGTGTTTCGTCGGCAAGGCAGCCACTATCTCTCAGGCCAAGGCAAATAAACAAAGCCGGGCAATGACCGCAGTCAATCAGTGGAAAAACTACATTAAAGGCAGTATTGCGGTGGTTGGCTATTCCAGTTCAGCACTGATGTACTTGCTGGAAATGCTTAAGACCAAGGAGTTTGATAAACCGGCACTGATCATTGCTACTAACCCTGGTTTCGTCAATGCTACCGAAGGTAAACAGTTATTGATGGAGAGCTACGATGAGCTGGAGGTGGAATACATCACCGTAGCAGGCACTGGTGGTGGTAGTTTGTTGGCGGCGGCGGCACTGAATGGTTTGCTGAAAGTTCAGCGTGGAGAGTTGGTCTGATGCCGGTTTCAAACTTTCTCCAGATTCGCATAAGCCAGCACCAGCCATTTGCGCCCGGCAGACTGGAAATTCACTTCCACCCGCGCATGGCTACCGGAGCCTTCTGCTGAGGTAATCACCCCTTCACCAAATTTGGCATGGGTGACTGACTGGCCGATTTTAAAACCGCTTTCGGTCAGCGTATCTTTTGGCAGAACCGGGCGTTGTGGTTTTTGATAAGTTTTGGCGGCGCGATAACTGGTCTGATAGGTCTGTACTTTCGGGCGGATTTCTTCAATCAGTGCTTCCGGTAATTCACGCAGAAAACGTGAGGGCGGATTAAAACGTGTCTGGCCGTGTAACTGCCGTTGTTCGGCGTAGCTGATCACCAGCTGCTGTTCTGCGCGGGTAATGCCCACGTAGCACAGGCGGCGTTCTTCCTCCAGACGGCCCGGTTCATCCACCGACATCTGGTGCGGGAATAAACCTTCCTCCAGTCCGGCCAGAAATACCAGCGGAAATTCCAGACCTTTTGCCGAGTGCAGGGTCATCATTTGTACGCAATCCTCACCGGCATCACCCTGTCCCTCACCAGCTTCCAGTGCTGCATGAGCCAGAAACGAGGACAGTTCATCCATGTCCGGCAGTTCATTATCCTGAATATGGATATAGCCCTGTGCGGCTGTCACCAGTTCGTTGAGGTTATCCACCCGGCCCTGACCCTGTTCGCCCTTTTCTTTGGCTAGAAAATGTTCTTTCAGGCGCGATAAGGCAATCACGGTTTCCACCTGTTCTGACAGTGGCAGGTGACGAATTTCCTCATTCATCTGCTTCATCAGTTCGACAAAACGACCAATAGCACCGGCAGCACGGGCCGTAAATTCACCGGAGCTTACCGCTTCTTCGGCGACTTCCCACAAAGCACGCTGTTCGGTACGGGCAATCTGGCGCAGCATATCCACCGTGCGCTCACCAATACCACGTGGCGGGTGATTAACAATACGCTCGAAGGAGGCATCATCCGCCGGATTGACACTCAGGCGCAGATAGGCCAGTGCATCCTTGATTTCAGCACGTTCGAAAAAGCGCAGTCCGCCATACACCCGGTAGGGAATACGGTGTTCATTAAAGGTACTTTCAAAGACCCGTGACTGGGCATTGGAACGGTACAGAATAGCGATTTCTGAGCGCAAGTGACCGTCATCCACCCATTGTTTAATACGCCCGGCGATATAACGTGCCTCATCCAGCTCATTGAAGGCGGCGTATAAATGAATCTTTTCGCCTTCGCCACCATCTGTCCACAGCTTTTTTCCCAGGCGGCCACGGTTATGATCAATCAGGGCGTTAGCAGCCTGCAGAATATTGCCGCTGGAGCGGTAGTTCTGTTCCAGACGAATAGTTTCACAATCCGGAAAGTCACGGGTGAAATTCTGGATATTCTCAATTCTGGCACCGCGCCAGCCGTAAATTGACTGATCATCATCGCCCACCGCAAATACCGGATTCTGCTGACCGGCAATCAGTCGCAGCCAGGCATATTGCAGGGCATTGGTATCCTGAAATTCATCGACCAGAATATGACGGAAACGGTTGCGGTAATGGGCCTGTAACTCCTGATTATCGCGCAGCAATTCCAGTGAGCGCAGCAGCAATTCGGCAAAATCTACCACACCATTACGCTGGCAGGTTTCCTCATACAGTGTGTAAACCCGGATTAACTGCCGTTGTGCCGGATCGCCGCGATCATCCAGATGACGGGCGCGGGAACCTTCGTCCTTGCGTGCATTGATAAAACCGGCCACCTGACGCGGCGGCCAGCGGTTTTCATCCAGATCCAGTGCCTTGAGCAGGCGTTTCACCATGCGGATCTGGTCTTCGGAGTCCATGATCTGAAAGGCTTGCGGCAGATCCGCTTCACGCCAGTGTATGCGCAATAAACGATGTGCCAGACCGTGGAAAGTACCGACCCACAATCCGCCGACCGGGGTGCCAAGCAATTCCTGAATCCGCCCGCGCATTTCTGCGGCTGCCTTGTTGGTAAACGTTACCGAGAGAATACTCAGCGGTGAGATACCTTCAACCTTGAGTAGCCAGGCGATACGGTGTACCAGTACGCGGGTTTTACCGCTACCGGCTCCGGCCAGTACCAGTAATGAAGTCGGGGGCGCAGAAACGGCTTCGCGCTGTGGTTTGTTTAAACTGTCAAGAATCGGGGATACGTCCATGAGGTAATTGTACCGGAATATTTGCAGGCTTCGCTAATCTGATATATCGTTTTGACTCAAATATTTGCGCAAATGTTTGCAGGGAAATAGCTGATTTTACACCGGGCTATGCTTTACTGATGCAGGTCAGAATTTTTCATGCTGGCAGTGTGTCGTCCCTGCACGCACAGGGTTGAGTAAATTATAATCATAATGAAAGGAGTCTCCTATGTTTGCACAATTTGCAATTGCTATATTGGTTTTTATCGGCGTTCTGGTGTTTATGGGCGTGAAAATGGTGCCACAGGGCTATGCCTACACCATTGAGCGTTTCGGGCGCTATGTGCGAACGTTGCAGCCGGGACTGGGTTTGCTGGTACCGGTGATCTACCGGGTCGGGCACAAGGTGAATATGATGGAGCAGGTGCTGGATATTCTGCCGCAACAGATTATCACCGCCGATAATGCCAATGTCACGGTGGATGGCGTGGTATTCTACCAGATTTTTGATCCGGCTAGGTCATCCTATGAGGTGAATAACCTGGAACATGCCATTCTGAATCTGACCATGACCAATCTGCGTTCGGTCTGTGGTTCGTTCCAGCTGGATGATTTGCTGAGTAAACGTGATGAAATCGGCGCACGTCTGCTGACCATTGTTGATGAGGCGACCAACGCCTGGGGTGTGAAGGTGTTGCGAGTGGAGATCAAGGATATTGATCCACCAGCGGATCTGATTAACGCCATGAACCTGCAAATGACAGCGGAGCGCAGGAAGCGTGCCCAGATCACTGAAGCACAGGGTCTGAAAGAATCACAGATTCTGGAAGCCGAAGGTGAGAAAACAGCGGCTTTTCTGCGCGCTGAGGCGCGGGAGCGTGAAGCATTGGCAGAAGCCAAGTCAACCAAGATGGTGTCGGAAGCGATTGCCAAAGGTGATGTGCAGGCGTTGAATTATTTTGTCGCCCAGAAGTATGTTGAGGCACTGGGTAAATTCGCAGACTCCGAACAACAAAAAACGATCTTTATGCCACTGGACAGCAGCAGTATCATCGGTTCCATCGGCAGTATCAGTGAGTTGTGGAAAGAAACCCAACAGAATTAACAGGGCAGCCGTAACGGGGGACAGAAAATGATCGAAGGACATATTGAATTCTGGCACTGGCTGATTCTGGGAGTCGCTTTTTTTGCGCTGGAGGTGTTTGCGCCCGGTGCGATTCTGATGTGGTTCGGTTTTGGTGCCATTGTGGTCGGTGCCTTGCTCTGGCTGGTTCCGGGACTGGAGTTTGCCTGGCAGGTGCTGATTTTTGCTGCTGTTTCCGGAGCCAGCGTGCTGGCCTGGCGGCGGTCACGTTTTTTCCGCGAAGAGGCTATGCCATCCGATGAGCCGGGTTTGAATAATCGTCTGCAAAGTCATGTTGGCAAGGAATATACCCTGACCGAAGCGATCCGTAATGGCCGTGGTTCAGTACAGGCCGGTGACAGTAACTGGCGGGTCAGTGGGCCGGACTTGCCGGTTGGCACGCGGGTACGGGTGACGGCGGTGGATGGGATTATATTGGTGGTGGAGGCGGTTGAGTAGGTGGGTTGGCCTGCTGGCTGTAAACGCCTTCTTAATTCACATTTAAGCTGTCCGATATTCGTGGGATGGATCAGAGTATCAGTAACATCCTGCCTTGCACAGACTGAATAGATCCGTCATCTGTTTCTAGCCATTGGTCTTATTTAGTAAAACTCTCCTGTGGGTTAAACCACAGGGGTTTTATCTTCCTATCTGGAAGATCTATCCGTTTACCATACTGCCGCCTGCCTTGGTAATATCAATCGTCTACCTTCCTAATTATTAGATTTCTTTACATAGCATTTCGGATTTCGGAGTAGAGTAGAAAAATGATAGATTTCCAGACAAACCGTAATTCTGCTCAAGTTACACACCCAGTAAACTTAGGTGGATCAGGCAAAAATTTTCAATCCTTTTCGTCATTTACTGGCAGCCACACAAAGGGTACTATCTTGCAGCAGATCCAATCCCTGCTGCAATTGATACAGGTGATACAGGTGTTAATCCAGCAGCTCCAACAGAATGCTCCTAGATGGTGTCCACCCTGCCCATCACCATCAGAAAGTAACAAAAATGACCTGCCGATAAGTGATGCGGTCAAAGATTATCTGAAAGCCAACTTTACCCTGTCTGGTGAACCAGGGATCAGTGATCAGAATGGTGATGGAAAAATCAGC
>PDRT01000082.1 GCA_002746895.1 Thiothrix nivea
AAACTGACAACCTTATTAACCCCCCAACTGATGGCGACTGACACTTTTGTCAGAGCCATCACCCACCGCAGTGCCAATGGTAAAAACAATGAACGGCTGGAATTTCTGGGTGACAGTGTACTTGGGCTGATTATCACCACGGCACTTTACCGCCAGATGCCTTCGGCTAGTGAAGGTTATCTGAGCCGGTTACGGGCCTCGCTGGTGAATGAAAGTACACTGGCACAACAGGCAGCTGAGCTGAAATTAGGTGATTTTCTGCGCCTTGGGCCAGGGGAACTGAAAAGCGGCGGCTTCCGGCGTAAATCCATTCTGGCGGATGCACTGGAAGCACTGATCGGCTGTATTTATCTTGAACAGGGGCTGGAGTCAGCACAAACCTTTGTGCTGACTGTTTTCCGCGAAGAACTGAACAGTCTGCCGTCGGAAGATGACCTGAAAGACCCCAAAAGCCGCTTGCAGGAGTTTTTGCAATCACGCGGCCACGAATTACCGGATTATGAACTGTTGAATGTTGAAGGTGAGCCACACCGCCAGACGTTCACCGCGTTTTAAGGTATCGGCGATTGCCAATAAACCACAAACCACCCGGCATAACATTCGCGGTATTCTCACTGAACAGGATTATCAAATCGTGTTTCGTGACACCCCCGGTATCCACAAGTCGGCGAAAAGCCTGCTGAATAAAACCATCAATCTGGAAGCCGTCTCCGCGCTGGAAAATGTGGATGCTGTTGTCATGATGGTGGAAGCAATGCGCTGGACAGAGGAAGATGATCTGGTATTGAAGCGCTTGCAGCATGTCAGCAGGCCGGTGTTTCTGGTGGCGAATAAAGTGGACCGGGTGAAACAGCGTGGTGAAATGCTGGCCTGGCTACAGGAGGTGGCTGCCAAACGTGATTTTGCGGCCATTTTTCCCCTGTCGGCCACGAAAGGGGTCAATACCGATGAGCTGAAGGCGGCGCTGGTTAAAGTCATGCCGGAAGGTGAATGGGGGCATGACAAGGATGAAGTAACCGATCAGTCAACCCGTTTTATCTGTGCGGAACTGGTGCGTGAGCAGCTGATGACTTACCTGCATCAGGAATTGCCGTATTCCACAGCGGTTGAGGTGGAGCAGTTTACCGAAACTCCGAAACTGATTGAAATTCATGCGGTGATCTGGGTCAGCCGTGATAGCCAGAAAGGAATTATTATCGGCAGAAAAGGCGAGATGCTGAAGCGGATTGGCAGTTCGGCACGACGGGCGCTGGAGGAATTTCTGGACAGTAAGGTCATGCTGAAACTGTGGGTACGGGTGGAGGCGAACTGGGAGAACAGCCCGAGGCATTTGCAGAGCCTGGGGATTACACATTAGGATAAACCACCATGAATACCAACCCGAAACAAAAACTGAAAGAGTTATACCAGGCTTTGCGTGATAAGCCGCTTGATCCGGCAGATCCACACGACGCACGATGGTATGAGCCATATGTCAGCCGCCTTGAAACAGATCCCATTGCCCATGTTGCCGGTGAAATCAGTTTCAACGATGCAGAAAGCTTGTATTTTGTGACCGGACAGCGTGGCACCGGAAAAAGTACTGAATTGTTGCGGCTGCGTAAAATGTTGCTGGATGACGGCTTTGTTGTGTTTTACATCGACATGCTGGAATACCTGCACATGTCTGAGCCGGTTGAAATCAGTGATTTCCTGATGGCAGTCAGTATCGGTCTGGCAAAACAGGCTAATGATGAGCACGGCCTTGGCATAACAGAAGAGTCACTTTGGGGACGTTTACAGGCATTTGTCGGTTCTCTGGAGCTGGAGAAAGTCAATATTAAGGCCACTGCCAATATGGCTCCGCTGGAGTTTGGTGTTGATCTGACAGCCCGTTTACGTTCTGACCATGTTTTCAAAAAAGAGCTGCAAAGAGCAACCCGCGGACATACCACGCGTCTGGTGGATGATGTCAGAGGGTTTGCGGTTGAGCTGGTAAGCGCACTACGTAAAAAATATAACAATAAACACCAGCAGGTTGCACTGATTGTTGATTCTTTCGAGCAAATTCGCGGGCATTATGAAAATGTGTCTGAGGTGTATGCCAGTATCATTAAATTGTTTGGCAGTGACGGCAAGCATCTGCGTTTACCAATGATGCATACCGTTATTACCGTGCCGCCCTATTTGACTCATGCGGCACCCGGTGTAACCAAATCTATCGGCAATATTCCAGTGTCTTTGCCAAATGTGCATATTCGCCAGCGGGGTTCCGGTGAACCTGATCCAGATGGTCTGGATACCTTGAAACAGATGATCTATCGTCGTACTGAAGCGGCCCGCGATATTTTTGATGATGAGGCTCTGGGTATGTTGCCGATTAATGATGAGGCAGTGCGTTGGCTATACAAGGTACATCAAACGACCCAGCCCGAGCTGAGCAACAAGGATCAGTTACCGGAACTGGCGGCCTTATTTGATAATAATCTGATTATCAATTACCGTAATGGTGAGGACTGGTATGGCATCCACCCATTAGTGGTTGATTATGTGACAGAGCGTCAGCAGGAGCTGGATAAACGTGCAAGAAAACAGCTGCATGAGCAGGCGACTGACCACTGAGGGCGAACAGCACTGGCAGGAGTTGCGCCAGCATCTTGAGTGGAATCGTGGTTTTGCCCTGTTTTTTTATTTTGCATCCGATACAACCGTCAGTGATATTCTCCACGAGCGGTTGAGCAACTTTTTTATCGGTCAGACCACCCGGATGCAGGAGGTTTATTACCAGCCTGAACAGACAGACTGGGTGGATAATACTCTGCGTGACCTGCTGGACAGAGAGGGATATTATCAGCAGCTAAATTCACCGCTCTGGATCGCCCTGCATCATTTTCAGCAGCCTGATGCCATTGATCATTACCGGCGTTTATTGTTAAGCCTTAATGAACGCCGTGATGTCTGGCGTAAAAATTATCTGGCACCAATGATTTTTATTTTGCCAGAATGTCTGAAAACCGAGATGTCAACCATCGCCCCCGACCTGTGGTCGATCCGGATTCTATCAGAAACAATGACGCAGGACTGGTTAAGCTGCACATCGAATGCTTCAAAACATGCAGATACAGACCGGCCAAATCATCCCTCATATACTCAGATATTGGCGGTTCCGGAAACACAACAGGCTTATCTTGATGAATGGGAGCGCTTGCTGGAAAAAATGCAGGCTTTGCAACCGAAGCGTTGGTTCAACTTTCTCAGGCCCAAAAACCCGCCGCAACGTGAATATCTGGTTGTTGCCAGTCGTGCTTTGGAAGTTTACCAGCGGTATGGTCATTTGAAGTCTGCCCGTCGGGTTGCAGAAAAAATGCTGGCTTGGGCCAGAGAACTGACGGATAAAAATACACCGGAATCGCTGCGCGACCTGTCGGTGTCGCTGGATAAGCGTTGCTGGGCGAGACGCCGGAATCGCTGCGCGACCTGTCGGTGTCATTAAACAAGGTAGGCGGTGTGGCGCAACAACAGGGCCGTTGGGGCGATGCGCAGTTGGCTTATCAAGAGTCGCTGGAAATTCGCCGTCGTTTGAAGGCGTTGCTGGGTGAGACGCCGGAATCGCTGCGCGACCTGTCGGTGTCGCTATACAATCTGGGCAGGGTATTTCTTGAACAAAATCAGTCCAATTTGGCGATGCCATATTTACAGGAAGGCTTGGCTGTGTGTAAACGAATCGCCGAAATGTTGCCTGATCTCCCTGCTTATACAGAAGGTGTCGGCTTCTTTGAAACCCTGATTGATCAGGCTACGCAGCAAACCTCTCAATGAGCAACACCCCGTCCTTAACCTACATCCTGCGCCGCAATGCCTACCGTGACAACAGCCTGTTACTCGATGGCTTCAACGAAACCGAAGGCCGGATCACCCTGGTAGCCCGTTTCTCCAAACGCCAGGCTCATCGCATCAAGGGCATGCTGGAGCCATTTCGCCTGCTGGATGCCCGCTGGAGCGGACGCGGTGAAGTTTTCACCCTGAATCATGCCGAAGAAAAGCGCCGTTATGCCCTGAAAGGTGCTGCCCTGGTGCAGGCCACCTACCTGAATGAAGTATTACTGCGGGTTTTTCAGCCATTGCAGCCCCTGCCGGAATTATTCAGCCATTACCGGCGTTTGCTGCATGAGTTACAACAGGTCGGTAATCTGCCCGCAGTGATGCAGTTTGAACTGGCAGTGCTGGCCACGTGCGGACAGGCATTGAATCTGTGGCAAAATGACAAGGATGGTGCCGCCATCCAACCGGAGCTGAACTATCATTTCCAGCCGGAGCGGGGGTTATGGCCTTTTTATCCGGCGGCTGATCAACAGAGTGTGTTACCACCAGATCCATCACAGGTGGCACAACGCGGTGTGTTAATCAGTGGTGAGCTGCTGATTGCATTGCGCAATCCGTCGGAACTGTCTGATTTACAACTCCGGGCATTGCGCGGGGTAGTGGATCGGATGTTATCCTTACAGCTGGACGGCAAAACCTTATATGCCCGTCAATTACTGACTATGAGTGGATAAAAATGGCAGCATCGCAACTTGAACTGGGTGTTAATATTGATCACATTGCCAATATTCGGCAGGCGCGTTTCACCCCCTACCCGGATTTGCTGAAAGCGGTGACGCTGATTGAGGACGCCGGAGCACATGCGATCACCATGCACCTGCGTGAAGACCGGCGACATGTGCAGGATGCCGATATTTATGCGGTACGCAAGCACATGAAAACGCGGCTGAATTTCGAGATGGCGGCAGAACAGGAAATGGTGACCATCGCGCTGGATGTGCATCCGGAAGATGTTTGTGTCGTGCCGGAAAAGCGTGAGGAACTGACCACCGAGGGCGGGCTGGATATTATTGGCCAGTTTGAGCGCATCAAGCGGGTGACGCAGCAGCTGGGGCAGGCCGGGATTCGGGTATCGTTATTTATTGAGCCGGACATTGAGCATATCCGCCGTGTGCCGGATACCGGTGCGCCGGTGATTGAGCTGCATACCGGCCAGTATGCCAATGCCCAGGGTGCAGCACAGCAGCGTGAGCTGGAACGGATTCAGCAGGCGGCGGAATTTGCGCATGAACAGGGGATTCAGGTGAATGCCGGACACGGTCTGGATTATATGAATACGACAGCGGTGGCCGCGATTCCACAGCTGCGTGAACTGAATATCGGTCATGCGATGGTGGCGCGGGCCGTGTTTGTCGGTATCCGGCAGGCAACGCTGGAAATGCTGGAATTAATGTGGGCAGCGCGTGCTTAATCCACCATGAACATTATCGGCATTGGCACTGACATTGTGGAAATTGCTCGCATTGAGCGGTTGATGTGGGGTGGCAATGAACGCTTTCTGCGCCGGATATTGCATGAGCGGGAATACCGGCATTTTCAGCAGATCAGCTGCGGGCGGCAGGCAGCCTGGCTGGCCAAACGCTTTGCCACCAAGGAAGCCTGTGCCAAGGCCCTGGGCACCGGGATCGGTAAACACGCCCAGCTGACCGAAATCGAGACCCGCCACGATACACTGGGCAAACCGTATCTGGTTCTGCATGGTACGACACAGGCCACCGCCGAACGACTGGGCGCAGGCAGCTGGTCATTATCGCTGGCGGATGAGCGTACCCACGCCGTTGCCTTTGTGGTGCTGAGCAGCGAATAGCGATAACAGGATGAAAAGGGAGAAGCCATGACTTATCCAACCATTGAAGACTGTATTGGTCACACGCCATTAGTCCGTCTGCAACGCCTGCCGGGAGAGACATCCAACACGATTCTCGCCAAGCTGGAAGGCAATAATCCGGCCGGTTCGGTAAAAGACCGTCCGGCACTGTATATGATTCAGCAGGCCGAGGCACGCGGTGACATCCAGCCGGGTGATACACTGATTGAAGCCACCAGCGGTAATACCGGTATTGCCCTGGCAATGGCGGCGGCCATTAAGGGATACCGGATGATTCTGCTGATGCCGGATAACCTGAGTATGGAACGGCGGGCAGCAATGAAAGCCTATGGTGCTGAACTGGTTCTGGTGGCCGAAGGTGGCATGGAAGGAGCGCGGGATATTGCCTTGCAGATGGAACAAGACGGTAAAGGCAAGGTGCTGAACCAGTTTGCCAATCCGGATAATCCGGCAACACATTTTAATGGTACCGGCCCGGAAATCTGGCAGGCTACGGATGGCCGGGTGACACATTTTGTCAGTGCGATGGGCACCACCGGCACCATTACCGGCACCGGTAATTACCTGAAATCCCGGAACCCTGCCGTACAGGTGGTCGGTGTGCGTCCGGCGACCCAGGACGATCAGATTCCCGGTATCCGGCGCTGGACAGCGGAATACCTGCCAGAGGTATTTGCCGCCGCAAATGTTGACCGGGAAATGGATGTGACCCAGGCTGAAGCCGAGGCAACCATGCGCCAGCTGGCGACTCAGGAAGGAATCTTTGCCGGGGTCTCGTCCGGCGGGGCCGTGGCGGCGGCATTACGGCTGTCTCAACAGGTGGAGCATGCCACCATTGTGGTGATCATCTGTGACCGCGGTGATCGTTATATTTCCACCGGCGTTTTCCCCGGCTGAGCGCGATCCGAAAGCGGTAAAAGCTGCGATAAAAACTGTTGTATAAATGCCAATCTCCACATAATCCTCATAATGTTTTTGGATGGGTTGTGGTATGCTTTGCAGCCGAAAATAGTCAAACCGAGTTTATTGCATGCATCCAATGTTGAATGTTGCGACCCGGACTGCGCGTCAGGCAGGTGATATTATCCGGCGTTATCGTGACAAGGTTGAAAACCTGCACATCCATCGCAAGGCAGAAAATGACTTTGTAACCGAGGTTGACCGTCAGGCGGAACAAGTGATTATCACCGCCTTGCGCAAGGCTTATCCGGATCATGCGATTCTGGGCGAGGAAAGCGGACAACACGGCGATACCCAGGCCGAGTACCAATGGGTGATCGATCCGCTGGATGGTACTACCAATTTTTTGCACGGCATTCCGCAGTTTGCGGTTTCCATTGCCCTGAAACAGCGGGGGCGTTTATTACTGGGTGCAATATACGACCCGGTCAAGGATGAAATGTTTGCTGCCGCCCGTGGTGACGGTGCCACACTGAATAACCGTAAAATCCGTGTGACCGACCGCACATCACTGCACAATGCCTTGCTGTGTACCGGTATTGCCTTCCGTCAGGATCAGAGTCTGACCTTATCACTGGACAGTCTGCGGGTGTTGCTGCCCGGTACGGCCGGAGTACGACGGCCCGGTGCAGCGGCACTGGATCTGGCCTATGTTGCCGCCGGACGTTTTGACGGCTTCTGGGAATTCGGCCTGAGAGAATGGGATCTCGCCGCCGGGGTGCTGATTGTGCAGGAAGCCGGTGGTCTGATCGGGGATGTCCAGGGGGGGAATACCCACCTGCAGAGCGGCGATGTGCTGGCGGCCAATCCGAGGCTTTTCCGCGAAATGGTGCAACGCCTGCATCCGTTGTTCAATAAACCACAAAATAAGGCACAGGAGACCGGTGCGTGAACGACTGGCAATACAATCCGCACAGGATAACAATGATGAAAAATGATGGCTCTGATTCTGATTTCAGGCTGAAGCGGGTCAAACCGTGGTTGGCCATCACGGCCGCAGCACTGCTGTGGGGTGCAGGCACACAGCCTGTGTTTGCAGCAGGTCCGATCAATCTGCAAAATACCGAAATCCGCACACTGGTGGAAACAATCTCCAAACTGACCGGCAAGAATTTTATTATTGACCCGGCTGTGCGCGGTAATATCACCTTCGTTTCCGGAGCCGGACTGAGTGAGGATGAGTTGTATGAAACATTTCTCTCCATCCTGCAGGTACATGGTCTGGAGGCCATTGAAGTCGGTAATGTCATTAAAGTCGTACCGCTGAATAAAGGCCGTTCACAGGTGGCACCGATTATCACCGATGAACCCAAAGCTGCGGCACCGGGTCAGCCAGCGAAGCCGAAGCCAAAGATTGAGGCGGATCGTACCGTGACTCAGGTCTTTACCCTGCAGTATATTCCTGTGAATACCGCGATTCAGACCTTACAGCCACTGGCCGGACAGGGCGAAACCCGTATCCAGTTCAACCAGGCCAGTAATGCGGTCATTGTTACGGGGCGCAAACAGAATGTGGATCGTCTGGGTGCGGTGATTAAGAGTATTGACAAACCCAATAACCAGGGATTCGAACTGGTCGCACTGCGCTATTCAGTGGCTAATCAGCTGGCCAATACCCTGCGTGGCTTGATGTCCAGCGGCAAAACGGCGGATGGTGGTGCCATTCCGCAGCGAGTTTATATTTCGGTGGATGAGCGCACCAACAGTATTCTGGTGGCCGGTGATAAAGCCGACCGTGAGCGGATGCGCCGGGTGATTGCCAAACTGGATATTCCGCGTACTCAACCTCCGGCAACACAGGTCGTGCGCCTGAAGCATGCGGATGCGGCCAAATTGCTGGAAACCCTGAAACAGCTGCAGATTGCCCCGACTGCTGAAGGTGGAGCTGCGGTCAAGCAGGCACGGATGGCGGTGGATGAAAGTACCAACAGTATTATTATTTCCGGTGAGCGTGAAGACCGCGAGCCGATTCTGGCCGCCATTGCCCGTCTGGATGTGCCGCGTACCCAGCCTGCCGAAACCCAGGTGGTGCCGGTACGCTATGCGGTTGCCTCACAGATTATTCAGACCCTGAAACAGTTACAGGTAACCCCCACGGAAGGCAGTAATGCCGCCCAGCAGATTCGTCTGGCCGCCGATGAGCGCACCAATAGTGTATTGATTTCAGGCAAGCCATCAGATCGTGCTCCGATTATTGCCGCGATTCGTAAGCTGGATACGCCGAAATCCCGCGCTGGTGGTACGCGGGTCATTCGTCTGCGCTATGCACAGGCAGAAGAGCTGGTCGCCGTATTGAAGGAAACCGCAACCAGTGTGCAGAAACAGACAGAGGGCACGGCGGCAGCGGCAGCCAGTGGTGCGACATCGGCAGGAGGCAGTGGTAGCGTCGCGGGTAATAACGAGGTTAGTATTCAGGCCGATAAAACTACCAATTCGATTATTATTACGGCACCGGAACATCTGCAGGTCAGTCTGCAACGAGTGATTTCCCAGCTTGACCGGCGCAGACCACAGGTTATGGTGGAAGCGATTATTGCCGAGGTATCCACTGATCTGTCGAATAAACTCGGTTTTGGTATCG
Source organism: Thiothrix nivea (assembly GCA_002746895.1). Taxonomy (GTDB): domain Bacteria; phylum Pseudomonadota; class Gammaproteobacteria; order Thiotrichales; family Thiotrichaceae; genus Thiolinea; species Thiolinea nivea_A. The sequence continues at coordinate 9,231 of PDRT01000082.1, forward strand.
CTGCCAATGGAGCCCGTAATGGTGATACCGGTCTGGTGGGTTACAGTAACTTCGGGGGCTTGAGCACACTTGCCAGTCTGGTCAATGGTGCAACCAGTATTCCGGGTGGCTTCCTGCTTGGTGCCGGCAATAATAAGTTCGGGCTGGTGCTGGAAGCATTGCAGGGTGACGGTGCGACTAATATTCTGTCAACGCCAACGCTGGTGACGCTGGACAATGAAGAGGCCAGTATTGTGGTGGGCCAGAATGTGCCCTTTGTAACGGGTTCATACACCAACACCAAAAATTCAGCGGATAATCCGTTCCAGACCATTACCCGGAAAGATGTCGGTTTGACTTTGAAGGTGACGCCACAAATTAATCGTGACAAGACAATCACCATGAAAATTGAACAGGAAGTTTCCAGCCTGTCGAGCAGTAGTTCCGCTTCGGATGTCATTACCAATAAGCGCTCTATTAATACCAATGTCATGGTTGAGGATGGCCAGGTGCTGGTATTGGGCGGGCTGATTCAGGATGATTTTAATGACTCCGAAACCAAGGTACCGGTATTGGGCGATCTGCCCATTATTGGTAATGTGTTTAAAAGTAATACAACCAGTAAAAAGAAACAGAACCTGATGGCCTTTATCCATCCGGTGATTATGGCAGACCGCCAGTCAGCCGATGCTTATACCCGGGCCAAATATCACAATTTGCAGAAGCAGCAGCAGAAAAGCAAGATTCTGCAACGCGGCAGTCTGACCGGTCATGCCGCAGTCTTCCCGAATATTGAGTGCATCGACGGTCATTGTGCAAGGGGCAGTGCCGATGATCTGCACTTTAATGCCGTTGCCGCGCCACAGCGCCAGATCAGCGGTGCTCTGCGCCAGCCGTATCAGCCTTCACGGCCAGTCGCTCCGGAAAAATTCGACTTTTCCAATGTGGCTAATTAAGGCCGGATCATGAGTGAGGTCATGCTGACACCGGAGCAAATGCCGGAAGATGAAGCGGCGAATGAGGCACTGAAACAGCGTGAATTGCCGTATGCGTTTGCCAAGCGGCATGGTATTTTGCAGGATATGGAAGACCCGGCAAGGCTGTTCTGTCGTGAAGGATTGCGCCCGGAAGTGCTGCTGGAAGTGCAGCGCAATCTGGCCGGTGAGCTGCAGTTTGAGCCGATTGAGGCTAATGCGTTTGAGCGTATGCTGGCCATGCGTTATGACCGCAGTCAGACCGGTGCGGCAATGATGCAGGATCTCGGTGATGAGGCGGATCTGAATGATATTGCCGAGTCGCTACCGGAACCGGAGGATTTGCTGGAATCGGAAGACGATGCACCGATTATCCGCCTGATCAATGCCTTGTTGACGCAGGCAGTGAAGGAAAATGCTTCGGACATTCATATCGAGGCCTTTGAAACCCGTATGCAGGTCAGAATGCGGGTGGATGGTGTGTTGCGTGAAGTGCTGGAGCCGCCGCGCAAACTGGCACCATTGATTATCTCGCGCATCAAGGTGATGGCTAAACTGGACATTGCCGAAAAGCGTGTGCCACAGGATGGCCGTATTTCACTGCGGCTGGCCGGTCGTCCGGTGGATGTGCGGGTGTCGACGCTGCCCTCCGGGCACAGTGAGCGAATTGTTCTGCGCTTGCTGGATAAGCAGACGGGGCGGCTGAACCTGGGGCATCTGGGCATGGAAGAGCGGGTTCATGAACGTCTGCAACAGCTGATTCAGAAACCACACGGCATTATTCTGGTCACCGGGCCGACCGGTTCCGGTAAAACCACCACCCTGTATGCGGCACTGAGTAATCTGAATGATGCGCGGCGTAATATTCTCACGGTGGAAGACCCGATTGAATACTATATCGACGGTATCGGTCAGACCCAGGTCAATAACAAGGTAGACATGACTTTTGCCCGTGGATTACGCGCCATTTTGCGTCAGGACCCGGACGTGGTGATGGTCGGGGAGATCCGTGATCTGGAAACGGCTGAAATTGCCGTGCAGGCCAGTTTGACCGGTCATCTGGTATTCTCAACCCTGCATACCAATACCGCCGTCGGTGCAGTGACGCGGATGCAGGACATGGGCGTAGAACCCTACCTGCTGGCTTCCAGTTTATTGGGAGTGGTGGCGCAACGTCTGGTGCGAACCTTATGTCCGGAGTGCCGCCGTCCGGAACCGGCGACAGCTGGGGAATTCGAGTTATTACAGGCCCATTCCTCCCGCTTTCATTTTCAGCAGCCCCCGGTAATTTACCATCCTGAAGGTTGTACACATTGTAATCACAACGGCTTTGTGGGGCGTACCGGGATTTACGAACTGGTCGAGCTGAATAATGATGTGCGGCAGATGATTCACGATGGTGCCAGTGAGATTGAAATGGAAAGGCAGGTGCGCCAGACCATGCCGGGTATGCGTGATGACGGTATCCGGTTGGTGCTGGAAGGCAAGACCTCGCTGGATGAGGTACTCAGGGTTACGCGTGAGGATGAGCATTAATGCCGGCTTTCGAATATCTGGCGCTGAATCCGGCCGGTAAGGAAGAAAAAGGCATACTGGAGGCGGATACCGCCCGCCAGGTACGGCAACTGTTGCGTAACGGTGGCATGACACCGCTGGAGGTCAACGAGGTTGCGCAAAAACAGAAACGGGCCGAAGGTAAGAGTTTATTCGGCGGCAGTCTGAACTCAGCCGATCTGGCACTGATGACCCGGCAGCTGGCTACACTGATTGGGGCCGGTTCACCGCTGGAGGAAGCATTGGGCACGGTGGTGCGGCAGACCGAACGTGGTTCGCCACGGCGTATTTTCTCGGCACTGCGGGCCAGAGTCATGGAAGGCCACACGCTGGTGTCTTCACTGGATCAGTTTCCAGGCGCATTTCCGGCCTTGTACCGGGCCACCGTTGGCGCAGGTGAGCAGTCCGGACATCTGGCGGAGGTGCTGGAGCGGTTGGCAGATTACACAGAAAACCGCCAGATGAATCAGCAGAAAGTCTCCACCGCATTTGCTTATCCGGCACTATTGTCACTGGTGGCGGTTGGCATTGTGATTGCCCTGCTGAAATTTGTCGTACCCAATGTCATCAGTGTCTTTGAATCATTCGAGGGTGAGTTACCGACCCTGACTAAAATCCTGATTGCCAGCAGTGATTTTCTGGAATTGCACGGGTTCAAACTACTGATTGGCCTGATTATACTGGTAATTTTTGGTCGTTATTTACTGAAAATTCCGGCCTGGAAAACACGTTTTCACCGTTTATTATTACGCCTGCCAGTAATTGGTCGTCTGGTGCGCGGCATTAATACCGAACATTTTGCTCGTACCCTGAGTATTCTGGCTTCCAGCGGTGTGCCGATTCTGGATGCGATGAAGATTGCCGGCGGGGTGATCAGCAATATCCCGATGCGCAAGGCCGTGGATACCGCAACCATCAAGGTGCGTGAAGGTATGGCAATCAACAAGGCGTTGCAGCAGTCCGGTTATTTTCCACCGATGGTCATTTACCTGATTGCCAGTGGTGAAGGCAGTGGCCAGCTTGATCACATGCTGGAACGGGCCGCGATTCAGCAGGAACGCGAAACCCAATCACGGATTACCAAAATGGTCAGCTTGCTGGAGCCGTTGCTGATTCTGGTCATGGGCGGTGTGGTAACGCTGATTGTCCTGGCGATTATGATGCCGATATTAAGCATGCCATCCTTTATCCGTTAGGTCTTACCGACCATCCTCTTTATTAAGGTATTCTTCCCGCAATCCGCTAAAAATCTCCTGAATAACTGTTTGGTTCTTTTATTCAGAAACTCCGGTTTTAAGAGCCGGAGTTCTGGTCAGGGATTCTGCCTGTTGGAGGGAAACATGAAAAATTTTTTCAAGGGGATAATTGGTGTCCTGCTAGTATTTTCACTGCTGCAAAGTCTTTATGCCGCTGAAGACAAATCAGGTGTCGTGCTGAGTTTTGATGATACCTATGTTGACCAATGGCATGATTACTTTATTAATAACACTATCAGCAGTGACGTTAAAGTAACATTTTTTGTCAGCCACTGGCACACACTGACACCTGAACAAATTCAGAAGCTGCGTGATCTGCAAGCTGCCGGACATGAAATCGGCAACCATTCCTATGACCATAAGGGTGTAGCGGGTGATTATAATTTCGACCCTGACCGGATTGATGAATACCTGAATGAACAGATTATCCCATCCCTGGCAAACATGCGGGCGGACGGCTTTGATCCGGTCAGCTTCTCCTATCCTTCCGGTGAACGTAATGAGACTTATGATGCGGCTGTCAGGCAGTATTTTCCTTATCTGAGAACCACGTTTGCCGATGAAAATCATGAATTGTTTCAGATGGATGATATTTTTCACGGGCCAAACAGCCAATACCAGGTTTTAGCCGGGGATGGCATTGATAATGCCTATAATAATCCGATTGAAGAGATTGAGGCTGCTTTCCTGCGGGCCAAGACGAATAACGAGGTTGTGATTTTTTATGCCCACAGAATCCTGCCGGATGACTCCCCCGATGCTGATTACCGGTATGGAATCCGGATCAGCAAGTTAAATCGTCTGATTGCTGCCGCGAAAGAGATGGGGCTGAAGTTTTATACTTTTGCAGAGGCATGGCAAATCGGCAATCAATCCGTTCCAACCGGTACAGTAATGGCATCTGTTGAGGGTAACCAGATGCTTGTGAACTGGAATAATGTTGACACTGACTTTATTGGGATTGTGCCGACTGATCAAAGTGAATGGCAGTCTGGTATGCCGGGTGCAGCGGTTAGTGGCTCCAGTGGAAGTGTCACTATTAATATACCTGTTGCCAATGATAATCAAAATTATGTGGCCATTCTTTATAAAAATTATGTTGAAGTTGCCCGCTCAGGCGTAGTGACTGTGAATGGTACAGACCCCGGCACAGGCGGTGCCAGTCCCCATATCACTTATTTAGGCTATCAGGAGGGCAAGGCCCGTTTTCAGTGGGTTAATCTGCCCACCGACTATATCGGTATTGTGCCAGCCACCGAAAATGCCTGGCAGGAAGGTATGCCTTGGGCG
>PDRT01000091.1 GCA_002746895.1 Thiothrix nivea
GCACTGCTGACCGGCCTGCTGGTTGTGTTGCGACTGGAGCTGCCGGTGTGGCCACTGGCGGTGCTGGCACTGGTGGCGGCACTGCTGATCGGACTGGACTCGGCAGCCCCCCGGATTCCGGGTATGCGTGGAATGAAGGTACAGGCACTGCTTGGCGGCACTGCACTTTCCGCCATGCTGGTGGTCCTAACAGTCAGTGTGCCGGGACTGTTACTGCGCCGGGTGCTGGAAGGCATTCCGTTGCGGGTATTGGGCGCATGGATTACGGCGGGTGCAGCACTGGTGCTGGCACTGAAGATGAGTAACATGAATTTGTGAAGCAATGATTATGATGAAAATTAAAAACTTAGTTTTACAGGCCGGGCTGTTGACGGCCCTGTTAGCAACAGCGACGGTACAGGCCAGCGGTGTTCATTACCAGATCAGTACCAGTACGCGTTTTTATGCGGATAATGCGGGTCATCTGGCCGGTCTGCGCATGAACTGGGTGTATGACCCTGAAGTGTCAGCACTGATTACAGACGGGCGCCCGCTGGATGAGGCCGGTCTGCGACATCTGGGCGAGGACATTATCGCCGATCTGTATACAATGGGTTATTACCTGCAATTCACGGCCAATGGTCAGCCGGTGCCAGTGAAAAAGGTCACACAGTTCACCCTCAAGCGGGTGGAAGGCCATCGTATTCAGCTGGGTATGCAGGTAGAACTGAAACAACCGATGGTGGTCAACGGGAAGACTTTCACCCTGACGCTGGTAGACCCGGATAGCAGTGCCTCACTGCGTTATTCCAGTGCTGACCGGATTGTGCTGGATAAGGCACTGGCCGCCCAATGTGCTGCACCGCAACTCAGTAACAGACAGGCCGTAGTGAATGAACATGAGATAATGCTGCAGACGGCTATTGTGCGTTGTCCATAGGCATCCGTTTGTTTTCCGTCCTCTGTTAAGATGCAGCCACTTAAACCGCTGGCAATCCCGCTGGCTGGCAAGAACCTGATTCAGGCCAGCGCCGGAACCGGGAAAACCTGGACGATCTCACTGTTATACCTGCGGCTGATTATAGAGCAGCAACTGACAGTCGATCAGCTGTTAGTTGTCACCTATACCCGTGCGGCCACCGAAGAGCTGCGCGAGCGGATTCGTCAGCGGCTGAAACAGGCAGTGGCGGCTTATGAAAACCCGGAGCAGGCAGAAGCGGAATATGCACAATTACTGGATTTATACCCACCGGATGATGAAGGTATGCGGCTGTGGTCTCTGCGCCGGGCATTGCTGAGCTTTGATGAGGCAGCAGTATTCACCATTCATGGCTTCTGTCAACGGGCATTACAGGAACATGCCTTTGAAGTCGGATTGCCGTTTGACAGTGAGCTGGTGCAGGATGAAGCAGAGCTGCAACTGGCACTGGCCGACCAGTTCTGGCAGCAACGCCTGCTGAATCCGGATGCCCTGGATTTAGCCGTACTGAAAACAGCAAGCGTGACACCGGAAGCAAGCGTGACACCGGACAGCCTGCTGAATGATGTACGTAATTTTATTGGCAAGCCCTATTTACGACCGGTACGGTCTGAGCCGGTGAGTGCCGATAAGTTTCTGCAGGCACAACAGGACTATCAGTCCGTATTGGGGAATGCACAGCAGCTCTGGGAACAGCAGCAGACACAGATTCTACAGGCTCTATCGCCAACGGTGATGAAACAAACAGCCTATAAACCGGCACAACTGACAACAGCCGGTCAGGTGCTGGAAAACCTGTTTGCCGGTCAGCCTGAGCCGGATGCAAAAAAAGCAGAAAAGGCCATAGCAAAATTCACCCCGGAACAGATTCATAACAACGTCAAAAAAGGCCAGACGGCACCGGAGCACCCGTTTTTCACAGTCTGCGCACAACTGTTACAACAGCTGGAAACGGTACAAACCATACAGGCCAATGCGCTGGAACAGTTGCGCTTTGACTTGCTGTGCTGGCTGCAACAACAATTACCAGAACGTAAACGTCAGGCCGGTTTGCTGGCTTTCGATGATTTACTGGTGAATTTGCAACAGGCATTACAACAGCGTCCGGAGCTGGCAAAGCAGTTAGCGGAACAGTACCGTGTCGCGCTGATTGATGAGTTTCAGGA
>PDRT01000092.1 GCA_002746895.1 Thiothrix nivea
GTATTACCACCGCCCTGGGTACACTCAGTACTGCCATTGCCACACCGGTGGGCTGTCAGTCCGAGGGCCCGGTCAGTGTACTGATCCGCCCGGATGATATACACTTCAACGAAGCGGGTGAGTACACGGCCGAAATTACTGGCCGCTCCTTTCGCGGTGCAAATTACCTGTACAATTTGCAGCTTGATGATGGCAGTCATCTGCTGGCACTGGCCCCCAGCCACCAGCAGTACAGCTCCGGCAGCCGGGTCAATTTCTCTCTGGATCTACAGCATCTGGTGATGCTTAAGCAGGAATGGTAATCCTTTCCTGACTAACAATTGCCCAGACACTGTCCTAAGCCACAGGCCGCCGCAAAGGTTTCATTCTCACAGCCTTCCACCGCATTTTCCAGGGCAATTTCATACAGTGGGCGCAGCACAAAGTCATCCACCCGTACTTCCTGTACCTCAGCATCATAGGCTGCTGACAATAAACCGGCCATTTCCGCATGGCGGGTTTCTTCCGTCACGGCTGCCTGCGCCCGGGCGACCAGATCAGCCGGTGCGCCATAGGCTGCCAGTTCGCGGCTCAGATAATGGAATGCAGTAATCGCCGCCGTTTCCATTGCGGCCATATCAGCCAGATAAGCGCCGATGGCATTATTCGATCCGGTACTGTGATCAGCAACCGGCAGATGCAGGCCCTGTGGCAGTCGCCCCGGTACGGGTCGCGGACAGGTATAGGGTGAATGAATGGCAGTGTAATCGACCTTGCAGGAGATCATTGTGGAAGGCTCTGAAACAGGTATTCGGGACATGGGCCTTTTACCGGTAATGCCTTCATGTGCCAAACGCCTCCTTTCTTTGTAACTGAACGTATTCTGAAAATCGGTAACTGTCAGATCAGGTCTGGAGTTTTACAATTTATTCCTTGGTATTTTTTACTGTTTCAGTTGTTAGTTGCGCTTTGATAGCGTTTCTAAACGCCACGTTTTCTTTGTACTGTTTTTGTTGTAGCGTTTCAAATAAATACGCCGTAAATGCACCGCCAAAAATCCCAATACCCAATTCCGACCCGACATCAAGTACCACGTCGTTGACAAATTCGCCCCAAACATCGCCAAAAAAATACGCCAATACGCGACAGCCAACGGTCAAAACAATCCCGAAGACAAATGCGTAGAATAGAAAAGTACCATGCACGCGCTCTTTGTCGATAATCAGGTCCAATTCTTCTGGGTGCTTGCGGTAATACGCCACGACCTCATCGGTTACTTCGTGTTGTTCTACGAATAAATCATCAAGATAACTGTTTGATTCTTTAATTTTATTTTTAGTCATGCAAGAGTTTCTCCTTTTTCAATGAATAAAATCAGTACCAACGTAGAAGTTTTCAGAGATCAATAATTGTATCATGTTCAGTGTTATTTTCTCCTATAGGCAGGTCCTGATTTGCTGAACGCGCCGTTTGGCATACATGTAATACATAATGGGAATCAGTACCAGCGTCAACAAGGTTGATACCAATATACCAAAGATCAGTGAAACCGCCAGACCCCCAAAAATAGGATCATCCAGTATAAAAAAGGCACCGACCATTGCGGCGAGGGCGGTCAGAATAATTGGTTTGGTCCGCACCGCACTGGCATTGATAACCGCTTCTTTAAGGTGAATACCGGCTCTAAGCTGCTCATTAATAAAATCCACCAGCAAAATAGAGTTGCGCACAATAATCCCGGCCAATGCAATCATGCCAATCATTGAGGTCGCTGTGAACTGTGCGCCCAATAACGCATGCCCCGGCATGACCCCCAGCACGGTTAAGGGGATGGGCGACATAATCACTAATGGCACCATGTAGGAACGAAACTGCGCCACAATCAACAGGTAAATTAAAATCATCCCGACACCATAAGCAATTCCCATGTCACGGAAAGTTTCATAGGTAATCTGCCATTCACCATCCCATTTCAGGCTGTAAAAGTAGGGATCATCAGGTGGACTGATCAAATGCTGCTGAATAGAATCATTATAGATTTCCAAATCCTGAATGCCGAAAAAAATCTCAAACAGGCCGTATAAA
>PDRT01000083.1 GCA_002746895.1 Thiothrix nivea
GTTGCAAACGGCTGGCAATGTCCTGTGCTGATAGCTGATCCAGATCCTGCATAGGGCTTATCCTGTTATTGGTCGTGTTTAGTAGCTACCGTAGCGGTGATTTATCCGGACTGTCAATGTGATAAGATTGACTGTCATGAAAAGCCCCGAAAAGGAAAGAGCATGAAGATACTGATTATTTTTAACCGTGAACCCTATGACAATACCGATGTCACCTGGAACGGACTGCGACTGGCCGAGGCACTACAGGATGCCGGGCAGGAAGTCCGTATCTTTCTCATGAACGATGCGGTGGATATGGCACGGGATGTTTGCAAACCACCTGAAAACTACGACCAGGATCTTTCGGCCATGCTCAAGGAGCTTATATCGAAGAATGTCGCTGTCAAGGTTTGCGGAACCTGTATGGCTCGGTGTGGAATCTACAAGAACCACCCCTACTTCGCCGGAGCAGAACAATCCACCATGCCGGAACTGGCCGAATGGGTCATTGACAGCGACAAAGTTATAACATTTTAAAATTCACACTTAACCTGAAGACATCAAACCTGGCACATACAACACAATCTGTGGAAATATCGTAATAATCACAATCGCCAGCGCAATCATAAAGAAAAATGGCAGGGCACATTTTGCCACATAAAAGATATTCTTTCCGGTTAAGGCTTGTATAACAAACAAGTTGAAGCCTACTGGCGGGGTGATTTGTGACATCTCAACTACCAGCACCAGAAAAATACCAAACCAGATCAGGTCAATACCCGCTTGTGACACCATTGGCATAACGACGGAGGTGGTGAGTACAACCACCGAAATACCATCCAGAAAACAGCCAAGAAGCACGAAAAATATGGTGAGATAGGCAATGAGTTCCAGTGTGGTTAGGCCTTGGGCGGCAATCCATTCTGCCAGTGCGCGGGGAATGCCGACGAAGCCCATGGCAAGGCTGAGGAAGTGTGCGCCCACCAAAATCAAACCCAGCATACAAGTGCTACGAACTGCACCAAGAATGCTGTCGCGCAAACTGCTCAGGCTGAAGTTTCCGGTCATTGCCGAGAGGAGTAGGGAGCCAAGTACACCAAAAGCGGCGGCTTCGGTGGGAGTGGCGATGCCTTGATAAATAGAGCCAAGCACACAGGTAATCAGTAACGCAATCGGCAGGAGTTTTCTAAAAGCTGCCAGTTTTTCTGTCAATGACCATGTTTGGTTATCTTTTTTGATCAGGGCATTTTTCTTAAACCCTGACCAGATAATGATGTACAACATAAACAATGAGATCAGCAACATACCCGGAAACACGCCAGCCAGGAACAGACGTGCAATGGAGGTTTCGGCTGCGACACCATAGACTATCAGAATAATTGATGGTGGGATGAGTAACCCCAATGTCCCCGAGCCTGCCAATGTGCCAATCGACATGCCATCATCGTAGCCGCGTCTCGATAGTTCGGGCAAGGTCATACGCCCGATAGTAGCTGCAGTGGCGGCTGAGGAGCCAGAGACGGCGGCAAAAATTCCGCAGCTTAAAATATTTACATGCAGCAACTTACCGGGGAGTTTTGCCAGAAAGGGCGATAATCCCTGAAATAAATCTTTCGATAAACTGGTGCGAAACAGGATTTCACCCATCCAGATAAATAACGGTAACGCGGTGAGTGACCAGCCAGTAGTGGCACTCCACGAAGAAGTCCCAAGAAGGAGTCCGATACTGCTGTTATCGACCAATAGTAGACCGATAACCCCCAATCCGGTGAGGGTAAGTGCGACCCACACACCACCGATAAGCATGAGCAGCATGCAAATCACCAGCAGGCCACCGATTACTGTAATGTCCATTAGTCGCCCTGCTCTTCAAAAGCCATGTAGGAAGGTGTCTGGCCACGTAGTGTGGAGATAAGTGCATCGACCAGTGAAAACAGCAATAACACCGAACCAAGTGCCATCGGGAATTGCACCATCCACAAAGGAACAGATAGATAAGTGTCTGTGACATCCTCAAAATCGTAGGATTCGTAGACGGTATAACAGGTATAGTATGCAAGGTAGGCAACAATCGCAATCCCTACCAGCAGAGCAAACAACTCAAAGCCATAACGGAATCGGCCCGATAGCCTGCCGAGCAGTATTGTCAGGCGAATATGGCCACCTGAGTTAAAGGTATATGCCAGTCCGAGAAAAATAGTGGCGCAGAGTAGCCAGCCAGCAAAGTCCTCGGAAGATGGAATCAGTACGCCCATCATTCGCGCGACTATTTGTGACAGAATCAAACAGGTCATGGCGATCAGGCAGATGCCTGACCCCCATGATGAGAATCCATAAATCAAACGCCGAAGCCTTGTCATAGTGGTTTCCTGTTATTACTTTTAATAAGCGGCAGCTTACTTTCGGTACGCTTCGATAAGCGCTTTGCCTGAGTCACCCGCTTCTTTCAACCACTCATCAAGCATGGTTGCACCGATTGCCTTCAACTCATTTTGTAGTGTTTCAGTTGGTTTAGAAACTTTCATACCTTTCTCTGCCAGAATGGCCGTGTGTTCAGCAGACAACTTCTCACCAAGCTCCCAGCCTTTCGCTTCTGCATTGGCCGCTGCTTTCATGATGACGGCTTGGGTATCAGCATCCAGTCGCTTAAACACCTTGGTATTCACAAAGACCATATTCTTCGGAATCCACGCATTAATTGTCGTGAAGTGGCTGACATAGTCCCAGCTTTGGTTATTCACGCCTGTACTGGGTGAAGTGATCATGCCATCGATGGTGCTGGTAGTGAATGCTTGAGCGACATCACTAAATGGCACATTAACCGGTGTCGTGCCCATCAAGTCTGCCAGACGTGAAGTGGTTGGGCTGTAAGAGCGCATTTTCAGCCCTTTTAAATCAGCCAGACTTTTCACAGCTTTCTTCGTGTAAAGATCCTGAGCTGGCCATGGCACGGTGTACAACAGGGTCAGACCTTCTTTCTCAAGCGATTTGCTGATGGCTTCTTTTGAAGCTGCGTAAAGTTTCCTGGCTGATGCAAAATCTGTTGCTAAAAAAGGAAGGTTGTCCACTTTGTAAATGGGGTTAATGTTACCCAGACGACCGATGAACACTTCACCAAGCTGCACTTGACGCGATTTAACCGCACGGTGAATCTCAGGGTGCTTGATGAGCGAGCCACCGGAGTGAACCTTGATTTCCAGTTTGCCATCGGAATTTTCAGTGACTTCCCTGGCAAAGCTGTTGGCGACCTGTGTTGGGTGATTGCCATCACCGTAGGGTGTTGGCATGTCCCATCTTGCTGCGAAAGCGGTCGTACTGACAGCAAGGCTCAATAGTGTGGCGATAAAGGTTTTTTTCATCATGGTGCGTTCCTCTTGAGGTGAGTGCCGATAGGGCGATATAAGGACATTCAGATAGACACTGCAAACAGCAGCGAGCCTTATGGTAGGCTGTGCCGATTGGCAATGTCAACGTGGGCGTTTGTCTAATATCTCACGTTGGAATGGAAGCTGCCCGGGAACATTTGACATAACATTTCAGCCGCCAGACCGGCTGCCATAGAAAAACCCGCCAGAGCCAGTCATAGCGGGTCTTTTGCTTTCCCTCTGTTTTAGTGGATTACCACACAGAGTTTTGGTTTTACCTTACAGTCAGCCGGTCAGCGGCATCCACCCCACCAGCAGGGGTTACGGCGGATAAAGTTCAGCAAGGCGCGGTGCTTGGGTGCCTGACTCAGCGGCTGGGTGATATATTCCTTGCTTCCCCAGCAACCGTAACGGCGGTAGGTACGCGGCGAAGAGTAATGCGCAAACAGCGTACCACCGGCCTTACGCCAACCCTGCAGAAACTGGTTATAAAACTGCTCCATACGCGGGTGACGGTTGGCCTGATACAGTATCGGGTTCGGCATTTCATCATCAGTACGGGTCTTAAAGTCCACCAGACCCTGACCACCTTCATAAGCTATCAGTTGCACACCGTATTTATCAGCAATGGCTTTCTGTTCACGCACAAATTTCAGTGTATTATTAATGGAATAGCGGTACTGATCATTGGTAATCAGGTCAAAGGCCTGACCCAGATTACGCACGCCGCGAATGGACTGGTGATCACCGAAGAAGTACGGGGCAATCGCGAAAGCATCGGCATGTTTATAAGCGTCCTTATGCCCCAGCACGGTTTCTGCCACTTCCTTGTTAATCGTCCAGCCGGACAGGATGCGCACCAGACGCTGCGGGCCACCGAATACCCGTTCCCAGATTTTGAAAATTTCCACCGAGCGTTCAGAGTAGAAGCGATAACCTGCACGGTTTTTATTGGTGTCCAGACGCCGAGCCATACCCTGATCACGTACATAATTGCCCTGCAAAAAGATAAAATTCCAGGTTTCATTACTGTATTCAATGTGCGGACGCAGATTGCTTTTCAACCGCTGACGCACCAGATTGGCAAAGTTATGCACATAACCATTATCGGCAGCATGATGCAGCGTGAACCACGGGTGTGCATTCAGGCGGTTTGCCAGTTCAATCTGAATTTCAATCGGCACACCACGGTTTTCCTGATGCCCGCCCCAGGTAGCATCAGTGACTTTCTGGCGCTGATGCCAGGAACGCTGCGGATTGTTACTGATCCCGCTCATATTCATGAAGCGGATCACCTTGAAATCCTTCATGTAATTCAGGTAATCCGGGTTAAACAGGATTTGTGCGTAATGAGTGACAAAAGCCTGATAATTCCCCGGACAGGCCTGCGGGCCACTGACGCGGCGATAAGGGTTATTGGCACAGATACCCCCCGGCGGCAGAATACGGATATTACGCACATAATTGCGCGGGTCAGACTCACGAATCCGCAGGGAGGCGTTATATTCCTGATCCGCTCCCGGTGACAACTGAATGACATCACGACCCGGCTGGCTGCTGATAATTTTTGCATCACCACCGTACTGTATCTTGCCGACACCATCATAAAGTACCGTATAATGACCCGCCGGAATCGCCTGCCCCGGCATATTACTCAGGAAACGGGTACCAGCGATCTGACCGTTCAGACGCGCCGGCCAGCCATTTGCATCCAGCTGGACATTATTCCCGGTCAGCCAGGGCCGCGCATCCTCGAAAGGCAAAGCAGCACGAAACAAATCAATAAACGGAACACTGGAATCTTCTTCCGTCAGTTCGTTGGTATTGGTTCCCAGCGGTGAAGTCTGGTTATTGGCCTGCACCGATGTAGCAGCACCAAACAGCAATCCGGCGCAAAATACTGCGATCTTTAATCCGGATTTTCTAGTAAACAATGACATTAATCCCATTTCCTCTGAATTCTTCATTAAGGTGACACTAAGCCTAGCCATAAGTTCGCACCTTGGCAAAGTAACAAATGATAAAATGTGGCAATTTTGACATAAAAACCACTATCTGCGGACAACATTCAGTAAAATTCTGTTTCGCAGTAGCCTCCAGCACCCCAAAACCGATAATGGCATAACAGGGCGAATGTTCATTGCCTGCAGTGAGTACAGGCATTACAATTGCGCCGCACAATCATTATTGTAACGATTCGGAACATTATTTTAACCTGATTTATTTGGAGAAAACCCGTGGCGATTGAACGCACTATTTCTATTATCAAGCCGGATGCCGTAGCTAAAAATGTTATCGGTCAGATCTACAGCCGTTTTGAAAATGCCGGTTTGCAAATTATTGCCGCCCGTATGATTCACCTGAGCCGGGAGCAGGCGGAAGGTTTTTATGCTGTACACAAGGAGCGCCCTTTCTTTGCTGACCTGGTCAGCTTTATGACTTCCGGCCCAGTGATGGTTCAGGTACTGGAAGGTGAAGATGCCGTGGCGAAAAACCGTGAACTGATGGGTGCCACCAACCCACAGGAAGCAGCCAAAGGCACTATCCGCGCTGACTTTGCGACAAGCATTGATGAAAACGCGGTACATGGCTCTGACAGCCTGGAAAATGCTGAAACTGAAATCAACTTTTTCTTTGCAGACGGTCTCTGCCTGCGTACCCGCTAACGGGTGTCCTGAATGTCCGACGACCACAAAATCAACTTACTGAATTACAGCCACGCCGCGCTGAAAGACTACTTCACCGATATTGGTGAAAAACCTTTCCGCGCCACCCAGGTGATCAAGTGGTTGCATCAGATGACGGTTGATGACGTCGGGCAAATGACTAACCTGAGCAAGAACCTGCGCACTTTCCTGCAACAGCAGGCTGAAATCCGTGCGCCTGAGATTGTGATGGATCAACGCTCCGCCGACGGCACCCATAAATGGGTGTTGCGGCTGGATGGCGGCAATGCTATTGAAACCGTCTATATCCCGGAAGAGGATCGCGGCACCTTATGTGTCTCCTCACAGGCCGGTTGTGCACTGGACTGCACCTTCTGTTCAACCGCCCGCCAGGGCTTCAACCGCAACCTGAGTGTGGCCGAAATTATTGGCCAGCTATGGATTGCCAAACGCACCCTGCAAAATGACCCTAAAGGCCCGCGTGCTGTCACCAATGTGGTGATGATGGGCATGGGCGAACCCCTGCTCAACTTTGAGCCGGTGGTGGCTGCACTGGATCTGATGATGGATGACAATGCCTACGGCCTCAGCCGTCGCCGGGTCACAGTCAGCACCTCCGGTGTCTTGCCGGCCCTGGATCGTCTGGGTGACACCCTTGATGTATCACTGGCAGTCTCGCTGCATGCATCGAATGATGAGTTGCGCAATCAGCTGGTACCGCTCAACAAAAAATACCCGATTGCCGAACTGCTGGATGCCTGCCGCCGGTTTCTGGATAAAAAGCCTACGCAACGCAAGCATATTACCTGGGAATATGTCATGCTGGACAAAGTGAATGACAGTGACCGACATGCGTACGAACTGGCAAAACTGTTAAAAGATATTCCTTCAAAAATCAATCTGATACCGTTTAATCCGTTTCCGGACACCCGCTATCAGCGCTCCAGCAACAACCGTATCCACCGTTTTCGCGACATCCTGATCAATGCCGGTTATACTGTTATGACAAGAAAAACCCGTGGCGATGATATTGATGCGGCCTGTGGTCAGTTAGCCGGACAGGTCAATGACCGCAGCCGCAGAACAATGCATTTTGCCCGCATCGAACAGGCAATAACAAAATGACAACAAATACATTGATGACAGCAGTTTGCGTAGTGGCCCTGACCCTGCTTGCAGGTGGCTGTACATCCACTTCAGCCGCAAAAGGGGATCGTAAAAAAGCAGCAGAATATCAGGCACAACTGGGTGCCGGTTATCTACAGCGCAATCGCCTGGATCTGGCCCAGGAATACCTGAATAAAGCCCTGAAAAGTAATAGAAATTCAGTACCTGCTCAACATTATTACGCCTTGTTACAGGAAAGGCTGGGCAATAATAAGCTGGCAGGCACCTACTTCCGTCGTGCCTTGCAACAGGACAGTAAAAACCCTGAACTGTTAAATAATTATGGCTCTTTCCTGTGTAAAACCGGTAATATCCAACAGGCAGAAAAACTGTTTATGCAGGCAGCACAAGACCCCATGTACAAGACACCGGAGTTTGCTTACAGTAATGCCGGTATCTGCCTGAAAAACAAGGGTGATATGACACGGGCAGATAGTTATTTGCGCAAGGCCCTGGCGATTAATCCGGGTTTACCGTCCGCCCTGTTTCACATGGCGGAGTTATCTCATACCCGGCGTGAAAATGCTAAGGCACAAGCCTTTCTTTACCGGTATAATGAACAGAACCCGGAAACCCCGGAAACCCTTTTATTATGCTATAAAATCAACAGCGCCTTACAGGAAAACCGCCAGGCAGAACAATGTGCTAATGGTTTGCTAAGTAAATTTCCGAACAGCACGGAAGCAGGCACACTTAGCCAGTAAAGCGTAAAAGATTTCACCCCGGACAGGGAAGTTTGTGGCTTCCACAAAATCAGCGGAGAGTTGGATGTGACCGAAAAGACAGCAGAGCAGGAAATGGAGTCAAAGCCTGTTGACAATAAAACGCCAGCAACAGAGGCCACGGTTGAAGAGATTCAGGATTCAACCACCGCAGCCTCTGACAAAGTGACTGAGACTGAAACAGCACCGGAGCCAGAGCCATTATTGACAGATGACGATTTCGACAACGATGCGATTGTCCCCGGCTCACTGTCCCGGGCGCTTAAACAATGTCGCAATCAGGCGGACTTGACCCTGGAGCAGGCAGCTCAGGAAATACACCTGCCCGTGGATATTGTCAAAGCGCTGGAAGATGAAAATTTTGCGGCGCTACCGGAAGCACCTTATGTGCGCGGCTATTTGCGCAGCTATGCCCGGCTCAGTGACAGCGATCCCGGTCCGCTGATTCAGCGCTTTGAAATTCTGCGTGGTGCTAATCCAGGTGAAATAACCTCGTTCAACTCACCTGTCACCCGCAATCCCAAACCGGCCAAAAAAGAAGTTTCGCCAACAACCATCAAGCTGGTCGGCTTTTCAATCATTGTGCTGCTGCTGGTGGTATTGTCCATGATTCCGACTCTCAGCCAGAAAGCTTCCGATACCTGGAAAACCTTTTCTGAACCGCAACAGCCAGTAACGGCAACCTCTGATACAGAGGCAGACAAGACGGCAGGCAACAGCACTGACGCTGGTGATACGGATACCGCTGCAACGGAAAACAATACACAGGCACCGAATAACGGCACAACGCAAAACACAGCATCAACAACTGAAGCCACCCGGCCAGCAGCGCCAACCGCCCCGATGGCCTCCAGCCGCAATGACACGGCCACAATACCGGATAAAAGCAGCGAGCAACTGGCTCTAAATCAGCAGGATGAACCCTCCACTGCTGATGGCAATGGTGAAAATGGTGCAGATACAGCAAGCGATGCTGATGCCTCCAGCAATAATGGCAGCGATACTACTGACACGCCCTCTCAGGCTCATAATGGCACTGAAAATACTCAGAACGACAGTGCATCAGCCAGCGGACAGACTGAAAATCCGGCAATAGCACAGCTGGCAGACACAACCAACTCAGGCTCTGCTGCTACCGCCAGCGGCGAGGAAAATACAACCGGACAAGCTGCACAGGATACTCAGGGAGCCAGTGCGGTAGCCGCTGAAGGCGACAGTAATACTGCGGATACAGACAATGAAACCACAGACACCGATGCCAACCAGCTGACTCAGGCGGAACAGACAGATCAATCCGGACAGGCTCAGGATACCGACGCAGAGTCAGAAAGGAAAAAAGCGGAACAGGCTGCTGCGGCAAGGCAGGCTGCGGAAGACAAGAGGAAAGCAG
Source organism: Thiothrix nivea (assembly GCA_002746895.1). Classification (GTDB taxonomy): domain Bacteria; phylum Pseudomonadota; class Gammaproteobacteria; order Thiotrichales; family Thiotrichaceae; genus Thiolinea; species Thiolinea nivea_A. Next base: position 9,293 of record PDRT01000083.1, read on the forward strand.
AACAGGCCCGACAACAAAGTGACCGCTTTCGGCAACCCTTTGATGGAAATGTGCTGATTCGTCTGGTCTTCAGCCAGCCGGTATGGATGTCCATCACGGATGGTAAGGGCAAAACCATTTTCGGTTCCCTGAACACTGCCGGTACCGTGAAAGAGTTGAAGGCCCGTACCCCGCTGCAGTTTCATGTTGGTAATGCACCCGGTGTTAAAATTTATCTCAATGGACAATTAGTGGATCAGCGTCCGCACACCCGTGGCAGTGTGGCAAGATTCAGAGCGAATTGAACCTCATGGCAAAAAATATTCAATCCATTCGCGGCATGCACGACACCCTGCCTGAGCAGGCGTTTGCCTGGCAGCACCTTGAAGCCACTGCGCGCAACCTGCTGGCTGAGTATGGCTATGATGAAATCCGTATGCCACTGCTGGAACCGACCGAGCTGTTCCATCGCGGCGTGGGCAAAGTCACCGATATTGTCGAGAAGGAAATGTACTCGTTCACGGATCGTAATGGCGAGAGCCTGTCACTGCGCCCGGAAGGCACTGCCGGTTGTGTGCGGGCCTGTATCCAGCACGGTCTGTTGCACAATCAGCAGCAAAGGCTGTGGTATGCCGGGCCGATGTTCCGCCATGAACGCCCGCAGAAAGGCCGCTACCGCCAGTTTCATCAGTTTGGGGTGGAAACCTTTAATATTCCCGGCCCGGATATCGATGCGGAGCTGATTGCACTAAGCGCCCGACTCTGGCAACGGCTGGGACTGAAAAATATCCGTCTGGAACTGAACTCTCTGGGTACACCGGAATCACGACAGGCTTATCGTGCGCTGTTGATTGACTATTTCAGTGCTCATGAAGACGTGCTGGATGAAGATGCCAAACGTCGTCTGCACACCAATCCGCTACGCATTCTGGACACCAAGAATCCGGCGATGCGTGAAGTGATAGCTGCCGCACCGGATCTGCATGATCATCTGGATGAGGAATCCAGACAGCATTTTACCGGTTTGTGCCGCATGCTGGATGCACTGGGCATTGAGTATGTAGTAAACCCGCGTCTGGTACGCGGACTGGATTATTATACCCGTACTGTTTTCGAGTGGATTACCGATGAACTGGGCGCACAGGGTACGGT
>PDRT01000084.1 GCA_002746895.1 Thiothrix nivea
GGGACAGTTTTCCCTTCCTGATTAACATCTTCGCCAGAAGACGGGGCATCCGGATCATGGCAGATGATGGCATAAGATTTTGTGCCTTCAGGTGCGCCACTCCAGGCAATGGCCGGGTTGACATTAGAGGACAGGGCAAAGTGGCCTTCCGCAGGGATTTTACCAAAGGCGAATTTTTCAGGAATGGCTGCTCCATGAACCCAACTATCGATCTTGATTTGCATGTATAGACTCCAACCAGATTATAAATGACTCAGTGAACTTTCATTCTACACGGATAGAAAGCTATCGCTTGCTTTTATGTCATAATAAGCCGCCTGCTTCCAGTGAGCTTTCGAATGTCTGCAAATACCTTAAAGTCTACATTGGCAACAAAACCTGCAACACCTGAAAAATGCCTCATTGTCGGCCCTTCATGGATCGGGGATATGGTGATGGCACAAAGCCTGTTCATCTATCTGAAACAGTGTAACCCGTCTCTGTTGATTGATGTGCTGGCTCCGAAATGGAGTGAACCGCTGCTTGCTGCGATGCCGGAAGTCAATGCATCAATCGTCATGCCGCTGGGACACGGTACTCTGGCGTTGCGCACCCGCTACCGACTGGGAAAATCATTGCGTGACAGCCATTATGATCAGGCGATTATTCTGCCAAACTCGCTGAAATCAGCGTTGATTCCTTTTTGGGCGAACATCCCCAGAAGAACCGGTTACAAAGGTGAAATGCGCTATGGTCTGGTGAATGATATACGCCACCTCGACAAGCACTGCCTGACCATGACTGTACAACGTTTTGTCGCTCTCGGCCATACTCCGCACCCATACCAGCAGGCTCCCGACTTTCCTGCTCCGGCATTATCATTGCCGGACACCGGTCAGGCCGCAATACTTGAAAAATTCCGCTTGTCCGCAGAGCAACCCTTTATCGTATTATGCCCCGGAGCAGAATATGGCTCCGCCAAACGCTGGCCGGAAAAATATTTTGCTGAACTGGCCAATACACTCACCGCGCAAGGCTATCGGATTGTACTGTCGGGGTCTGCGAAAGACAGGCCTGTTGCACAGGCGATCATGGAGCATACCCGTTCACAAGCTATCCTTGATATAACCGGACAAACCAGCCTGCATGAAATCATTGTCATACTGCACCAGGCCACTGCCGCAGTATCCAATGACTCCGGACTCATGCACATTGCTGCAGCAGTCAACACACCTTTGGTTGCGTTATATGGCTCGTCTGATCCCTCGTTTACTCCCCCTTTATCGATGCATCATGCAATCATCAACCTTGGTCTGGAATGCAGTCCCTGTTTTAAACGGCAGTGCCCGCTGGGCACACTGGCGTGTCTGACAGGCATTCAGCCCACAACGGTTGCGCAATGTCTGGAGGAGTTAATCAGCCGGAAAACTACGCGTCACGTTTCTCCAGCACCACCCAGATAGTCTGGGCATAACGATTCAGATAGCGTTCTCCCGGATAGCGCAAGTGCCTGAGCAGGGAGATAACAGGTTTACCGGTTTCCTCGGTCACAAAACACTCTTTTATTTCAACACCCGCTACCTGACTGTTTTCCCGGAAAAAATGATGTGCCTGAGTTATATTAAAAAACCAGCGATGCCGATCGGCAGGTGGTTGTGGCGGCAAGCCGTAATGCGCAAAGTCACCCTTGCCACGGGCGATTTTAAGCCGGGCATCACGCCAGCAATTCGGCAGCGAGATAATAACATGCCGCCGGCTTACCCGGATCAGTTCAAAGAAAATGCTGTGCAGATTATCCAGATGCTCCAGCACATCAATACAGATAACATTGTCAAATTCCTGATCATTAAAGGGCAGACACGGCGACTCCTGTAAATTCACCTTGATATCCGGATCACCGGCAAAATCAATACCCGTATAGGCCGATGTCTGTAAAATACGTCGCAACGGGGCTTCAAAGCAACCAACATCCAGAACGGATTTTTTATCAAAATATCGGGCAAACCGCTGCGCAACAAATTCACTGCGTGCTTCACGTCTATTGCCATAGGTTGTCTTTTCAATATTCAGCATGTATTCATTCCCGTTTCTTCGTCTCAACGATAATAGCTATCCCGGCTATTATCCATGACTTTGCAGACTTTCTGAACATTGCCCAACGGTTTGGTAAGTTCCAACAAACCCTGCAAAACTCCAGCCCCAATCTGACAGACGCCTTCGGAAACAACGGCTGAAGCAAGTGGAGGTTTCAAAGGTTTTGCGAGCGCTGAAAGTCCATCGGGAGCCCGTATCTGTTCCTGAGGCAATTGATGCTGGTTTTGAGAGTGGAGCGGGCTAATAGGTGTTGGGACAAATATTGGCAAGGATATATTCCTGAACAGGCGGCTTGAGGGGTGCCACACTTTTAATCGCACCCGACTGTTATCGGCTTATTTGACCCGGATCAGGCGGGTTCTGGAAAAGCGGTCATGCCAGCCCAGTTTGTCCGGATCGAAAATGGCGATTAAAAAGCCAACACCAAAGGCGGCCAGTGAGAACAGTGCTGCCGAGAAACGAAAAAATGCCTGTTGCCAGTCCAGCGGATGACCGTCAATGGTGACGACGCGGATTTTCCAGGCCCGCATACCCAGCGTCTGTCCACCATGTGTCCAGAACCAGCCGAATAACAGAAAGAACAGTATAATATTTACTACAAACAGGGTATTAGCCAGTGCGCTGCCTGCCGGAATACTTTCCAGTCCCATCAGGCGGCTAACCATCGTGGCGATAATACCACCAATCAATAATACCGTGATGCCAAACAACAGGCTGTCATAAAACATCGCACCGAGGCGGCGGGGAAAGCTGACTGTTTCAGGTTTTTTAGCGGTATTCATGGGTTATTGTTCCAGAAAATTGCGCAGTTGCAGGTGGCCGTGTTCGCTGAGAATGGACTCGGGATGATACTGCACACCCTCAACCGGCAGTGCCTTGTGCCGTATCCCCATAATCTCGTCCAGCTCACCGTCAGCCGCTGTTGTCCACGCTGTTACTTCCAGACAATCCGGCAAGGTGCCCCTGTCAATCACCAGTGAGTGATAACGGGTCGCGAAGAACGGGTTGTCCAGTCCTTTAAAAACCCCCTGGCCACGGTGATGAATCTGCGAGACTTTACCGTGCATAATGGCTCTGGCGCGGATAATTTTGCCGCCGAATGCCTGTCCAATTGACTGATGCCCCAGACAAACACCGAACAGGGGTATTTGACCGGCGTAGGTTTTCACCACCTGCAAGGAAATACCCGCTTCATTCGGGGTGCAGGGGCCGGGCGACAACATGATTTTGTCCGGTGCGATTGCCGCAATATCATCAACCGTAATTTCATCATTGCGCCTGACTATTACTTCAGCTGCCAACTCGCCCAGATACTGCACCAGATTGTAGGTGAAGGAGTCATAGTTATCGATCATCAGAACTCTCATCTTATGCCTCCTTCAGCCTGTTCATGCGGTTTGCTGTTCAGTCCGGCCAGTGCCACACTGGCGGCGCGGAATATTGCCCGGCCCTTATTCAGGGTTTCCTGCCATTCCATTTCCGGCACCGAGTCGTACACTACCCCGGCACCGGCCTGAATATACAGTTGTCCACCCTTAATCACTGCCGTGCGGATAGCGATAGCGGTATCCATATTACCGTTCCAGGCGATATAACCCACTGCTCCGGAATATACCCCGCGCTTAACCGGCTCCAGTTCATCAATGATTTCCATCGCCCGAATTTTCGGTGCGCCACTCACCGTTCCGGCAGGGAAGGTGGCACGTAATACGTCCATCGCGTCCATTTCCGGCAGCAGTTTGCCATTGACGTTCGAGACAATATGCATCACATGGGAATAACGCTCCACTACCATTTTCTCGGTCAGTTCCACGCTACCGGTCTGGCTGACCCGTCCGGCATCATTACGCCCCAGATCAATCAGCATAAGATGTTCGGCAATTTCCTTGGGATCATTCAGCAGATCGGCTTCCAGCGCCCGATCCTGTTCCTCCGTTTCACCACGCTGGCGGGTACCGGCAATAGGCCGCACCGTGACCACCCCCTCTTCCAGTCGTACCAGAATTTCCGGTGAAGAACCGACAATATGGAAATCCTCAAGGTTGAGGTAATACATGTAGGGTGAGGGGTTTAGCCGCCGTAAGGAGCGGTATAAATCCAGGGGTTCAGCCGCGAAAGGAAGGGTCATGCGCTGTGAGATCACCACCTGCATGGCATCACCGGCGGTGATGTAATCACGGATTTTGTGGACAGCCTGCTGGTAACCATCCTGCGTAAAGCCGGAGATAAAATCACTTTCTGCAACTTCTGCCGTTTGAACATCAGCGTGATATTGAATCTGTACCTGTTGCAGTTGCTGTTCCAGTGTATCCAGGCGCGTCACGGCATGGTCATAATGATCTTCCTGTGCCAGGACAATCAGCTGTAATTCGCCACGCAGGTTATCGAAAACCACCACCTCATCCGATACCATCAGCAGGATATCCGGTGTACCGATAGGGTCGGTTTTTTCTGTGCCTGCCAGTCTGGGTTCGATATAGCGGATGGTTTCATAACCAAAATAGCCGACCAGACCGCCATTAAAGCGCGGTAGCTCATCAATATCCGGTACTTTGTAGTCATGCTGGAAATCGGCAATCCACTGCAATGGATCAGTGACTTCAAACTGCTCACAGAGCTGCTGATGGCAATGGATCTCGACCCGGTGACCGTAGATCTTGATGACCGTGCGAGCTGGCAGACCGAGAATGGAGTAACGCCCCCATTTTTCACCCCCCTGCACTGATTCGAACAGGTAGGAGTAAGGCCCATCGGCCAGCTTCAGATAGGCACTGAGCGGAGTATCAAGATCGGCGAGAATTTGCCGGTAAACCGGAATATGGCTGTAACCTTCGGCAATAAAGGCCTGAAAACGGTGCTGGTTCATGTGCTGATCCTGTTGAAAAATAAAGAGTCAAAGGGCAAGGTGAGGATTTGTCCTTTATTCTAAACACTTTTGGTTAATGCCCAGCACATAGTTCTGCACAATGCCGATTTCCGGGGCCGTGTCCGCGCCTTCAAAATCACTGAACAGCTCATCTTTCAGGTACAAGGCCGCTTCCCGGGTATATTGTCGCGACAGCGGCATATACGTCCAGTGCCAGCGTTCCTCATGGTAACCGCTATCACGCCCCACCCCCTTTGGTGTGTAGGGCTGGCAAAAGCCGAACCGCGTTGCATTGGCCTGTAACCATGCATATTCGCGTTTGCCCTGACCACGGCGGAAGTAATCATTATTGAATGCATTCAGATCAATGTCGGTGCCCCAGTGATGGCGGGAGCTGCCGGGCATGGAGCTGTTTTCGAGAATTTTCAGTGCCCGTTGCCGCCGGTCAGCAATGATTTTAGATAAATCCTTGCCTTCGACCTTGCGGCGGCCCGTCCATTTACCGTTCCAGATCCGGCGCTGGTAGTTAAAGTTGCGGGTGGCGGATTTGATCACCAGCCGAATACCCTCAGCCTGAGCGGCCTTATGCATGCGCCTGAAAGCCTCATAAGCCTCGGGGTGCATCACCATACCTTTGCGTGAGGCATATTTGTCAGCGATGGTGATGAACTGTTTTTCAGCGGCAGCCTTGCCCATCAGGAAGGAGGCTTTCGCAGCCTGTTGCTGTGCAGAAATTTTCGGTGTGGTGGTGGCCGGGGGGGATGGCGTTCTTTGGCCGGGGAGTTCCAGCACCTGTACCTGGGTCGCGGCCAGAGCAGTTTCATTGCAGCCTGATAAACCAGATAAAATGGAGAGAAAAACCATCATGGTCAGCAGTAATTGAGTCAGCATACAGGTTCAGGTCCTTATCAGCTCGGTTAGCTCAGCCATTGAATCAATGACGGCATCCGGTTGGTAATTGTGGATATTTTCGCCGTGATTATAGCCGTAACTCACGCAAATAATCTGAAAACCGGCAGCACGGGCGGCCTTGACATCCGATTTCGAGTCGCCCAGCATCAGTGACTGTTCCGGCTTTACGCCCAGTTGTTCTGCCGCATGTAACAGCGGTAAAGGATGCGGTTTCTTCTCCGGCAGTGTATCACCGCAGATAACCGTTTCAAACCGGTCATCAATGCCCAGGTCTTTCAGCAACGGCAGGGTGAACCGGGTTGCTTTATTGGTCACACAACCCATTTTCAGCCCATCACAACCAGCCAGATAATCCAGACCTTCGATGACCCCATCATACAGAACACTGTGTCTGGAAAGATTGGCAGCGTACAATGCCATAAATATTGGCATCGCCTGTTCAAACTGTTGCTGATCCGGATGACCATTGGAATCATTGGTCAGTGCCCGTTCCACCAGCCGCTGGATACCGTTGCCCACCCAGGTTCTAACCGCAGCTTCCCCCCGTACCGGCAAACCGCATTGTTTCATGGTTTCATCAATGCAGTACGCCAGATCGGGCAAGCTGTTGACCAGGGTGCCGTCGATATCGAACAGGATCATTGCGGGAGTAAACATTAGACCTCTCAAATCTCGGCTGCTGCCAGTTGTTCACGAAAAGCATGACAAATCGTATTATAACGGTTCGGGTCGTTTTCTCCCGGTTTGCCGAAAATACCGGAACCGGCAACAAAGGTATCAGCACCGGCTGCCTTGATATCCTTAATATTTTCCGCTTTTACGCCACCGTCAATTTCCAGACGAATAGCCAGCCCGGAGTCATCGATCATTTTACGTGCCTGGCGCAGCTTTGCCATCGTTGCCGGAATAAAGCTCTGGCCGCCGAAACCGGGGTTGACAGACATCAGCAGAATCATATCCACCTTGTCCATGACATATTCAAGTATGGACAGTGGTGTGGCCGGATTAAACACCAGCCCGGCCTTGCAACCCTCATTGCGGATGAGCTGAAGGCTGCGGTCAACATGCTCGGAGGCTTCGGGGTGGAAGCTAATGTAAGACGCTCCGGCTGCTGCAAAATCCGGGATAATGCGATCAACCGGCTTGACCATCAGATGCACATCAATCGGTGCGGTGACACCATGCTTGCGCAGGGCGGCACACACCAGCGGGCCGATGGTCAGATTGGGAACATAATGATTATCCATGACATCAAAGTGTACGATGTCTGCACCGGCTGCCAGTACGTTATCGACTTCTTCCCCCAGTTTTGCGAAATCTGCAGAGAGGATGGAGGGTGCAATAAAATCAGTTTGCCTTGTCATAGGCTATTTCTCCGGAAACACAGGGTCAAAAATGCTGCTTACTGTAGCGGATTGGGGCAGAAGTATAGCACTACCACCGGGGGAGTACAGCGGACTGAAGATGAGTAAAATTTAGTCGGAAATGCAGAGTTACCTGCGCATCAATACAAAATTGCCGGACAGGGTTTTAGGGTAGTGGAGGCGCAGCTTGGTGTTCATGGCGAAGGCATCAGAGCGGTTACGGTATTTACCTACCCGCACTTTGAATAAAATGCCCTGATCGGTGGTTTCCTGAAAAATATAGGCCCGGTAACCGTCATACCGCAGGGCATTGCGTAGGTTGTAGGCACTTTGGGAGTTGTAGCCGGAGAATACCTGTACCGTATAAAAACCACTGGTCAGATTACTCGGATACTGTACTTCATAGGACAGGCCGGGAGGTGGGTTGCTGACCTGCACGGTTTTATTGCTGGTCAGCAGCCACTCAACATTTTCCCCCTGATTGTTTTCATCAGGAATGTAGGATGATGCGGGTGGTGGGTTCTGATTCGTTACAGAACCGGCGTTGTCACCACCAGAATTATGACTGCCCTGAAAATTGAATTTCAGATTTTTCAGGGATTCGAACGGGCGTTTATCCTGCAGATAGGGCAGGCTCCCGGATTGCGCACACAGCGCCAGCGTAACCGCAACCACGACCAGCAACATGACGTGCCAGAGCGTAATGCCACGTTGCCGGGACAGCGATGTTAAACCTTGTCTGCTCAAGCGGAATCCTTTTACATCAGTTCCAAAAATGCCGGTTGGGTATCATGACTCCTGTTTGTGTCATGAAAAATCACAAACAGGAATCAATCATGTTGATTATGGCACAAGTGGGTGGCCATCAGAATGGTTTAACGATTGCCAGTATGACAATCAGGATCAGCAGCAGGCCGGGTATTTCATTAAACCAGCGGTACCATTGATGATCACGGGTATTGTGGTCGTGACGGAACTGCAGCATGATTTTATAGCAGTAATAATGGTAGACAAACAGGAAAACCAGCAGCAGCAGTTTGGCATGGAACCAGCCGCTTTTGAACAGTATCCAGTGGCCCTGCATCAGCATAATTACCCCGAACAGCAGGGTCATCAGCATGCCAATGGTCATGATGATATACAGCCGTCGCTCCATCACTTTGAGCAGCTCAAATGATGGCCTGTTTTCCGGCATGGCATGATAAACATACAGCCGGGGCAGATAGAACAGACCGGCAAACCAGGTCACCATAAAAATAATATGCAGTGCTTTCACCCAGAGATACATGTACATGTCAGCCTCCTTTCAACATATTAGCAATGGTCTGACGCAGGTGAGCAATGTCGAAATTGCCCATTTTACGCAGTGCAATCTTACCGTCCGGTGAGATCAGCAGATTGGTCGGAGTCAGCTTGATACCACCATAGGTTTCGGCCAGCTCACCGTTCTTGTCGAAGATAATTTTATAATTCATGCCTTTCTGCTGGCGCATGGTTTGAATATGTTCTATCTGATCATGCGGCATGGCAATGGCAATCACCTCAAAACCGGCTGTGCTAAATTCACTGTACAGTTCATTGAGATGCGGGATTTCTTTCACACAGCCCGGGCAGTCTGTGGCCCAGAAAACCACCATATAAGGTTTGCCCTTCAGCGTTCCCGGGTCAATCTGCTGGCCGTCAATGGTGGTCATGAGCGGTTGTGGTGCGGCCTGCAAACCGTCATCCGGTGCAAGGAAAAAGAAGGCCAGCGCTCCGGCAATAATGGCCAGTCCTGATAAAGCTTTAATATCCAGTTTCATATGTAAAATTTTGTGAATCCATTAATAGTGCGTATTATACAATCCTATCGTGTGGCTAAGGGAAATAGAAGTACTGTGAAAAAGATTGCTGTTGTCGGCGCTACGGGTTATACCGGCGTTGAACTGTTACGTCTACTGGTCAGTCACCCTGAGGTCGAAGTGAGTCAGGTCACTTCCCGGACCCATGCCGGGTCGCGGGTGGCTGCAATGTTTCCAAATCTGCGCGGTTTTCTGGATATGGAGTTTACTGCACCGAGGCCGGAGCAACTGGCGGAGGCGGATCTGGTGTTTTTTGCCACCCCGAATGGCGTGGCGATGAAAAATACCGCCCGGCTGCTGGAAGCCGGAACCCGGGTGATTGATCTGGCCGCTGATTTCCGTATCAAGGATGTTGCCATCTGGAGTCAGTGGTATGGCATGGAGCATGCCTGTCCGGATCTGATCGGTGAAGCGGTGTACGGCATGCCGGAGCTGAACCGGGAACAGATTAAGAATGCGCGGCTGGTGGCCAATCCGGGCTGTTATCCGACCGCAGTGACGCTGGGATTATTACCGCTGCTGGAACAACAGCTGATTGATCCGGACAGTATTATTGCCGATACCAAATCCGGGGCCAGTGGTGCGGGGCGACAGGCCAAGGTGGGTGCCCTGCTGTGTGAAGTCGCGGACAGTTTCAAGGCTTATGGTGTTCCAGGGCATCGCCACTTGCCGGAGATTACACAAAACCTGTCACAGATTGCCGGGCAACCGGTGGATTTGACCTTTGTGCCGCATCTGTTGCCAATGATCCGGGGGATTCATGCCACCTTGTACAGCGATATCGCGGGTGATGGTCTGCCTGATGCTGTGGATTTGCAGCACCTGTATGAACAGCGTTATCAGGGCGAACCCTTTGTTGATGTCATGCCTGCGGGGGAACATCCGGAAACCCGTTCAGTACGCGGGGCGAATATTTGCCGTATGGCCGTACATCATCCGCAGCAGGGTAAGCGCCTTGTCGTGTTGGCGGTGATTGACAATCTGGTGAAAGGCGCTGCAGGACAGGCGGTACAGAATATGAACCTGATGTTTGGTCTGCCGGAACAGACCGGGCTGCATACCCCCGGTATGTTGCCATAATCCGCCAACACCACGGCCATGACACTTGAATATCGCTTTGACCACCGGGGCAATGTTGAACTGCAAAACGGGCAGAAGCACAGCTATTGTGGCTGGTATTTGCTGTGTTTTGTGTTATTGCAGACCGGTCTGGTGGGCTGGTTGTATTTCAGCGGCTATCTGACCCCGCTCAATGCCGAAGGTACGGTGCAGGCCCTGTCATTGCGCGGCAAGATGGATGAACAGGAGCGGCTGCTGAAAAAACAGGCCGCAGAGATCAGTGGGAAAAAGCTGCCTCATAACCGCTATTACCAGTATCATCTGATATTGGCCAATATTAATAGCGGTCATCACGATACGTTGGTCAAAGGTACTTTTAATCTTAAAGTCGTGGGTGACATGCAGAGTGACAAGAGTAATAAGCCAGTCACCCTGACCTTACAGGATATCAGGGCAGAAATATCCCCGGAGCAGCCCGAAACAGCGGCAAATTTATTTTCATTGAAGTATTATCAGGGGCTGGAAGGCAGCATTGAGTTGCCGGAACATTTTACCCCGAAAAAAATGATTGTTGAACTTATGCCTGCTGCAAAACAGGCTGGCAAAAAAGTGACAAGACAGTATGATTGGAATCGTTTTAAACTGTCAGCCATGTAGTGGTTAAATGCACGCACACATGGGCGTTCTCAATTTCCATCGTCAACCCGGATCAATCAATAAATCCATGATAGCTGAGGAGTAATTTTAATGTTTGGAAAAGGTGCTAAAACGACGACCCCAACCGGTACCGTTGCGACCGGAGCAACTGCACCAACCGCCCCGTCCAGGGCAACGAATCAGGAACAGAAGCCTCGTAACGGTACCGTGAATGTCAACACCCAGATTGGCAAAGGCACCACCATTGATGGTGACCTGCAATTTTCCGGTGGTTTACTGATTGAGGGAACCATTAAGGGCAATATCACCGCAGACAATGATCAGGCCACCCTGATTCTGCATGAACATGGCCGGATTCAGGGCGAAGTACGCGTACCCAGCATGGTGTTGAATGGCTCTATTGATGGTGATGTGTTCGCCAGTGATAAGGTTGAGCTGTTTGAGAAATCGCGGGTGTGTGGTGATGTTTATTACAATCTGCTGGAAATGGCGGTGGGTGCGGAGGTCAATGGCAAACTGGTACGCCAGAAGCCTGCACAGCCGGTAGCCGCGAAAGCAGCAGTTAAAACGGAAGAGGATCAGCCCGCAGAGAGCTAAACAAACTGATTAGACGGTAATTACGGGTAATTGACCCGGATACCAGGGACGTGTAGCTTCCTGGGTATTGGTCAAATAGTACAGGAGAATGATGATGACTGTGGAAACAGCTTCCCCACTGGTTTTTACCGATGCGGCGGCATCCAAGGTGAAAAGCCTGATTGAAGAAGAGAATAATGATGCGCTGATGTTGCGCGTGTTTGTTACCGGTGGTGGCTGCTCCGGCTTTCAGTACGGCTTTACCTTTGATGAGAATGAAGGTGATGGTGATACCACCGTTGAAAATGGTGGTGTCAAGTTATTGATTGATCCGATGAGCTTCCAGTATATGGTTGGTGCGGAAATTGATTACACCGAAGGTCTGGAAGGGGCACAATTTGTTATTCGTAACCCGAATGCCACCACTACCTGTGGCTGTGGTTCTTCGTTCAGCCCATAGTCAGTCGCTGAGGCTGTTGGTTGCCCTCCGGACAGTCAGCTGATTAAAGGTTAAAAAAGGCCGTAACCCGTTATCGGGACGGCCTTTTTTATATCTGAACACTGTGTTTTATCGTTCAGGCTTATTGGCTAAAATCAAATTTGTCCGGTGTATCCAGACGGAAAATATCTGACCCCTGTGTGTTGATCCGGGGTTGTGCTGCGGTGGTGGCTGTACTTTTACTTGCCGGTTGCTGTGTCCGCTGTATTTGTATGTCGCTCTGTCGTGGTTGAGTCTGAGTCCGTTGCTGTCTTTTGGGGGCCTGTGCCGGTGTCTTTTGGCGCTGCATCTGCTTTTGTTTCTGTCGTTGCGGTGGCTGCTGGGCATTGCGTGCAACGGTACGGCTGTGCTTGCCCAGTGACCGGGTGAGTAACTTACTCATATTTTGCAGATCCTGTTCGGACAGTGTTCCGGCTGCCTGGCGCAGTGACAGAATGCTCAACAGGTAGTTATGCCGGGCCAGAGCCAGACTGCGCCGCGCAGCAAACACACCTTGTAAGGTCGTCAGCACATCAACTGCAGTACGGGTGCCGACTTCAAAACCGGTTTTAGTGGCCCTGGCTGCGGTCTGGGCGGATACCAGTGCACGTTGCCGGGCCTGAATCTGGCTGATACCGGACTGAATATTCAGGTAGGCATTACGCACCTGTGAGGCGATCAGCCGTTCCTGATATTCGTAATTCTGTTGTGCCTGGCGAAACTGATGCCGGGCCTGACGTACCTGTGCGTCGATAGCACCGCCACGGTAAATCGGCATGCTGGCTTCCACGCCGATGCTGGCACCGGTGGAAATCGGATCAATCGGTGTATCAGTCGCGGTCAAACTGCTGGTATGACGGGCATACATGTTTACCACCGGCTTGTGGTTGGCGCGTTGTACTTCAATATTCTGTCGTGCCACTTCAATGGCCTGTTTTGCTGCTTGCAGGCTCTTGCTGTTTTGTTTGGCTATTTCAACCCAGTGATTGATATTGGCCGGAGCCGGTATTCGCAGCGGCAGGTTCGGCTGTGGTCCGTTGATGGTCGGGTAAAGCTTGTTGGTCACGACACGCAGGTTTTCACGGGCATCAATAATGCCCTGCTGTGCGGCCACCTCATTGGCAATCGCCAGGTTATAACGGGATTCGGCTTCTTTCAGATCCGTAATCGGTGAGCGCCCGACATCAAAAAACACTTTGACCTGTTGCAGCTGACGTTGCACGGCATTTTTTTCGGTGGTGGCCACCTGTAGTGTTTCAATCGCGTTCAGATAATTAAAATAGGGCTGTGCCACCCGTAAAATCAGTGCCTGACGCTGTTGTTCCAGTTCCAGTTTGGCCTGCAGAATGGCAGCATCAACCTGATCAATCTGTGCGTCGAGATTTTTATTGTAAAGGGACTTGGTCAGGTTGAGTGTATAACTGCCGGTCAGGGACAGACTGTCAGCCGCATCATCAATACCGATGGTTTTATGGGCTCCAATATTGCCGCTGAGATTGACTTGTGGCTTTTTCTGTGACAATGCCCGGGTTTTATTTTCCAGGGTAGCCAGAAAGCCGGTTTCCTGCGCTTTCAGCCGGGCATCATTGGCTTTGGCATCCTGATACGCCTGATACAGATTAACTGCATGGGCGTTGGGTGTAATAACAATCAAGGCTGTCAGTAATGCGAGAGAAAGTGTTTTTTTCATGCTTATTGTATCCGTTCTATAAGTGATGTCCCTGTTTAACAGCAGTAGATTCAGACAGTTTATAAGCGCACAGCATACGCTAATCTGACTGTCAGTAAAGTATCATTTCCGGATAAGGCTGCAACTTCTACTGTTGATCCGTCTGCTGTTTCAGAATATGAAATTTTGTACCGGTTCGCTACCCAACAGGGGTTTGAGTGAGGTTTCAAAAATAACATGGCGGGAATATTCATCTTTCGCATCACGAGTCACCCGTAAGGCATGCATCGCCGGTGCGTTGCCACTGACAATAAACAGGCGGCCACCGATCGTCAGACGCTCTTCAAAAGCGGGGATATATTCCGCAACTGAGCCGGTTACTGCGATCACATCATACTGTTGGTCAGAATGACCTTGCCAACCCTGGCTGGCATCATCATTGTATAAACTGAAATTGGTGATTTCGATGCCGTTCAGCCGTTGCTCTGCCTGGCGGGAGAAATCGCTGTGAATGTCCACACTGTCAACATGCCGCCCAAGGTGAGCCAGACAGGCGGTGACAAAACCGCTGCCGGTACCGATTTCCAGACAATAGTCACTGGGACAAACCGCCAGTTCCTGTAACATACGTGCTTCAACACGCGGATGCATCATGGTTTCATGATGACCAATGGGTATTTCAGTGTCAGCGAAGGCGAGATAGCGCCATTGTGGCGGTACAAAATTTTCCCGGGGAAGAAACCTGAAGGTATCCAGTACGGTCTCACCCAGTACAGACCACGGGCGTATCTGCTGTTCAACCATATTAAAACGGGCATGTTCCGGATTCATGGCCGGGTCCTCTTTACATCATGGAGGGGAGCAGCTTACGTGTCAGGCCCAGTGGCTGCAAGAGACACGCGAAAGAACAGGAGATTATGAGTCAGATGATGATTGCGAGGTGAGTACAATGAAAAAGCTGAAATTAATGATCCGCAGGGGAAGTGCCGTGCTGCTGTTGACGGTGATTGCTGCCGGTATCCGGCTGGGGGCAAATGAGGCACTACCGGGCAATACGGCAGCAGCAGGTGACAGTCAGTTCGTGCAGTGCAGCACACCACGCCCAGAGATTTGTTATGAGCTGTATCAGCCGGTCTGTGCGGTGCGTGATAATGGTGTGCGTTGTGTCACTGCACCCTGTCCATCAACAGAGAAAGCGACTTACAGCAACGACTGCAAGGCCTGTGCCGATCCGGCAGTTTATGGTTTTCAGCGGGGCGGTGGTTGTAATACGCTGAATGCCAGTGGACTGGATAAGTGGTGGCGGCAATGGCTGAGTGGCTCGGCTAATCCTTAGCCTGTCGATCAGGCAGGAAAGGTCAGGGTCAGACTGAGAATATCTTATCTGTCAAGTGCGGTATTATGATGTTAGCAGCCATTTTTCACAAAAAATGGTTGTCAAAGAACCTTGATGTGATTGGCTTTCAGTTGCATCTACAGCGCATGAAAAATGGCCTGAATGAAATTGGTATTCCGCTGCCGGATATTAGTGATGAGGGCTGGCGCGAGATAGCGAATCAACTGATTGATCGCAATGAAGGTGATCATTTTGGTGTCTATTTCCAGATCAGCCGAGGCAATGAGGGCAAGCGTTTTCATGGTTTTCCCAGGCACGTGAAGCCCACCATTTTCGGCATGACCATTGCCATTGCAAAACATGGCGAGCCGGATCGCTCACAGGAGGAAGGACTAAGGTGTGTAACGACGCAGGATCTTCGCTGGAAACGTTGCCAGGTTAAATCGACCGCCCTGCTCGGTAATGTATTGCACTTCCAGTACAGCTACAGTCAGGGGATGAATGAATGCATTCTTTACAACGACAAACATGAACTGACCGAAGCAAGTCATTCCAATGTAATGATTGTTAAAGATGGCGTGGTTATCACACCACCTTTGGATAACCAGATTCTTCCCGGTATTTCTCGCCATATCACACTGGCATCATTGCGGGCTGAAGGCAGTATTCCTTGTGAGGAGCGAATAGTCACAATGGATGAGGTCAGAAATGCCGATGAGGTATGGATCACCAACTCCAGCAAGCAAATTGCCCCCGTTGTGGAGCTGGATGGCGAGCCTGTGGGTAATGGCTCAATCGGGCCAGTCTGGGAAAAAGCCAAGCGAATTTACAACGAAAGATGCTTTGATTTTAATTAGTCATTTCTAATCCAATAGACTTCATCGTCTATATGGATATATTTTCTGTTGTGCTTTTCTGGATAATGAAACAGTTCCCGATGTACCCAACCGTTGTCATGATGAAATTCGATGGTGTAGCCGTCTATGTAATAGGTACCCGTGTTTTTGTTGCCGTCGTTTCGTCGGGAACTGACGCCGCCAGCGATATTATCATCACTGACCCCCGTGGTACCTCTTGAGCCTTTTTTATCACTCTCGCTCACCGTACTCACATAGGGTACCGCGTCGCCCATATCACTGCCACGCATGGTGGAACTGAAAATTTCAAAGTGCCCGTCGGGTTTAAATTTG
>PDRT01000085.1 GCA_002746895.1 Thiothrix nivea
CCTGTCCGTTTCTTTGCCTCATCACTACCGGAGACAACATATCAAGCAACAGATGATGTCGCCTATGGCACGGTCGTGGCAGAAAGTCGTGCAGGCATTGATATTCTGGCCGGTGATGGCAGGCTGGTCAGGGTCCACTGTTTACAGATGCCGGGCGGCAAGCGTATGGATGTGGCTGATTTTATTAATGCCCGCACGCTGCTGGATGTGCGCTTTGACCCGTTACTGCAGCAGGGTAGTGGCTCTTGAACAGCCGGGTTGTCGCTGCCAGGGTATTATTACGGGTGACGTACCAGGGCGAGTCGCTGACGGCTGCATTGCAGCATCCGTCAATCAATAAGCTGGCCCAGCGTGATCAGGCCTGGGTGCGTAATGTCTGCTTCGGTAGTATCCGCTGGCATGGGCGACTGGGGGCAGTGTTACGTCAGCTCCTGGTTAAGCCCTTGAAAAAAGTGGATAAGGACATTGAATGCCTGTTACGCATCGGTCTGTATCAGTTAATTTATCAGCGCACCCCGGATCATGCTGCGGTCAATGAAACGGTCAATGCGGCACGCAGCCTGAAAAAGGCCTGGGCCGGGCGTTTGATTAATGGTGTATTACGGGGTTTTCTGCGCCGTAAAGATGAAGTACTGGCTGAGGCCGACCAGCTGGAAACGGCGCGTTATTCGTTTCCGCCGTGGTTGTCTGAGCGTTTAAAACAGGCCTGGCCGGGACACTGGGAAACAATACTACAGGCCAGTAATATCCCTGCACCGATGACCTTGCGGGTTAATCAGCTCCGGTTCAGCCGTGAGGAGTATCAGGCTTTATTGGCAAAAGCCGGTATTTCCTCCACATTCGCTGCGTATACTGATCATGGTCTGGTGCTGGAACAGGCCGTACCGGTGGATGAGTTACCAGGTTTTGCCAAAGGGGCTGTCTCGGTACAGGATGCAGCAGCACAACGGGCGACAGCATTATTACCCTGTAAGCCGGGGCAGCGGGTACTGGATGCCTGTGCGGCACCGGGCGGGAAAACCTGTCATTTACTGGAGTGTTATCCGGGTATTGAGTTACTGGCACTGGACAGCAGTGAGCAACGTCTGCAGCAGGTGACGGAGAACTTGCAGCGGTTACGGTTATCAGCCCGGTTAGTGGCCGTTGACGCAGCTGATCTGGCTGGCTGGTGGGATGGATGTTTGTTTGACAGGATTTTACTGGATGCGCCCTGTTCAGCAACAGGTGTGATTCGTCGTCATCCGGATATTAAGTTATTGCGTAAGGAGCGCGATATTACCGCGTTGCAACAGCAACAACAGGCGATTCTGAACGCAGTCTGGAAAGTGCTGAAACCGGGCGGGCTGTTATTGTATGCGACCTGTTCGATATTGCCGGAAGAAAATGAACAACAGATCAGGGCCTTTGTGCAGCAGACCGCGACGGCAGAACTGCAGCCGATTGAACAACTGACAGGGCACAATCCGGTGGACATTGGGCAGCAGGTGTTTCCGGGAGAAGCCGGAATGGATGGTTTTTATTATGCGTTGTTGCGAAAAACCATACAGGAACAGGACGGGAATGATAACAAATAATTTTTTAACCAAAACATGCTACCAGTTGTTTATTGTTCTGTTGTGGTTGGTGTCGCTGGCACCGGTCAGTGCTGCCAGTGAGCAGATTGAGGTGCTTGACTTCTTTTTCCATCAGGGTGGAACAAAGGAGCAGTTGGTGGCCGACATTCGTTTTGACTACCATTTGAGTGATTATTTGCGGGACAGTCTGCGTGACGGCGTTACTTTGCGCAGTGAAGTACGTTTTGATCTTATTTACCACAGTGAGTGGTGGTGGAATAAGACCGAAAGGCTGGACAGTCTGGTTAATGAACTGAAATATAATGCGTTGACCGGCCAGTACCAGCTGCTTAATAAAAACAGCAACCAGAACTGGAACTTCTCTAATCTGGCGGCGGCCTTGCAGCATCTGGGCAATATCAATCATTATGCGTTACCGGCTCTGCCTGAAAATGCCTTTAAGGGTAATGCTGCGGTGTACGTTGAAGCAACACTGGAGCCACAGGCAGCAAAAGTACTGGGAGTTCCGGAGCAGCTGTCGTCCCTGTTTTCTAAACAAGAAAAACTGACCAGTCAGGGTGTAATGTGGCAGCTGACTCCCTGAAAATGGCCATCTTCAGGTGGCTGCCCGTCATATTAATCAGCATCCTGCTGACGGTTTCTCTGAGCTTGCTCAATATGGTGATGAATGACTCGGAATATGCAGATCGTTACGGTAATCTGCTGATTTATCTGAGTATCTTTATCCTGTTGCTGTTGAGTGTTGCCATTCTGGTCAATCTGGTCAGGGTGATTTATCAATGGCATATGCGGCAGGCCGGTTCCCGTTTTACCTTGCGGCTTATGGCCGGTTTTCTGGTGCTGACCCTGTTGCCGGTGCTGGTGGTTTCTGTTTTTTCCATGAATATTATTGGCAAGAATATTAACCAGCAAGTGGACGGACGGGTGGAAAGTGCGCTGGAAAATGCACTGGAACTGGCCAGAATGTCCTTGTCGACTCGCAGCCGGGGGCATCTGCAACAACTGTCATTGCTGGGTGATCGCCTGAATGATAAGAACCGGCTGGAAATTGCGGCCATTATTGATAGCTGGCGGACCCGCAGTGGGGCTTATGAAGTGATATTGCTCAGCAGAAGTCTGGATTACGTCATCAATAGCAGTGATAGTCTGAGCGCACTGATGCCATTATTTGCGACTGAAGATTTGATGAGGCAAATGGAAGACAGCCAGGTATTGACCAAGATAGAAACCACCGAGGATGATGGTATTTTTTCCCGGGTTGCCATTCGCGTGACTTACGGTATTGATAATGAAAAAGGGGTTCTGACGGCGCTGTTTCCCTTCTCTGAAAATCAGGCGGCCTTATCACAGAATGTTGCCAGTGTCTGGGAAGATTACCAGCAGATCAGCCGTGGGCGCGGTCTGTTGAAGCAGGCCTTTCGTGTCGCGTTAGCGGCAACGATTATCCTGAGCGTTTTATTTTCGCTGTGGGCAGCCTTTATTTTTTCCCGGCGTTTAACGCAACCAGTGCGTGATCTGATGGAAGGGACACTGGCGGTCGCTTCCGGTGATTTGCAAAAAAAGCTACCTGTCTCTGACCGTGATGATTTCAGCCTGCTGGCCCGCTCTTTCAATACCATGACCAAACGGCTTTCCAATGTACAGGAGGAACGCGAGCTGGCCCGCAAACAGTTGCAGCAGGAACATGATTATCTGGATGTGGTGCTGGAACATCTGTCTTCGGGGGTGGTGACACTGGATGACCGGATGGTGATCCGCCGGGTAAATTCGGCGGCGAACAGAATTTTGAATGAACCGGTACAACAGCAGGTAGGTCAGCCATTTGTTGACGTATGCCAGCAGGTGGCAGCCCTGAAGCCATTCTTACAGGCGTTGCAGCCGTGGTTGCGGCAACCGGATCAGGACTGGCAGGCTGAAGTCAGTCTCAGTGCAGAAGGTCGCCGTAAGATATTAATGTGCCGGGGTGCCGGTTTGCCGGTGAGTGCGGAACATAATCAGCAACAACAGGGTTACGTCCTGGTCTTCGAGGATGTAACGGATGTGGTACAGGCAGAGCATGATGCCGCCTGGGGAGAGGTAGCACGGCGGCTGGCACATGAGATCAAGAATCCGTTGACACCGATTCAACTGTCTGCTGAGCGTTTGTCCCGCAAGTTGGGTAAGGTGCTGGAGGAGGATGCGGCTTCGTTTCTGGCGCGGATGACGGGTACAATCATTCAGCAGGTGGATGCCCTTAAAGCAATGGTTAATGCCTTCAGTGATTATGCCAGGGCGCCGGCTCTGGTGATTCAGGCTATTGACCTGAACCGGATTATTGCCGATGTCACTGTGCTGTATCATGAAAATCCACAGCAGGTCATATTGGCACTGGAGCTGGAGCAGGGGTTGCCACCGCTGCAACTGGATCAGCACCGCATTCGTCAATTGCTGGTCAACCTGATTAAAAATGCGCTGGAGGCACTGGGAGCGGATGAGATTGCCGCTGGCAACGAAAAAAAGCAGCTAAACATTATCACCCGTCTGGTGAAGGTGGAAGATGACAAGCAGGCTCATTATGTTCTGCTGTCATTGCAGGACAATGGCCCCGGTATTCCGGAAAACCTGTTGCCACAGTTGTTTGAGCCTTATGTGACCAGTAAGCGCAAGGGCACCGGTCTGGGGCTGGCGATTGTGAAAAAGATTGTCGAGGAACATGGAGGCACTCTCAGTGCAGGGAATCTTGAGCCGAAAGGGGCTATGATTAATATCAGGTTTCCTGTGCGGCATCCGGTGTCAGGCAGTGAGACAGGCAGAGAATAAAAGGAGCGATAGGATGACAACACAGTTCATCATGGTGGTGGATGACGAACCGGATATTCGTCAGCTGGTCAGTGAAATTCTGGAGGATGAAGGCTACCGCGTGGTGGTGGCAGAAGATGCTGCGCGGGCACGTGAGCTTTATCACCAGCGCCAGCCGGATCTTATCCTGCTGGATATCTGGATGCCGGGGCAGGATGGTATTTCCTTATTAAAGGAGTGGCGTGATGATGACATACTGAATTGTCCGGTGGTGATGATGTCCGGTCATGGCACCATTGAAACAGCCGTGGAAGCGACCAAGCTCGGAGCTTATGATTTCATAGAAAAGCCGTTGTCGATGGCCAAGATGCTGCTGACCATCGAAAATGGCCTGCGTACTCAGCAACTGGAGCAGGAGAATCAGGGACTGCGGCGGCAGGTTTTCAACGACCAGGAAATGGTCGGCAGCAGTCAGCGGGTGCAACAGCTGCGGGAACAGGCCGGGAAGGCGGCACAGCATAATTCCTGTGTATTGCTGTATGGTGAACCGGGTGTCGGTAAGGAGGCGATGGCACGTTATATCCATGAGCAAAGCACCCGCCGGGAACGCCCATTCAGCAAGCTGGTCTTGTCCCGCCGCAATATGCCGGAGATGGCGAAGCATTTATTCGGTTGCGTGGACAATGGTCGTACAGCACATGGCCTGCTGGATGATTGTGCCGGTGGTTTTTTGTACCTGTCCGAGGTATTTGAACTGGATGATGACAGTCAGGCCCGTCTGTTAGGTGCGCTCAAGGATGGCTATTTTTTCCGGGTGAGTGGTCGGGAGCGGGTTGACTTTGATGTCCAGCTGGTGGTTTCCGCGACACACGATCTGCAGGATGATGTACTGGATGAACGTTTCAGCGAAGAGTTGTACTACCTGTTGAATGTGGTGCCGATTCAGATTCCGCCATTGCGTGAACACCCCGAGGATGTCCCGGAGTTACTGAATTATTATGTCAGCAAATTGACGGCCATTGATGGTTTACCCTATCGGCATTTTTCCCTGGCAGCACAGAATTTTTTGCGGAATCATCGCTGGCCCGGTAATATTCTGGAGCTGCGTAATCTGGTGCAGCGGCTGCTGATTCTGGGTACGGAGGTTGAGATTGATCTGGAAGAGGCGGAGGAAGCGGTCGGAGCGATCATTCCGGTGTTTACCAATGAGGTAGGGTATGCGCCGGACAGTCTGTATGATCTGCCTCTGCGTCAGGCCAGAGAACAGTTTGAGCACGATTATCTGGTCTATCAGCTAAAACAGGTTGAGGGCAATGTCAGTAAGCTGGCGGAAAAAGTGAAGATGGAACGTACCCACTTATACCGAAAAATGCGCGCTTTAAAGGTTGATCCAAAAAAATATGGTCGCTGATAAGGGTTTAGGCTCTATAATCTGTGGCTATGAAAGTATTGATTCTGGGAGCCGGTCAGGTCGGTTGTTCCGTAGCCGAGATTCTGGCTAATGAAGATAATGATGTAACGATTGTCGATACCGATGCAGCGGTATTGCGTGAACTGCGTGAAAAGCTGGATGTGCGCACTGAAACGGGTCAGGCCTCCTATCCGCAGGTACTGGAGCGGGCAGGCATTGAAGATATCGATATGCTGATTGCGGTGACCCACAGTGATGAAGTCAATATGATCGCCTGTCAGGTCGCTTTTACCCTGTATCATACCCCCACCAAAATTGCCCGTATACGTTCCGCTCATTACCTTCAGCACCCGCGCCTGTTTCTGCAGGAAGCATTACCTATTGATGTACTGATCAGTCCGGAGCAACTGGTGACTGAACATGTATTCCGGCTGATTTCACATCCCGGTGCCTTGCAGGTGCTGAGTTTTGCGGAAGATAACGTGCAACTGGTCGGAGTCAGGGCCTTATCCGGTGGCTCACTGGTTGGGCATAAATTACTCGAGATGTATGAGCATATGCCGGGTATCAAGGCGAATGTTGTTGCCATATTCCGTAAAGGTAAACCGCTCAGGATGAAACCGGATACGGTGGTCGAAGTGGGTGATGAGGTCTTTTTTCTTGCCAGCCCGCAGTATATCCGTGCCATTATCAGTGAAATGCGCCGTCTGGATAAACCGTATAAACGCATTATTATTGCCGGGGGCGGTAATATCGGTAACCAGCTCGCCCGCTTGCTGGAAGCCGCACGTTATCAGGTCAAAATCATCGAAAACAATCCGCAACGGGCGGCCAGGCTGGCGGAACAGCTGGATAAAACCATTGTGCTGGAGGGGGATGCCTCGGATGAGGCCTTGCTGATTGAGGAGACTATTGAAAATACCGATGTTTATATTGCGGTAACCGATGATGATGAGGCCAATATCCTGTCGTCCATGCTGGCCAAGCGTTTGGGGGCACGGCGGGTCATGAGCCTGATTAACCGTATGAGTTATGCTGATCTGGTAGAGCGTAATATTGATCTGGCGATTTCACCCCAGCAGATTACCATTGGTGCGTTGCTGACCCATATCCGCCGTGGTGATATTGTTGCAGTACACTCCCTGCATCGAGGGGCAGCGGAGGCCATTGAAGTGGTGGCACACGGTGACAAGAAAACTTCACGGGTGGTCGGACGGCGGATCAGTGAGGTTAAATTGCCACCTTCCGCCATGATTGGTGCGCTGGTCCGGGAGGATCAGGTGATGATGCCGGATGATGACCCGCTGATCGCAGCGGAAGATCATATCATTATGCTGCTTACCGATAAGCGTTATATACCGGCGGTGGAAAAGCTGTTTCAGGTCGGCGTGCATTTTTTCTGATTATGAAATTGACCGTCATTCAACGCATTCTTGGTTTATTAATGATGGTGTTCAGTCTGACCCTGTTGCCACCGATAGCGATTGGCTGGCTGATGGGCGACCCGGATCTGATGCCGTTCTGGGAAGGCTTTGCGCTGGTCTTTTTCAGCGGTGCAGTGTTGTGGTTTCCGGTACGCCGGATACGTGGCGAATTGCGGCTGCGTGAAGGTTTCCTGATCGTAGTGCTGTTCTGGGTGGTGCTGGGTGTTTCCGGTGCGGTACCTTTTGTGCTGACAGACAATTTTAATATTTCATTTACCGATGCGGTCTTTGAGTCGATTTCCGGACTGACCACAACTGGGGCAACGGTGATTGACGGGCTGGATACCCTGCCGCGTTCACTGTCCTTTTACCGTCAGGAGCTGCAATGGCTGGGAGGGATGGGCATTATCGTACTGGCGGTGGCGATCCTGCCGATTCTCGGGGTCGGAGGGATGCAGCTGTATCGCGCGGAAACGCCGGGACCGATGAAGGATTCCAAGCTGACACCACGTATTACCGAAACGGCAAAACTGCTGTGGTACATTTATCTGGCACTGACCATCTGCTGTGCGTTGGCTTACCGGCTGGCGGGGATGGACTGGTTTGATGCGGTCGGCCACAGTTTCGCTACCGTGGCCATCGGTGGGTTTTCCACCCATGATAGCAGTATGGCATTTTTCAATAGTCCGATGGTCGAGGCAGTGGCGATTGTGTTTATGCTGCTGGCCGGGGTCAATTTCAGCCTGCACTTCATTGCCTGGCGTAACCGTAACCTGAAAAGCTACTGGCAGGATTCGGAATTCCGCATGTACACGCTGGTCATGTTTATTTTGTCCGTGGTGACGATCAGCTATCTGGGGGGACAGCGCGGTTCAGAGCTGAGTTGGGCGGAGGTGATTCGCCACGGCCTGTTTCAGGTTGTCTCCATTACCACTACTACCGGTTTTACGACCACCAGTTACAGTGAATGGCCGGGTTTTTTACCGGTGTTACTGCTGTTTGCCAGTTTTGTCGGCGGTTGTGCCGGTTCAACTGCCGGGGGTATGAAAGTCATTCGCTTTCTGTTGCTGCTGCGTCAGGGAGCGCGTGAAGTGACCCGGCTGGTACACCCCAGTGCCCGCATTACCATTAAGGTCAATCGCCATCCGCTGCCGGAGAATGTGGTGGAAGCCGTATGGGGTTTTTTTGCGGTTTATATTGCTGTGTTTACTTTTTTTATGTTGGTGCTGCTGGCTTTGGGTCATGATCAGGTCTCTGCATTTTCGGCGGTGGCGGCGACACTGAACAACCTCGGCCCCGGACTGGGTGAGGTTGCTGCAAACTTCAAAGATATTGATGACTTTTCCAAATGGTGGTTATGTCTGGCGATGCTGATGGGACGGCTGGAATTATTCACCATGCTGGTGATTCTGACACCGGCATTCTGGCGACGTTAGACATATAAATCGCGGATTTTAATCGCTAGTGCAACATCCCGCGTAAATAGTCAGCCCTGAAAAAGCCCAATGGGCTTTTTCAGGGCTGACTATTTAGCATGAGGGTGACCTCTTGTGTTGGATTTCAGGTTTTGTCACCTTCTATCAAATACGGTAACCCTCTCTATTTCAAGAGAAAGTGTCAGATTAGGTCGGGGTTTATACAGCTATTAGCAGTGTTTGAGCAGTCTCACATCAACTGCTGATAGCTTTCAATCGCGGTAAATTCCTCCGTGTGTTTCGGATCCTGCTGTGAATCCGGCTGATGAATTGCCAGCAGGTTAGCCACACCAAATTGCTGTGCTGAACGCAGTACGTGCAGATTATCATCAATAAACAGGCTGCGCTTACGGTCAAACAGCTCTTTTTTCGCCAGCTCCGGCCAGAATTGCGGATCTTCTTTTGCCAGTCCCAGTGAATGCGACGTAATGACATCATCAAAAAAATGGGCAATTGCCACATAACCGAACTTCAGCCCAACCACTCTCTCATGTGCATTGGTGAGTAATACGCTGCGTTTACCCAATGTCCGCAAGTACTGCAGAAAATCCTCCACACCCTCCCGAATCGCAATCCGGTCTGCCACTTCATGTTTCAGTGCCATTACGTCGATGTCCAGATAGTGTTCCCAGTAATCCAGACAATACCAGTTCAGCGTACCCTGAATGTCATCGCAGTGTTGGGTCACTGTCTCCTGTGCTTCGCGATCAGACACTGATTTTACTTCAGCATAACGCTTCGGCAGGTGCTCAATCCAGAAATGATTGTCGTAATGCAGGTCAAGCAACGTACCGTCCATATCGAGAAAAACGGTATCAATCTTGTCCCAATCAAGGTGGATTTTGTTCATATTATCAATAGGCCATGTCGGTATCAGCACCCGGCCTGGAAGTCGTCGTTTCAGCCACTCGCCTTCAGCTCTGTATGTCCCAATTGACAATGGATGATCAAGGCGGCATCCAGCCCGTCCGGCATCTCCTGCACCATGACCCAGACCTGATTGAGATTTCCCGCAGTGGATTCATGCAGGTGATTGACGGTTGCGGTGGTGCGCGGCGGATCAAAAAAAGCAAAGGGCTCATCCAGCAGTATAAACTGCCCCCCGGCATCGGTACTTTCAGCCAATGTATTCGCCAGTGATACCCGCATCGCCAGGGCAATCTGCTGCCGGGTATCAGCAGAGATTTCTTCCCGTTCCAGATCGTTACCTTTCTCTTCCGACAGCACTTTCAGGGTGAAATCGGTATCCATTTCCAAGTCCTTATCGTGCGCCTGAGTAAAATCAGACAGCAGCATTTTACTGTGTTGATAGACAATGCGGTTAAAGTCGCGAATTGAATCCAGTGCGGCATGATGAATCAGTTGCAGGGCTTTGCGGCGTACATTAATCATATGCCGCTGACG
>PDRT01000096.1 GCA_002746895.1 Thiothrix nivea
TCAGGGCGGATCCAGGTGGTCGGCTTCTCCGGTTTTCTGCAGCTTGCCGGAAAAGGCATCTTCCAGTTGTTGTCGGCGTTGCTGGTGCTGGCGGCGCAAGGCACGGCGATCCCTGATCCTTTGCAGGATGTGCAGGCGCCAGAACAGGTGGATGCCGTAATAACCCAGTATGGATGAAATAATCGCGAAAATGCTGCAGCCGAGTAACAGTGGTTGCCAGATCAGCAGCGCGGTGTCATGCAGCCATTCCAGACTCACGGAAAACTGGATGTCGTAGATTGCTGCATCCAGTAGCCAGGCACCCAATTTGTACGCCAGATAAAACATCGGTGGAATGGTCAGCGGGTTGGTGACGTAAACCAACAGCACAGACAGCGGCAGATTAACGCGGATGGCAATGGCGATCACGGCGGCAATCAGCGTCTGGGGCGGAAACGGTATCCACATACAAAAGAGACCGACGGCGAAAGCACCGGCAACACTGTGGCGGTTAAAGTGCCACAGCCAGGGATGGTGCAGTGTTGTGCCAAGCCACCCAAGATATTTGTTCTTTTTAAGGGTATCAGGGTGAGGTGCCAGTTTTTTAAAAAATCGTTTTGGCATGAAGATTTTCAGATAGCAAGAATTATAACTATTATCCACAGTTTGCCGGACATGCGCACCTTTTCACTCTGCTTTTTTGGCGGAACATGGCTAAGCCTCAGTTTTACGTCCATTGATCTGCTGAATGCAGCGGGCTTCAGTGCGGCTGTGCTTGCACTGTGTATTATCCCGATCCTTTTTTCCCGCAGGCCATCTCGCCGTTTTCTTACGGCTGTTTTCGCGCTGTGTCTCGGTTTTGCGTATGCCGCATTATATATTCAGCAGCACAATCAACAACAATTACCGGAAGCACTGGCGGGGCAGAATCTATTGCTGAGCGGTGTGATCCGGGGTTTGCCGGAAGCAAATGACCAGGGTTATCAGTTTTTGTTTCAGCTGGAATCAGCCATTCTGCCCGCTGCGGAGGTGGACGATGCGGACGATGATGTCATTGTACCGGCATTGTCAGGCCTGTTACGGTTAAGCTGGTACCGCCATTTTCCGTCGCAATTGAACAGTGGTGATCGCTGGCAGCTACTGGTGCGTGCCAAACCGCCCAATGGTCTGATGAATCCGGGCAGCATGGATTACGAAAAATGGCTGTTTGCACAGCGGATCATTGCCACGGGTTATGTGCGGCAATCCGCACAGAATCAGCGGCTGGGGCCGAGCCGTTCCGGGTACATTGATCGTCTGCGGCAACAGGTGCAGCGGGCGATTCAGTATCATCTGGAAGACTGGCCGGAACAGGGACTGGTGGCGGCACTGGCGGTGGCGGCGCGAAGTGATATGAATGTGGCACAGTGGGAAGTATTGCGTCGCACCGGTACCAGTCATCTGATGGCGATTTCCGGTTTGCATATTGCGCTGGTGGCCGGTCTGGGTTGTCTGCCGGTGCTGGTTATCTGGTGGTTATGGCCGCGTTTGTATTTGTGGTTGCCGGTGCGCATGGCTGCCGGATTGAGTGGCGCGCTGGCGGCACTGGCTTATGCACTGATGGCCGGATTGACCCTGCCGACACAGCGGGCGCTGGTGATGGTATTGGTTCTGCTGGCGGGATTGCTGTGGCGGCGAAATATCCCGTTTACCGTGGTGCTGTGCTGGGCATTACAGGCAGTGTTATTGCTGGACCCACTGGCTGCGTTGTCGCCCGGCTTCTGGTTGTCCTTTGCGGCGGTGCTGATGATTTTTCTGCTGACCCGGCGAGATGTGCGTCGTCGGTCGAAATGGAGCGTGATCGGGATTCAGTTTGGACTGTCGCTGGGGATGATTCCGCTGACCGCCAGCTGGTTTGGCACTGTTTCACTGGTGTCACCGCTGGCAAA
>PDRT01000030.1:0-5557 GCA_002746895.1 Thiothrix nivea
AACAGGAATTTTTCCAGCCACTCAATCGCCGGAATGTCCAGATGGTTGGTCGGCTCATCCAGCAACAGCAGATCCGGTTCACCGACCAGCGCCCGGGCCAGTAATGCACGCCGCTTCCAGCCGCCGGACAGTGATTCAAAGGTAGCTTCTCCGTCCAGTTGCAGACGTGATAATACGGTATCGACCTGCCACTTGATCTGCCAGTCCTCCTCGTGGGTGGTCACGCCTTGTGCAACGATATCGAAGACACTGATGTCATCACCATGTGGCACATCCTGTTGTAGACGGGCAATATTCAGTTCCGGGGAATGAATAATTTCACCATCGTCAGCGATGACTTCGCGACACAGCAGTTTCATCAGGGTGGATTTGCCAGTGCCGTTGCGCCCGACCAGGCACAGGCGCTCGCCGGGCTCAATTTGTAGATCGACACCTTCAAATAAACGGTGATCACCGTTTTCCAGCAGGATATTGCGCAGATGTAATAAGGCCATGCGGCGGATTATCGCAGTCAGACCAGCTGATGACCAGTCCCGATATTACTTTGTTTCACCGTCTGCCGGAAGGGTGTCGACGGAACTGTCGCTGAGCTGATGTGCCAGTTTTTGGGTATGCGCTTTCAGTGCTGCCAGTGACTTGCGTAAACCAGCCAGCTGTTCCTGTGCAGTGCTCAGTTCCTCGTGCCGCCAGCGTACCGGTTCTTCCTGTGATTCAGTGAGCTTTTCAGCAACGTTATCCTGTTGTGCCTCCTGTTTCACTTCCTGCTCCAGCTGTTCACACAGCTCCGGTGAAATCCAGCTTTTGATTTCCGGAGTGTTCTGATAACGCTGACGAAATTCAACCACCGTGTCTCTGGACAGCTTTTCCATATCTGCCGAACCCTGTTTGAACACGGTCTGGTTGCGTAACTGAAGTTTGTTACGAAAGTATGTGCGGATCGGTTCAGCGACCACCAGCAAATCAGGCTGTTTGGCAATCGGTGATTCCAAAAGATGTAGACGGCGCAGATTTTCAATAACCCAGTGCCAATGTTCCTCATTCAGCCTGCCCAGCGGGCCGAGAAAGCGCACATAATCATCCCGTTTGGTCAGCCAGCGCTCAATAAACGAGGAGCGGAAAACAACCTGCATGTGTCGCTGCACCACTGGCCGGTCACTCAGTGTCAGCAGGTATAACAGTGTTATATCAGACGTACCATGAAGTTTGGCTTCAAAAGCGGCCAGTATGCGTCTCAGTCCCTGACCGGTGGTTTCGCTGTGCAGCAGTACCGGAATCGTTTCCAGACCATTCAGCCGTCCGGCATACCAGCGATTCAGATAGGCGGCCAGCAGATTCAGGGTTAAGACATCATTATCGAAATCTTGCGCAACCTGCTTCAGCTTGGTCAGCTCGCCTTTAATACCGGCTTGTTGTAGTTGTACGGCAAAGCGATCTTGCCCGGCGGGTGCCGGTGAGCCATGAATATCGCTATGTTCTGCCAGTTGAATAGCGTTGACCATCGCCTCTCCTTCATTGAATTAATTGATTAATTAATATTCTATTGGCAGAAGGCGACTGTCGCCTGAATAGGTCGTAAATTTATTCAGTGCAATAAATTCAGCCGGGTGTAGATTAGGCTAATGATGCTGGTATCGGTTTGAACCATCACCGGGAATCCTGGCGTACATGACAGCCAGGCTGATGGGTGAGTTTTTTTGTGGTGTCGGTGTCGGAATGTTGGTGACTGGTAATCATTTTACGCAGGCAGGAGATCTGTTTCGCGGTATCGCTACCATTGTTGAGTTGCTGTAAAGCCTGTTGTAATAAATTGTCAGCTGTCACCGAGTCCCCGTTTATGACATAAGCCTGACTTAGAGTAGCTTTCATTAACGGCAGTGATAACTTCTTCTTTTCCCGAGATGCTAGGCCTTTTATAGTGAGTATGATCTCATCGCGGTAGGTATCGCGTTGATGCTGTTGTTCTGAGCGTGCGACATTGAGTACCAGCAGGGCTGCTTCATAGGGATCAGCAACGGTTTCTGCAAACACCAGCGCCAGATCCGGTTTATCCAGTTCCAGCAGTCGGTTGAGCTTTTTAAGGTAGCGGTTATATTGTTCATTCCCGTTTTTAGTATCAGCTAATGCCTGTTGTCCGACGGCTTTTAGAATCTGTTTGAGTTCTTCCAGATCAGTGGCAGACATGGCTGATGTTGCCACAGGAATCATTGAATTGCCTGGCGTGGCAGATTGCCGGTTTGCTGTTTTATCCGCAGCTGGTGATGTGGTTAGCGGTTTCGAGACTTGACGGACTGCTGTGGAAGCCACACCCGCTGTCTGTTGCGGGTATGGGCCGGTTTTGCCTTTAACACCAAGGGCCGACTGTGCCACTGTCAGACCCTCTGGTACAGAGGGAACGGTTGGCTGCGGTTTATTCAACATACCCATTGCAAAATACCCAACGGCCAGCACCGATAAAGTGGCAACACCGGCCAGTATAAACCCCGGTCGTTGCAGTCTGTGTCGTTGCAGCCCATTTTGAGCAGGGGTGTTATCCGGTTGTGCCACAATATCCACTGGCCCTTCTTCACTCTGCGAGTCAGCTGCCGAAGTGTTCTCGGTTTTACTGCGGGCATCAGTCGCTAACTGTAGCAGGGTCTCAATACCCATATTCAGCAATTTTTGCTGGATACGTTCGCTTTCGGTCAGTGGCAGGTTTTCCAGTACGGCACCACTTTGTCCGAATAACAGGGCCTCGGAAAGTTTATACTCCATGTACGGATCACCGGCTCTATCCAGCAACTCCAGTGCTTCCTGCACCAGTGTTTCCACCGGCTTGTCAGAGGTATGTTTGGTAATCGCGACGTTATAGAGAGACTCTGCCATATCAGAAGCCTTAGCCTTAATATTTATTTTTATAATGATTGCAGCGGGTTTTTATCTTAACTCCCACTTTCCCTGATCCGGTCAGGCTAACCGGTAATGCGGAAGATGTAAATTTTCGGTGTATTAACGGAGCCACTCAAACGGAAAGTGACCATTGTAGAAGCACAATATGGCCGCAATGTATTTTGCCTGCATAATGACGCAAGATCATTCTGCCGTTAGAATGCCTGTTCTGTGTTAAAACTGTTTACTGTGTCTGGAGACTATAATGCCTGAATACCGTTCCCGTACGTCAACGGCGGGTCGTAATATGGCGGGAGCACGTGCCTTGTGGCGTGCCACCGGCATGACAGATGAGGACTTCCAAAAACCGATCATCGCTATTGCCAATTCGTTCACCCAGTTTGTGCCCGGACATGTGCATCTGAAAGATCTCGGACAGATGGTTGCCCGTGAAATTGAGGATCATGGGGGTGTTGCCAAGGAGTTTAATACCATTGCGGTGGATGACGGGATTGCCATGGGGCATGGCGGCATGCTGTATTCACTGCCGTCGCGGGAAGTGATTTCCGATGCGGTGGAATATATGGTGAATGCCCACTGTGCCGATGCGCTGGTGTGTATTTCCAACTGTGACAAGATCACACCGGGGATGCTGAATGCGGCAATGCGGCTGAATATTCCGGTGGTATTTGTCTCCGGCGGGCCAATGGAGTCCGGTAAGGCGCTGATTAAAGAACAGACCGTCAAGCTGGATCTGGTCGATGCCATGGTGATGGCGGCCAGCCCCGATGAAACCGATGAAGCGGTTGCCGAAGTTGAACGTTCGGCCTGTCCGACCTGTGGTTCCTGCTCCGGAATGTTTACTGCAAATTCAATGAATTGCCTGACCGAAGCACTGGGTTTGAGTCTGCCGGGGAATGGTTCCCTGCTGGCAACGCATGCAGACCGTAAGGAGCTGTTCCTGCAAGCCGGACGATTGGCGGTTGATCTGGCCAGACGTTATTACGAACAGGATGACGAAACGGTATTGCCGCGTGCGATTGCCAATAAAAGTGCATTTAATAATGCAATGTGTCTGGATATTGCCATGGGCGGGTCGACTAACACGGTGTTGCATTTATTGGCGGCGGCACAGGAAGGCGGGGTGGATTTCAAGGTCTCGGACATTGACGCGCTGAGCCGTAAGGTCCCGAATCTGAGTAAGGTGGCACCGGCCACACAGTTGTATCACATGGAGGATGTCCACCGTGCCGGAGGGGTGATGGGCATTCTGGGGGAGCTGGATCGGGCCGGACTGATTGATCGGGAATGCCTGACAGTCCACAGCAAAAATCTGGGTTCAGCACTGGATCAGTGGGACATTATGCGTAATCCGAATACAGCCGTGCAGACCTTCTACGGTGCCGCTCCCGGTAATGTCAGAACCACCGAGGCTTTTTCACAGCATAAACGTTGGGAGCTGGACACTGACCGGGTAAACGGCTGTATACGCTCGAAAGACAATGCCTATTCACAGGACGGTGGTCTGGCGGTGTTATTCGGGAACATCGCTGAGGATGGTTGCGTGGTGAAAACAGCGGGAGTGGATGAAAGCATTCTGAAATTCTCCGGCCCGGCGAAGATTTTCGAGTCACAGGACACGGCAGTCGCAGGCATTCTGGGTGATCAGGTTCAAGCAGGCGATGTGGTAATTATCCGCTACGAAGGGCCACGTGGCGGGCCGGGCATGCAGGAAATGCTCTATCCGACCTCCTATCTGAAGTCGAAAGGGCTGGGGAAGGCCTGTGCGCTGGTGACAGACGGGCGTTTTTCCGGCGGTACTTCCGGCCTGTCGATTGGTCATGTGTCCCCGGAAGCAGCGGAAGGTGGTGCTATCGGCCTGATTGAAGAAGGTGATATGATTGATATTGACATTCCAAACCGGATTCTCAGCCTGCGGGTTTCTGATCAGGAACTGGCCGCACGGCGGAAAGCCATGGAGGCCAAAGGTGCTGCGGGCTGGAAACCACTGAACCGTGACCGGGTGGTGAGTAATGCGCTGAAAGCTTATGCGGCGATGACGACCTCGGCCTCCAGAGGTGCAGTGCGGGATGTGTCGCAACTAGAGCGGTAAGCAACAATACAAAAATGCAGAGGTGGTATTTCAATCTACCACTTCTGTGGTACCTCTGGAGTGTTGGCCGCTTTAATAACATCTGGATCACCGAATAACGAGGTATCCCTGTCATTGGAAGCTGCCAAATCTTCTAACACACCCTTTCTGACAATCTGTTGGCTTCCACACTCTGGGCATTCCATAAAATTACTCCTGACAGACATTGTGAAAGTACAGGACTCCCGAAAAACCCTGAGCCACACAATGGCTGTGTTTTTAAATCGGGCTCTCGGTAGACTTCACCCACAAATCGTGGGGTTTGGTCTGCTAAAAGTTGCACTCGCTATTAACCTATAATTAATGTGACATAAATTCAGTTAATTCTTGCGAGGAAGAAAACTATGAAGAAGTTACTGGGGTTGTTTATTGGTGCTGCCTTATTGGCTGCTTGCAATGACAATACATCGACACCGCCTGGTCCCGTAAAACCACAGGTTCAGCCGGAGGAACCCGTCAAGCCGGAGGAACCCGTCAAGCCGGAGGAACCCGTCAAGCCGGAGGAACCCGTCAAGCCGGAGGAACCCGTCAAGCCGGAGG
>PDRT01000030.1:5571-20074 GCA_002746895.1 Thiothrix nivea
AAGCCGGAGGAACCCGTCAAGCCGGAGGAACCCGTCAAGCCGGAGGAACCCGTCAAGCCGGAGGAACCCGTCAAGCCGGAGGAACCCGTCAAGCCGGAGCCACCTAAATCTGATAAATGCCCAGCCACAGAGACAACCGAAGCAATATTCAAGGATGTGTTTGTATCTAATAGAGTCAACGGTATTGCATGGAACGGTCCCCGATCTTTTCAGGTTAGCACGGTAGCTGACATCCAAAAAGCATTCAATACTGGACGTGCCGGAGACACAACAGTCAGTGGTCAATTACAAATGCCTGATCAGGCTGAATGGGATGCCATGTCAGTATCTGAAAAAGGCTTATACCTGGTCAACAGTGAACGATGTGCCCGTGGTATCAGACCTTTTGAGGCTATAGAACTCAACCTGGTTAAAACCCCAACGCAGTATTATGCAAATTATCTGGCAGAGCATAATCTGTTCAGCCACACAGCTGATGGAAATACAGTTCCTCAACGACTGTCCAATATGGGGGGTATAGATACCCATAAGGGCGGTAATGCAGATTTCTTTGAATACGGTGAGAACCTTGCCAGATTTACTGCTGCATCAACCAGAAAATATCCAGACATATCCGATCCCGTTGCCCGTAGTGTTTATTATTGGCTGTATTCTGACCAGGATGATGGTGGAAGTGGTTATGGTCACCGTAACTTATTGCTGGCAACCGGTTTGAAGGAAAATTCAGGAGATGATAGTAAAGAAGGTCTGGTCAGCTTTGCGACAGCCAGTCGGAAGGATGAAGTTACTCATCAGGGTAATACTTTTTATCAAACAACCTTATTCGTTGTCATGAATGTTTTTGATCCGAATGAGAACTGGAGTATGGGGCATATTAAGGAAGTTGAGATCAAACCGGCAAAGTAAGTTGCTCAGGAAGCCGGGTTTTTCCAATCACAAAGGGCGCTGTTTGCGCCCTTGTTTTTCATAAATATCCCCGGATAAATATTCAAACCGAAGCCAGCACACACCGTAAAATAGTGTAGTCATATTGCCCATCCAGCGTGTCAAACAACGGCTTCAGCCGCTGCTTGTCCTCTTCCGGCAGCAACTCATAGCTGTTGAGAATATATTCATATTCACTTTTACTGATCGGTAACACATCCAGTGGTTCGATCAGCCCCATTTCTATCGCATCTGCAAAATGACTATAGACCGTGCCGGGTTTAATACTGCGCTTGGTGGCAATCTGATTGGCATCCAGCCCCTTACTGTACAGGCTGAGCGTATGATTCGCCGTATCGCTGAGATTATTGTCCAGCAGGGCGTTACGTGGATATTTGTGGATTTCCTCCAGAAATACCTGCCCGTAGCTGTCCAGTTTTTTCTGTCCGATACCAGAGATGGTCGCCATATCCGCCAGATTCTGTGGCCGCATCGCCAGCATTTGCAGCAGCACACTGTTATGAAAAATCACATAGGGAGGTACGCCCTGATCTTCTGCCAGCCGAAGACGCACCTGTTTCAGTGCATCCCACAAAGCCTGATCGACAAAGCGCACGGTTGCCTTGTCACGGTTGCCTTTTTGCTTTTTCTCCACCTTGCGTTCGCGGCGCAGTTGCAGGGATTGTTCACCGCGCAACAGTGGCCGTGACTGCCCGGTCAGTTTCAGGGCACCGAAACCCTCCACATCAACATTCAGATACCCCAGTGCAATCAGCTGGCGGAAAATGGTGCGCCATTCCGCAGCGGAGTGTTCAGCGCCAATGCCATAGGTGCTGAGCCGATCATGACCAAACTGACTGATGCGCTGATCCCGTTTACCTAGCAACACATCAATCACATAATTCACCCCGAAACGCTGACCGGTGCGGTACACACAGGACAACGCCTTTTGTGCAGACACCGTGCCGTCCCAGGTTTCAGGCGGGTTCAGGCAGTTGTCACAGTTACCGCAGGGTTGAGAGCCGGTTTCATCGAAGTAATCCAGAATTGCCTGTCGCCGACAGCCGGTCATTTCGCACAAACCGAGCATGGCCTCCAGTTTGTGATGTTCAATGCGCTTTTGCTGATCACTGGCATTGGAGTCGGCCATCATCTGACGCAGGGTAATAACATCCTGCAGGCCATACGCCATCCACGCATGGGCAGCTTCACCGTCACGTCCGGCGCGTCCGGTTTCCTGATAATACGCTTCGATGCTTTTCGGCAGATTCAGATGGGCAACAAAGCGTACATCCGGCTTATCAATACCCATGCCAAAGGCAATGGTGGCGACAATAATCACCCCGTCTTCACGCAGAAAACGTTCCTGATGACGCTGACGTAATGCTGTGTCCATACCAGCATGGTAAGGCAGGGCAATCCGTCCCTGTTGCGCCAGCCATGCGGCGATGGCCTCAACCTTTTTGCGTGACAGGCAATACACAATCCCGGCATCATGCGGATGATGGGCTTCGAGGAAATGCCACAACTGCTGTTTGGCATTCTGGCCTTCGTGGATTGCGTAATTGATGTTCGGGCGGTCGAAACTGTTAATGTAAATATCCGCCTGATGCAGTTGCAGCTGATCAATAATTTCCTTGCGGGTACGCCGGTCAGCGGTGGCGGTCAGTGCAATACGCGGAATATCCGGATAACGCTCAGCAAGCAGGGATAACTGCTGATACTCCGGACGGAAATCATGTCCCCATTGCGAAACGCAATGCGCTTCATCAATGGCAAACAGGGCCAGCACTGCGCGATCCAGCAGGCTGAGCATACGCTCCATTAACAGCCGTTCGGGGGCGACATATAACAGATCCAGATCACCCGCCAGCAGCTGTTGTTCAACGGCCTGAACCGCCTGAAAATCCAGCGTCGAATTCAGAAAGGCAGCCCGCACCCCCAGTTGACGCAGGGCATTGACCTGATCCTGCATCAATGCGATTAAGGGTGAGACAACAATGCCGGTACCCTCACGGACTAAAGCCGGAATCTGGTAGCACAATGATTTGCCGCCACCGGTTGGCATCAGCGCCAATACGTCATTGCCGGATAACAGTGAGTCAATAATGGCCTGCTGATTCAGACGAAAATCGTCATAGCCGTAGGTGTTTTTCAGTATTTCATAAGCAGCTTGCATGGCCCAATAATGCCACAGTCAGGCTGGCGGCGGGACAATTTTCAGGATGGAATACTCACCGTGCCGATCCGTGCCGGAATACCTGCGCTGCGCATCCATTCCACCAATGCCGCCGTTTCCGGGTGGCGGGCACCGATGGTAAGAACATAACTCAGAACCAGCGGCAGGTCATTCAGATAAGCACTTTTACCATCCCGGTGATTCAGGCGACTGAAAATACCCAGCACCTTGAGATGGCGTTGCAAACCGGTCAGGTCGAACCAGCGCAGAAACGAATGTTCGTCGGTGGGCGGGATATTACCGGCACTGATGGCTTCCTTGTGGAAGGCCAGTGCCCAGCGCCTGACCCGCTGTTCCGGCCAGACCACATAACAGTCACGCAGCAAGGAGACCAGATCGTAAGTTATCGGCCCCGGTAGCGCGTCCTGATAATCAATTACCCCCAGGGTTCCATCAGATTGCAGCATCAGATTGCGGGAATGATAGTCACGATGGACAAAAGTGATAGGCTGGTGGGCAACTTCCTGGCTGAGCTGGGTGAAAGTCCGTTCAATCAGCGCGTGCGGAATATCCGCTTCACGGATGTGCAGGTGTGTACGCAAAAACCATTCCGGCATCAGCTGCATTTCTGCCAGCAGACGTTCATTATCATACAAGGGTAGACTGCGGGTACTGGCCACCTGCAGCTTGAGCAATTCCTGCATGGCATCACGGTAATAGTGATCTGCACTCGCCGGATCAAGCCGATTCAGCAAGGGTGTCTTCCCGAAGTCCTGCAACAGCAGGAATCCTGCTACAGGATGCTGTGCCAGAATATCAGGTGCATTGACACCCACCGCCAACAAACGTTGGGTGACATCGACAAAGGTGGCAGTATCTTCCTTATCCGGCGGTGCATCCATGACAATGGCGGTCTGACCATTTTTTCTGGCACGGAAATAACGCCGGAAGCTGGCATCCGCAGAGGCGACCTCAAACTCTGCATCTGACCAACCGGGCAGCGAACGCACCCACTGTTTTAGTTGCTCAAGGCGTACATCCTGTGTCATAGCATACCTTCATCATGCGATTACAGGCATTGTATCACTACGGGCTTGCTCAACATTGAATGATCAGTAGTTTACGCTTTCTGGTCGAAATGGAAATGTGCTGGAGGTTTTTAGCCTTTATTCTTAATTATCATGGGGTTATGGGCTTATCTGGGGATGGCTACATAACTCCTTCAGTGATTTTGCCCCGGCAGCACGGTGCTTCGGTTACTTTTTATTTGAGGCAATTCGCGTTCTGGCTGGCAGAATGATGTGACACAGCGATCTGTGCTATGGTTATGATCATTATTCTCATGGTGAAAACGATAACCAATGAATCTGGAAAAACTGACGGAAGCAGCCTGTGCAGTTGCCTGCGAGGCGGGCGAAAAAATTATGGCCATTTATCAATCGGCTGACTTTTCGGTGGAAACCAAAGAGGATAATTCTCCACTGACAGCGGCAGATCTGACCTCACATCGCTGCATTGTCGGGGCACTGGAGGAAATGACACCGGAGTTTCCGGTATTGTCTGAAGAATCAGCGGAGATTCCGTTTGCGGAACGTAGTCAGTGGGAAACTTACTGGCTGGTTGATCCGCTGGATGGTACCCGTGAGTTTATCAAGAAAAATGGCGAATTCAGTGTGCTGATTGCCCTGATTCACCACCATCATCCGGTACTGGGGGTGGTACATGCACCCGCGATTGCAACCACCTGGTATGCCAGCCTGGGTAATGGTGCCTTCAAGCAGACCGGTGAACACATCGTACCACTGCGTGTGCGTGAAGCCGGTGATACGCTGACTGTGGCAGGGAGTCGTTCGCATGCCGGTGATTCGTTGAAAGCATTTCTGGCACAGCTGGGTGAATATGAGCTGGTATCAATGGGCAGTATTCTGAAAGCCTGTCTGGTTGCTGATGGCCGGGCGGATATTTACCCGCGTCTGGGCCTGACCTCCGAATGGGATACGGCGGCGGCACAGATTATTGTCGAGGAAGCAGGCGGGCAGATGATACAAACGGATGGCTCACCAATGCGTTACAACACCAAAGATTCATTGCTGAATCCGCATTTTCTGGTATTTGCGGATAAAAGCCGTGACTGGGGGCAGTATTTTACTGATGTTAAATAATGATGCTGGGTATGAGCGAGTAGCACATTTATGATCGGTCTAGTGGTGGCAATAGGCATTCTTACCCTGATATACTTTTATTAAACCAACTCATTTATTTTACGGAATATCATGTCTATATTTACCGTCATTTTCTTATTTTTTTTATTAGCCAGTACACTGGTACAATTCTGGTTATCATTACGTCAGAAACAGCATGTCAGTCAGCACCGTGCCGCCGTGCCGGAAGCGTTTAAAGATAAAATCACCCTGGCCGAACACCAGAAGGCGGCGGATTATACGCTGTCCAAAGGAAGCTTCGGGCGCATTGAGTTAATCATCGGCTTTGCGGTACTGCTGATCTGGACATTGGGTGGCGGTCTGGAGTGGCTGGACAATGTCTGGCGCAGTGCTGGCTGGGGACCGCTGTGGACGGGGACTGCCGTGATTCTGAGTATGGCGCTGATTTCCGGCCTGATTGATCTGCCTGCCTCGTTGTACCGCACTTTTGTGCTGGAAGAAAAATTCGGGTTTAACAAGACGGATATGAAAACCTTTGTCAGCGATATGCTTAAGAGTCTTGCTCTGGGTGTGGTGATTGGTGTGCCGCTGATCCTGTTTATTCTCTGGCTGATGGAATCGGCGGGCACATACTGGTGGTTATTTGCCTGGGCGGGTGTGACAGCGTTTTCCCTGCTGATGACCTGGGCTTATCCAAAATTTATTGCACCGCTGTTCAATAAATTTCAGCCATTAGAAGAAGGTGAAGTTGCGGAGCGGATTCATGCCCTGTTGAAGCGTACCGGTTTTAACAGCAAGGGCGTATTTGTAATGGATGGCTCGAAACGTTCCGGTCACGGTAATGCGTATTTCACCGGCTTTGGCAAAAATAAGCGCATTGTATTTTTTGACACGCTGCTGGAGCATCTGACGCCATCACAGGTTGAAGCGGTATTGGCACACGAACTGGGTCACTTCAAGCGTAAGCACATTGTCAAGGGCATGGTGTTATCAATAGCGATGACATTTATTGGCTTTGCGATACTGGCCTGGCTGATGCAGCAACCGTGGTTTTATACCAGCCTGGGGGTTTCACAATCATCCACATATATGGCACTGATTTTATTTATGGTGGTAAGTCCGGTGTTTACCTTTTTCATCGGGCCACTGATGTCTCGTTTGTCCCGTAAACATGAGTTTGAAGCAGATGAATTTGCCGCCCGGCAATCCAGTGCTTCGGAACTCATTGCGGCTCTTGTGGGTCTGTACAAGGAAAATGCCAGTACATTGACACCTGATCCGCTGCACTCGGCATTTTATGATTCGCATCCGCCCGCAGCAATCCGGATTGCGCATTTACAAGCACAAAATTAGTCCGAGGGAACCATGAAAGCAATACTTTTTCCGGTTATCGCCAGCCTGCTGTTCACTACCGGTTTACAGGCCGGTGAACCCAGTGTGGCCAGTGGTCAGCGCCTGTTTAAAGCATCCCGTTGTCTGGATTGTCACGGAGTTGATGTTTTCACCCGTGAAGACCGCAAGGTAAAAGACCTGAACGGGCTGGAAAACAAGGTGCGGCAGTGCGATGCCGGTTTAAGTACCAACTGGTTTGATGACCAGATTCTGGATGTGGTGGCCTACCTCAATGCAACTTATTACCGGTTTGGAGCAAATGAGGCGGCTGTTGAGTCGGAGGTGAAGGAAATTACTAAAACTGATGAGGCCAAGGTGGAGTAGACATTATGAGAATATAAATCCAAATGTGTATCGGTCATTTATTGATCGCAGATTATTCTGTAACGCCTACACAAGGTTTAAGTTCAAGTCTCTGGCGAATATAGGCAATACCTCCAGACAAGCCAGTAGCTAAGGATAC
Source organism: Thiothrix nivea (assembly GCA_002746895.1). Taxonomy (GTDB): domain Bacteria; phylum Pseudomonadota; class Gammaproteobacteria; order Thiotrichales; family Thiotrichaceae; genus Thiolinea; species Thiolinea nivea_A. The sequence continues at coordinate 12,692 of PDRT01000030.1, forward strand.
CTGCAAACCACGCGCCACTTGTCGTCGCATAAAGACCGAAACTCATTAGAAGGCCTGATACACCCACCAAGGAATAGCCATGACCAAGACGTTCTAGTCCATCAGCTAGACCTGCTATTTGTGCCAGAGGCAGAGCAATTGAAGAAGAAATAAATGCAACGAATATCCCGGTTATCAGTACTTTCCAATAAGGTACTATAACCAGATGACTTTTAATAAGCGCCAGAGAAAGCAGTAATAATACCCCACAAATAATCACATATTCAACCTCCAGATACTCAGTGACTGATGGACTTTCCTTAAACTTTAACAAGACTAATAACAGTAGATGAACACTGACCACGATCAGTGTTGATCTCAGAAAATAAAGCCGTGAATGTCTTAATCGCATTTAGCATTGCTCGCATTTTCTCCCAGAGTTGATGGCCACATTGAGCCTTCTATTCCACAGACACCGTTTAATGCACTCGAAACAGAAGAAGCACATGTTCCTGGTTGGGCCATACCAATATCCTCAGCCCTCCTGATTATTTCTTGCTCCTGTGCAGATGTTGTATCAAGTTTATATAAATTTACAGTCTCTCCTCTCCTTTCCCAAAATTTTTTATAGGCATCCAGATTTGCATTTTCACCACTAAACAGATCACCTCCTCGACTTGCGTTGGAAGGAATATAACTACCTGCTGGATCAAATAAAAATTCATGCCCTGTACCATCATCATCAATATGTAGGGCTGTATGGCCAAACAATCCATCTTCAAGTTCTATCACGGTGGTTTTTGCTAGTTTCTGCGGGGCTTGAATATCTCTGACGGTTGTACTAAGCAAATTATTTACAGGCACCAGCTTGGGTAACTTTGGATTGAGGTTAGGCATCTTAGACAAATTATTATTGTATATTGTAGAAAGGTCAGCTCTACTTTTGGTGGTATTAGCTATGTTTTGTTGGTATAAGCTTTTATCCTGAATCACTGAAATCTCCTTTTGGAAAATTAGATTTATTTAATAAAGTAGCTTTCCCTTGTGATATTAGGCTCAAAATAACCCGGTTACCGACCAAAGGTGGTATTTTGCAGACAGCTCCTTCTCTGCAGGATTGCACGGGATCATGGCGAAAGCCGGGTGGTATCCTGTCTGGAAGGAGGCTATGACCTGTCGTCACTGGGACTCAGGCGTTTCCAGCAGGCACCATTCACCTGTCTCAAGGTTTTCCGGCAAGGTCCAACGGCCCACCTGTTCACGATGCAAGGCCACTACACGATTGCCCACTGCGGCAAACATGCGTTTTACCTGATGATACTTGCCTTCATAAATGGTTAGTCTTGCCTGTGGTTGCGGTGCCGTGGCTAATACGGTAACTTTCGCCGGTAAGGTCGGTTGTTTTTCACCGTTTAACATCACACCTTGTCGCAACTGAGCTGCTGCGTCGCTACCGAGTGGCTCAGCCAATGTTGCCAGATAGGTTTTTGCTACATGATGACGTGGCGAGGTAATGCGGTGTGACCAGTCACCGTCATTGGTCAGCAATAGTAAACCCGTCGTATCTTTATCCAGCCGCCCGGCCATGTGCAAGGTATGCCTGTGTGGATGATCAATCAGATCCATTACTGTGGGTTGGGATGCGTCCTCTGTTGCACTCACGACTCCGGCTGGCTTGTTGAGCATAATATAAATCGGTCCCGGTAAGGTAATGAGCTCAAAGTCCAGTAACACCTCGTCTGCTGCGTTTATAGGGGTTGCGGCTTTGGTGATAACATGGCCGCTGACAATGATATGCTGATTGCGAATGCAGCGCCGCGCATCTTTGCGCGACATGCCGGTGGACTGACTGACAAACTGATCCAGGCGCATAGGATTTTCAAACCCAAAATAACGACAATAAAGGAAAAAGCAGCAGTATGGAACTCAATGATTATCTGCGTATTCTGGCCACACGCGATGGTTCTGACCTTTATCTCACCGCTGGTGCCCCTCCAGCGGCAAAATTTCAGGGTTCGCTGAAGGCCCTGGCCAAAGAACGCATGACGTCGATGCAGCTGCGTGAAATCGCCTGGCAACTCATGGACAGCGAGCAACAGCAGCAGTTTGAACGCAAACCGGAAATGAACCTAGCGCTGGATCGCGAAGGTATCGGGCGTTTCCGGGTGAATATATTTAAGCAGCGGCATAATGTGGCGATGGTGATCCGTAATATTAAAACCGAGATCCCGAATGCCGATAAGCTGGGTTTGCCAAGTGTTCTGAAAGAAACCATTATGGCGAAACGCGGCCTGATTCTGTTTGTCGGCGGCACCGGTTCCGGTAAATCCACCTCGCTGGCAGCCTTGATTGATTATCGCAACCGCAATGCCGACGGCCATATCATCACCATCGAAGACCCGATTGAATATGTACACCCGCACCGCCGTTCTATCGTCAACCAGCGTGAAGTGGGCGTGGATACCGACAGTTATGAGGATGCACTGAAAAATACCCTGCGTCAGGCACCGGATGTCATCCTGATTGGCGAAATCCGTTCTCAGGACACCATGGAACATGCGCTGGCCTTTGCCGAAACCGGCCACCTCTGCTTATCAACACTGCACGCCAATAATGCAAATCAGGCCCTGGATCGCATTATTAATTTCTTCCCCGAGGAACGTAAACAACAACTGTTAATGGATTTGTCGCTCAACCTGCGGGCCTTTGTCTCCCAACGGCTGATCCCCACTGTTGAAGGCAAGCGAACAGCAGCCATTGAGATTCTGCTGGGCACACCGATCATTGCAGATCTGATCCAGAAAGGTCATGTCGGCAGCATCAAGGAAATCATGGAAAAATCCGAAGAAATCGGCATGCAAACCTTTGACAGCCACCTCTACCGCTTGTATCAGGAGAAGAAAATTTCGCTGGCTGAGGCATTGCGTAATGCGGACTCGGCCAATAATCTGAAATTACGCATCAGCCTTTCCGCCGAACATAATAAAGCGAAAGAGGATGCCACCTCTACTCTGAGTCTGACTCCGAAAGTAGAAGACACGGAGAAAGAGGAAGAGGACGAATTTGCACTGAATACGGCAATGTAAAGAATAAAAACCAACCCCGGCATTTCCCCTGCAAGCAGTAATCATGGTTTATTTCTCGTGTCACGGCGTTTATCCTTGCAGTGACGCAAAAAAAGAGAAACCAGTATGGCCCGTTTTCTGAATGAGAAAGATTATTTTCACGGTAAGGCTGCAAGCACCGGCATTCTGCTCGTCAATCTCGGCACCCCGGCTACTCCGGATGCACGTTCACTACGCAGCTACCTGCGCGAATTTTTATCTGATCCACGGGTGGTCGAAATCCCGCGTCTGATATGGTATCCGATTCTGTACGGCATCATTCTTAACAAACGTCCTCAGGAAAGTGCAAAAAAATATGCCACCGTCTGGGGGGAAGACGGTTCACCGTTGCTGGTAGTCTCGCAAAAGCAGCAACAGGCGCTGCAGCGGGAAATGGGGGTACGCTTTCAGGGGCCGGTGAAGGTGTATCTGGCGATGCGTTATGGCAAACCGGCAATTAAAGACACTCTGTTACAAATGAAGCGGGATGGCGTGCGGCGTTTGTTATTATTACCGCTGTACCCGCAATATTGTGCCGCAACCACGGCCAGCACCATGGATGTGGTCTATGAGCAGTTCAAACAATGGCGCTGGCTACCGGAGCTGCGTCAGATCAATCATTATCATGATCACCCTGCCTACATTGAAGCCCTGGCTAATAGCATTCGTGAACACTGGCGGCAGCATACACGTAGTGACCTGCTGGTGATGTCATTTCATGGTATTCCAAAACGCAACCTGACACTGGGCGACCCGTATTTTTGTGAGTGCCAGAAAACCGCCCGTTTACTGGCCGGGAAGCTCAATCTGAAAGAAAAACAATACAAAATCACCTTCCAGTCACGTTTTGGCAAGGCAGAGTGGCTACAGCCCTATACGGATAAAACATTGCAGGCGTTACCCGGCGAAGGTGTAAAGTCGGTGGATATTATCTGCCCCGGTTTCGCGGCGGATTGTCTGGAAACACTGGAAGAAATCCAGGAAGAAAACCGTGAATATTTTCTGGAAGCCGGTGGGCAAAGTTATCATTACATCCCGGCACTGAATGATAACCCGGAACACATTAAAGCACTGGCCGATTTGATCGGGCAACATACACAGGGCTGGCCGGAAACAGCAAGCAACTGGAACAAGGCAGTACAACAGAAACATGCCGAGCAGAGTAAGGAACGGGCAATCAAACGGGGAGCGGCACAATGACACCACATTGCAGCGGTCAAGTGGGATTGATTCTGATTGGTGATGAGTTACTCAACGGTTCCAGACAGGACAAGCACCTGCAAACTATTATCGGTATGCTGAACAAGCGTGGTCTTCCTCTGGCCTGGGTGCGGATGATCGGTGATGATACCGAGTTACTAATCAGTACCTTCCGTCAGACTATGGCCACCGGAGAAATTGTGTTCAGTTTTGGCGGCATCGGCGCGACACCGGATGATAAAACCCGTCAGTGTTCTGCCATTGCTGCCGGAGTGCGTCTGTTGCGTCATTCGCAACTGACCGCCCTGCTGGAAAACCGCTTTGGTGATGACGCTTATCCACAGCGCATCAGGATGGCCGAGTTACCGGATGGGGCAACATTGATTCCAAATCCGGTCAATCAGATTGCCGGTTATAAATACTTGCACCATCACTTTCTGCCCGGTTTTCCGGCGATGGCCTGGCCGATGGTAGAATGGTCGTTGGATACCCACTACGCACACTATTTTGATGATAATCCGTCAATTGAACAACGCTGGATATTGCGCGGGGTACAGGAAAGTCATCTGATTCCGATGATGGAAGCATTACTGGACACCTTCCCGGAAGTCGGTTTATCCAGCCTGCCCAGCACACAGACCCGTGGGCAGATTGATTTTGGCCTGAAAGGTAAGGCCGCAGCAGTGGCCGAAGCCGCTGTGTGGTTCGAGCAGCAAATGATGGCGCTGCACGTGGATTATACCCCGCTGTCATAACAACGGTCAGACGTGAAAACCGCAGCTTCCCATTCCTTCGATAAGGCGTTGTTGCATCCCCGGCACTGGCTAACCTGGTTCAGCCTGGCCGGTTTCTGGTTACTGGCCTGGTTGCCCTGGCAATACCGTCACTGGCTGGGACAGCGACTCGGTGATTTCATTTACCGCCGTAACCATAAACGCCGTCATGTGATCAGGGTCAATCTGCAACGTTGTTTTCCGCAGCTGAGTCATACTGAGCGTGAACAGCTGACACAACAAACGCTTCAGCAATACGGCTGTGCCTTGCTGGATTACAGTATCCTGTTTTTCCGTTCCCGCCGCTGGCTGGCTGAGCGTGTCCGGATTACCGGACAAGAAAAACTTGAAGCTGCCCTTCACACTAACGAAAATATTATGCTGCTGCTGGGTCATTCGGTGTGGCTGGAATTTGCCCCGCTGGTGATCGGGCAATATTATCCAGCCTATGGTTCTTACAAACCGTTTAAAAACCCGGTGTTCAACTGGCTGATTACCCGCAGCCGCCTGAAAGATGTGGAATTTGTCATCGCCCGTGAAGAAGGCATGATCAAACTGGTTCGTGCCATACAACCGGGGCGACTGCTGTTTTTCCTGCCGGATCAGGATCATGGCCCGAAACATTCAGTATTTGCACCGTTTTTTGCCACTGACAAAGCAACACTGACCACCCCGGCACGGATTGCCAAGCTGGGGAAGGCGCAGTGTTTTCCAGTGATGGCGTTTTTTGATCCTGTCAGTGGAATTTACAATACGGTGATTGCTGATCCACTGGATGATTTTGGACAGGGCAGCGCAGAACAGGATGCCACAGCGATGAATCAGGGGCTGGAAGAACTGATTAGACATCATCCTGAGCAGTATATGTGGTTGCTGAAGTTGTTCCAGACTCAACCGGATGTAGCTGAGAATATTTACATGTATTAGTTGTAATTGTAGTCATCCAGACCCGATATACCTTAACGAACCGACCTTCGTACCACATAAGACCGGCTCAAAGTATCCTGCAATAATTCCGAGCGCCACCACTGTAGTATCAGGTTGATAAATACGACCAACTTAAAAGCCAGGCAGCAAAATGCCGTAACCACACTACGCCACATGGCATGAGAGAAATTAATCCGGCCATTTTGCGCTGAAACCACTTGCAGGCCCAGCAAATATTTTCCAATCGTAGCCTGGTATTTTGAGCTTTCCTGAGCCGGAATCAACAAGACCACATAAACAACTCCCCACCGCCAAGCCGCTGTTACACTGCTGATATTACCTATTCCGAAGTAACTTACACAAAACTCCACAAATGCAGCAGACAAAAATAAGATCACCAGGTCAATACTAAATGCAGCCATCCGACGATAGTAATATAGCTCTCGTCTTTGTTTAACGTTTTGCGCCGGCCTTTCCGATTCCTCCAAATAAGGGAAAACAGCATCCATCATGTCACTGGAATATTCATTCTCATATTGCTGCCATTTTTTATCCCAGCCCAGCAGGTCATTCAGATAATTAAGCACAGGTCGTTGAATATAAAGCTGCTTTCTCTCTAGCGACGTAGCATTGACCTCTGCAATGGCTTCAAATAATTTATCCGCAGCCGCCTTTCGAAATTCCAGATCACTCATGGCAGACAGTGATTCGAGAAACTTCCACTCGGAGACGTTATTTCTGCGCCGACCGGATTTAATCACCTCATTAGCCTGCAGATAAAGCGACTCCCAGTCTCTGCCCAAACTGTCCTGTTGCTGATTGATTTCTTCAAGCAAGGCTTTGTCTTCGGGGCTTAATGTCTCTGCGGGTGCTTGATCCCAATCTTCCTCATTATCATCCTGTGATTGAAGGACAACTTCGATGGATTCCGTAAATTCCGTAGGTTTGAGGTCATCAGAGTTTAGCGTCGAAGAAATCAGTTCAGCTTCATCAGTACCCTCTGTGTCTGGCGGTAAATCAGTCGACTCAGTACCACCAGTGCCATTTGTACCTGACGGCAAATCAGTCGATTCAGCATCACCGATGCCATCTGTGTCAGCTTGCGAATAAGTCGGCTTACCTTCGTCGGTCATCCAGGGCGCATCGTTTTCGGCGACCTCAACGGCCACATCTTGCAACGCATATTTATAGGCCTGGTGCAAGCGCTGAAAGCCAACCGGATCATCTTCAGGGCGGCATTGTTTCAGGCGCTTTGCATAGGCCAGTTTAATGGCTTTCTTATCCGACGTAGGCGCAATACCCAATACATCCCAGTAATCCATTTAAAATAACCGATCCTGCTCCAAACTATCTAAAAACTCAGCAAAATCAACCTGTGCCTGTGCGATATCCTTAGGGTC
>PDRT01000093.1 GCA_002746895.1 Thiothrix nivea
GCGAATCTTGACAGTTAATGCAGTAACGTGGACAAAGGCAACAACATGCCCCTAACAGGGTTTTATGGGAAGGAATTTATGCTCTTAGGCCGTTTGTTGCCCAGACTTGACAGTAATAATGTTCAAAAAATAATAATATGTCATGACAAGAATAATCCCTGCACTTAACAGCTGCCTGAGTAAGATGACCTCCGGAGAAAAGCGTCTGGCACGACGATTAGAACAGCTTCTGGAAGATGATTACCTGTGCTGGTATGAGCCACGGGTCGGTGCCGGATTTCGGCAACGCTATGCGGATTTTATTATCGTACACCCGCAACGTGGCCTGTTATTACTGGAAGTAAAAGACTGGAAACTGGATCATATCCGGTCAATAGACAAACAGTCTGCCACACTGCTTACCGCGAATGGCCTGAAGACCGTATCCAACCCACTGGAGCAGGCAAGGCAATGTGCTTACAAGCTGATTAGTCAGTTGGAAAGAGATCCTCAGCTCATTCAGCACGTCGGAAAGTATCAGGGGAAACTGGCATTTCCTTACGGTTATGGTGTGGTATTGACTAATATTAACCGCAAGCAGTTTTCCGGTACTGACCTGAACGAAGTACTACCCTGGAACCGGGTGTTGTGCAAGGATGAAATGCTGGAAAAAATCGATCCGGAGGACTTTCAGCAGTGCCTGTGGAATATGTTTGACTACCAATTCAAACAGCCATTAAGTGTGCCGCAGCTTGATCGCCTTCGCTGGCATATCTTTCCGGAAATACGTATTGCGGAGCAGGGGAGTTTGTTTCCGGACTGTGTTGACGATGAAGAGTCTGCTGAACAATTACCGGATATTTTGAAAGTCATGGATATACAACAGGAACAGCTGGCCCGCAGTCTGGGCACTGGCCATCGGGTTATTCATGGGGTGGCAGGTTCCGGAAAAACTCTGATTCTCACCTATCGCAGTCTGTATCTGGCTCGCTTGTTACACAAACCGATTCTGGTGCTGTGTTTTAACATAACACTGTCTGCCCGATTGCGTGCGGTGATGATTGAAAAGGGCATCAGCAACAAAGTCAGTGTCTATCATTTTCATAGCTGGTGTGATGAACAGCTGCGCACCTATCACCTAAAGCGCCCGGATCAACGGGGACAGGCCTACCTGGATGAGCTGGTAAAAACGGTCCGTGTAGGGCTGGAGTCAGGCCAGGTTCCCGGAGGACAGTATGGGGCTATCATGATTGATGAAGGACATGATTTTGAACCGGAGTGGCTGAGCCTGATCAGCCGTATGGTTGATCCGGAAACCGATTCATTACTGTTATTGTACGATGATGCACAATCTATCTATCACAATAAGTCCTCACTCAGATTCAGTTTATCCAGCGTTGGCATACAGGCTCGCGGGCGTACCACGGTATTGAAACTTAACTACCGGAACACGGATGAAGTGTTCAATTTTGCCTATCGTTTTGCCCGGCAACAACTACAGGCACAACAGCCTACTGATGAGGATCAGGTTCCGCTGATTGAGCCGCAGTCAGCAGGGCGGCATAGTTTTGAGCCGGAAATACGGGTATTCAACAGTCTGAGTGAAGAGATTGCAAAAATTGCTACCTGGTTACAATACTGGCACCAGCAACGTAATACTCCCTGGGCTGACATGGCTGTACTTTACCGATGTAAGGAACAGGGACGCCGGTTGCACAAAGCTTTACAGGACAATAAGGTACCTTGTCAGTGGTTGCATAATAAGGCCAGCAAACAACGCTTTCGTACCGACCATGACAGCGTCAAATTAATGACGATACACAGTAGCAAAGGACTGGA
>PDRT01000048.1 GCA_002746895.1 Thiothrix nivea
TCAACGGATTCAGATCGATTTACAGGAGCGGACTGGCTTTTTGTCTGTCTGGGAAAACACTACATCTTGTGGGTGACCACGGGAGATCCTAAAGAGCCGGAATTATTTTGTGTAAAACATCTGACTACCATTGAGTATTGCTTACAGCAATACCTTCTCAATTCCGCCATGCGTAGCCTTTGCCACAAAGGCCTGCTGCCAGTTATCCCCCAGCAGATGATTTGCCATCTCTACCACGATGTAATCCGTTTCCAGCCCGGTATCATCAGCATAACGCGATAAACCCTGCTGACAGGCCGGACAGGAGGTCAGCAGCTTGACATTACCATTCTGTACGCTACCCACACCGGTCAGCTCGGTAATCCCGGCCCGCAGACTTTCCTCTTTCCGGAAGCGTAACTGGCTGGCAATATCCGGACGACTTACGGCAAACGTTCCCGCTTCGCCACAACAGCGATCAGTCAACACCACGTCCTTACCGGTCAGTTCCGACACCACCTTAAGCGGCGCGACCTTCTTCATCGGTGAATGACAGGGATCGTGATACATATACTGCACACCCTGAACCTCACCCAGCCGCACATCTTTTTCCAGCAGGTATTCATGAATATCCAGCAGGCGACAGCCGGGGAAGATTCGCTCAAACTCATATTTCAGCATCTGATCCATACAGGTACCGCAGGACACCACGACGGTTTTTATATCCAGATATTTCAGTGCCCCGGCAATACGGTGAAACAGCACCCGGTTTTCGGTCGAAATTTCCGCTCCCTTCTTAAAATCGCCCCCGGCATTCTGCGGATAACCACAACACAGATACCCCGGTGGCAACACCGTAGTCGCACCGGTTTCATACAACATTGCCAACGTAGCCAGCCCGACCTGACTAAACAGCCGCTCGGAACCACAGCCGGGGAAATAAAACACCGAATCACCCTGCGAATGATCCGGATCACGTAATACCGGCACGACCTGATCATCTTCCAGCCCCAGCATAGCCCGCGTGGTTTGCGTTGGAATTCCGGCGGGCAACGGCTTTTTCACAAACTGAATCACCTGCTCTTTAATCGCCGGTTTACCTACCGTCGCCGCCGGTACTTTATGCTTGCTACCCAATAAACCAAAATGTTTCGCCAGCTGATACCCCCAGCGTTGCGCGGTAAAACCAAACTGAATCATTCCGGCCCGCATCAGCTTGATTTTGCCGGGATCCTTGATATTCAGAAACATCATGGAGGCCCAGGTCACCGGGCTGGACTTTTTCTTGCCCTGATCGCGCAAAATATTGCGCATTTGCATACTGACATCACCAAAATCAATATTCACCGGACAAGGATTCAGACACTTATGGCACACTGTGCAGTGATCCGCCACATCATTCATTTCATCAAAATGCCGCAACGAAATACCGCGCCGGGTCTGCTCCTCATACAGAAAGGCTTCAATCATCAGGCCGGTAGCAAGAATCTTGTTTCGTGGCGAGTACAACAGATTGGCTCGCGGGATGTGCGTATTACACACCGGCTTACACTTCCCGCAACGCAGACAGTCCTTGATCTCCGCATTCAGGGCACCAAGATCATTATTCTCCATTAGCAGGGCTTCCCGCTCAACCAGCTGTAGTGACGGTGTGTACGCATTCTGTAAGCCACTGCCTGGCATCAGCTTGCCACGGTTAAAGTGCCCCTTCGGATCAACCAATTCCTTGTATTCACGAAACTCATCGGCTTCCCGCTGATTAAGATACTGGTACTTGGTCAAACCAATGCCATGCTCACCGGAAATCACCCCGTCCAGACTCCGTGCCAGCACCATCACCTGATCAACGATCCGCTCAGCCTCATGCAGCATCTCATAATCATTCGAATTCACCGGAATATTGGTGTGTACATTCCCGTCGCCGGCATGCATGTGCAGCGCAACAAACAACCGCCCCGGCCGCAATTTGGCATGAATTTTGTCCAGCCGGTCACGCAATGGTTTCAGCTCACGACCAACAAAAATTTCCTTCAGCTGCTTTTCCACTTCCCTGCGGTAAGAAATCCGCAGGTCGCGACGCAGTAATAAATCAATCACCCGGTCATCACCGCGCATTTTCTGCTGTGCTGTATCGTCCAGCAGATCCCGGTGTGCAGCGGCATCACTCTCAAAATTCGCCAGTAACTGCTCCCAGCGTTGCCTGGTCTCGTTCAGATGACGGACCGCATGTGCCTTCTTCGCCTCAAGAATCGAAGCCCGCTCCTCACTGTCTTCATAGTCTGGTACATCACGTAACTCGGACAATTCACCCTGCAAATATTCCAGTACCGCATTGACCATTTTCAGCTTGTTGCACATCGACTGATGCACATTGATACTTTCGATACCCTCAGTATAGGCGGCCAGATGATGCAGCGGGATCACTACATCTTCGTTGATTTTAAACGCGTTGGTATGTGCCGCAATCGCCGCCGTCCGCGAACGGTCTGCCCAGAACTGTCGCCGTGCTTCGGGGCTGACCGCAATAAAACCTTCACCATTACGCGCATTCGCCAGCCGTACCATTTCCGCAGCCGTTTTTGCCACCGCCGCTTCATCATTGCCAACAATATCCGCCAGCAGCACCATTTTCGGAATCGAACCCCGCGCACCTTTCGGCGTATATTTCACCGCCTTAATGTAGCGTTCATCCAGATGCTCCAGCCCGGACAGCAACACATCTTCCAGCTGATCCACATAGTCTTTGGCCTCCACAATCGCCGGAACCGCTTCATGCAGATCAGTCCCATAGAACTCCATGCACACGGTGCGAATCTGCTCCGGCATTTGATGCAGAATAAATTCACCAGAAGTGATCAGCCCATCACAACCCTCTTTCTGTATCCCCGGCAAACCACCCAGAAACTTATTGGTAACATCCTTACCCAGTCCTTCTTTGCGGAAATAACGGCCTTCAAATTCCAGTAATTCCGGCTCACCTTCCGGTGTTTTACCATCACGGGCAAAACGCTGTACCGAGAATTGCACGGTTGGTTGATCGTGGATTTTGCCGAGATTATGATTAATCCGCGTCACCTCCAGCCACTCGGCATCCGGCGTCACCATGCGCCAGGACAACAAGTTATCCAGCGTTGTACCCCACAATACCGCTTTTTTGCCACCGGCATTCATGGCGATATTACCGCCAATGGTCGAGGCACTTTGTGAAGTCGGGTCAACGGCAAACACCAGACCGTGACGTTTTGCCAACTCGGAAACCCGTTGTGTCACCACACCGGCACCACAGCGCACCACCGGAACACCCGGCAGATCATCGTGCGATTTTACGCCACCGGGCAATTCAGCACGGAAATCCACCTCACTGACCGTTTCCAGTTTTTCGGTGTTAATCACTGCACTCAGCTCATCCAGCGGCACCCCACCACCGGTATAACCCGTGCCACCACCACGCGGAATCACCGTCAACCCTAACTGGATACAACACTGTACCAGTGCAGCCATTTCAGCCTCGGTATCCGGTGTTAGCACCACAAACGGCAATTCCACCCGCCAATCCGTGGCATCAGTGACATGCGACACCCGCGCCAGGCCATCGAAACAAATATTGTCTTTACGGGTAATCTTGCCCAGACGTTTCCGCGCCTGCAAACGCAGATCCCGATACATTGCAAAGGAATCCGCAAACTTTTTTACTGCCCGTTTGGTAATATCCAGCAGCTCCAGCGTCAGCGGATTATTCTTTGCCCGCTGATGAATCTGATCCAGTCGCCCGTGCAGAGTTTCCAACAGGGATTGCTGGCGTTTCGGATTCTCCAGCAGGTCATCCTGAATATAAGGATTCCGTGTCACCACCCACATATCACCCAGCATCTCCAGCAACAGGTGCGAGGAAATACCGGTTTCACGCTCATCACTCAGTTGCTCCAGCAACTGATAAGCACGCTCACCGAGAATACGCAGTACAATTTCCTTATCGGAAAAAGATGTGTAGTTATAGGGAATTTCCCTGCTTGGCTGTTGCAGGGGCTGTGAAGGTGTCACCGCAACTGCGGGTATTAAGGCAGTCATAACGTCCGCTGTCCGCTATTAGCTAAAGAGTTCAAAGTTTAACGCAGCGCAGCATTGAAAAAAACTGCATTTTTTTCACCGCATTATTGAAAGAGGAGAAATATTAAGAATATCCTTTCCGGGGGATAAGATTTAGAAACAGGCAGGATTCGCTGATCAGAACCGGTATAATACACCGAGTGATGCGACCCGCTCTTCAGCCTGTTGATGATCCATATGTCTGTTCACTGAATACTGAAACCTCACCAGAGTCTCTTTTGACAAACGGTAGTCCATACCAACACCCAGCAGGGTTTCTGTCCGGCCACCGGCAGACGAGCGGTTGGCACCCAGCTGTAACTTGAATGTTTTTTTATCATCCGGCTGATAAGCGGCACTCATCACATAAGCCTTGTGATCATCGCCTCCACCCTGATCATTCAGATACTCAGCAGCCGCACCCAGCTGATACCCGCCCGGAAAATGATAGCTGGCCCCCAGACGCGAGACACGTTGCTGGTCATAGCCTTTCAGATAAGCGGCGGCAAAATAGCTGTTTTCATTGCGGTAATTCACCAGCACATCCAGTGCTGAATGCTTATTATTATCATTCAGTGAAAAAGACAGCACATAAGCAAACTCATTCAGGCGACCGAGATAGACCAGACTTTTATCAACGACGTTATCGGCTTCAAGAATTTTATTCTGATCAGCAGCCTGACCGGCAAACTGATCAACCGGTGCTACCGATACCCGGGTGGGACTCAAATGCCGCCCGATGCGGATTTCATCATTTGCCCGACGGATACCCACCCAGCCCTGGCGAAACTCATGAAAGACTTCCTTCTGATCGGCCATCGCTGATGCACCTTCCAGCATATACGTCCATTCCCGTTCCCCATCAAGGATACCGGCACCCTTAACCCCCAGACGCGAACCGGCATCATTTAAACGGTACTTCCGCTGATGATCCGTATCCAATAACTCATAATTACCACTGAACTGACCAAAAACCACCGGATCCGCCTGTAACGAACCGGATAATATTGCACTTACCACCAGCACTATCAGCAAGTATTTTGCCATCTTTTTCTACGTTCCCGTCTACACCGCACTATCAGGACATATCCATATATTTAGCACACAAAAAAAGCCACAACTGCGCGCAGTGTGGCTTTTTGTATTTTTTGAAAGCTGCTGAACAGCTGATTAACGCTTGGAGAACTGCGTTGCACGCCGTGCCTTGTGCAGGCCGACTTTCTTCCGTTCAACCTTACGCGCATCACGGGTCAGAAACCCTTCTTTCTTTAATGCGCCACGCATACCTTCATCATACTGTAACAAGGCACGTGAAATACCCAGGCGAATGGCACCAGCCTGGCCGGTTGTTCCGCCACCGCGGACAGACACTTCAATGTCAAACTTTTCCGCCATGTCAACCGTATCCAGCGGCTGACGCACAATCATCTGTGCTGTCTTGCGACCAAAAAACTGTTCGATAGGTAATTTATTAACGGTGATATTGCCACTACCAGCCCGCAGAAAAACACGCGCTGAAGAAGATTTGCGACGACCGGTGCCATAGTAATGAGTTTCAGCCATAATTTATCAACCCTTTTTTCCCTGGATTTCCAGAACCTGAGGCTGTTGGGCATGATGATTATGCTCCGCGCCTGCATAAACCTTTAACTTGCGATACATTGCACGACCCAGTGGGCCTTTTGGCAACATACCCTTGACCGCTAACTCAACCACTCGACCGGGAGCACGCTCCTGCATTTTTTCGAATGAAAAAGACTTCAGGTTGCCGATATAACCGGTATGTCTGTGGTACATCTTGTCTTTTGCCTTATTACCACTGACCGCCACCTTGTCAGCATTGATAACCACGATGTAATCGCCAGTATCAACATGCGGTGTATATTCCGGCTTATGCTTTCCACGCAAACGCCGGGCAACTTCTGTGGCCAAACGGCCTAACGCCTTACCTTCGGCATCAACCACGAACCAGTCGCGTTTTACCTCAGCCGGCGGCATGATTATGCCTTCTATCAAACAAAAGGCAAAACACCGTGTCCCCGCCAGGGATTGGGCTGGCCCCACCAGCGTTGGGCCAGTGTTGCATACAGGGAGCGGAAATCCGTAGTATGTGCAACATTGCCATTTTGATCCACCCGTGCCAGATTCGGATGACGACCATAGATACCCCGATTGACTCGTCCGCCCATGACCAGATGTGCAGAGGCTGTACCATGATCAGTCCCCAGGCCTTTATTTTCAGTGATTCTGCGTCCGAATTCAGAATAGGTCATCACCAGCACCTTGTCCCACATTCCGGCACGTTTCATGGTATCCGCAAAGGAGGCCAGCCCATGACCCACCTGATACAGTGCATTGCCTTGTGGCCCTTTCTGACCAACATGAGTATCAAAACCGTCCTGTGTCACCTTATAAACCGGTGCATCAACCCCACAGACAATCATCTCGGCCACGGAGTGCAAACCATGTCCCAGTGGCCCCTTGGAAAAACGCCCCCGTACATGGCGGCGCGATTTTTTCAGTCTGGTTTCGATCTGTTGCCCCAGATCAACCAGCTGGGACTGAATCCGGGTCACATGTGCCAGGGCAGCAGTACGCCGGTTGACCGGCACATCCTCAATGAAACGGGTGTGGTTTAAAAAACTGCGTGGATTCTGCATGCAAATCGCATTCAGATTGCTGCCGGACAGTGGCCCCAACGCATTCTGATCCGGGCTGACCGCAATACCATGCAAACCCTGTTTCATGCGTGGTAACACGTCGGATAGCCAGCCAGATGTTGACCCACCCCGCACGGCTGCACTGTCCCAGATGTCCATGGAGCGGAAATGCGATAATACGGCTCCAGGATAACCCACACCTTGCACCCAGGCCAGATCACCCTGATCCCAGATGGGCTTCAGTGGCTTCAGTGATTGATGCATGCCCATGCCATCCTGTAACGGAATCAGGTCAGGTTTGCGAATGGCGATTTTCGGACGATGCTTATAATAATGATCATCTTCATAGGGGATCAGGGTGTTAAAACCGTCATTGCCACCTTTCAGCTCAACCAGCACTACAATACGCGGTTGATGCATCGGAGCCGCCGCCAGTGCAAAGTCAGGAACGGCACCCGCCACCGCTGCTGCACCGGTCAGGTGCATAAACTCTCTACGATTCATCATGGATAAAATTTTCCTATGTGACTTGATAGGCTGGGTCCAGCACCAGAAACCTGACAAAACGCGGCTTCCCCTGTGAGGTTGGGGCTGACTTGACTGGTTTGACCGCCAATAACCAGTGCTGCAACTCATCATCCGGCACATTTGGCAGTTTCAGCGCCACACCACTTTTGTAACGCACCGCATTCAGATTACCCCGGGTCAGATTGGTCAGCAAACCAATCCGCCGCATCAGCGACTGCGTACTGATCCAGTCCTGACCACCCGCCCAGCCTTTCACTGTCGGCGGATCAAAAATATCCTGCCCCAGGTTACTCAGGGTATGTGCCAGATTATTGCGCGGCAGGTTGTAAGGCAGGCTGCGTAATGTCCCCACCGCCAGCTCCACCGGTGATTTAATCAGGTTGCCACGATTGCGTTGATCCCAGAATTGCGGACTTTTCAGAATCGTGTTCATCAATACTGCAATATTGTAATTTGAGGAACGAAATACGTTCGCCCATTGTTTCACCACCGCCGGGTGAGGCCGGGAACTATTGATAAATTCATTCCAGAGTTTTTCCACCACATTTTCCGCTGTGCGCGGATGCCTGAGCAATATATTGATAATATTATCGCCGGTGAAACGGCCTTTTTGCCCCAGAAAGTGCTTAACACCGGTATCATGTTTGGAGCGGTCGAATACAAACTTGCCGCTTTGCTCATGAATACTCCAGCCGGTAAAGGCTCTGGCCGCTTCCTTGACATCGCGCTCGGTGTAATAGCGTCTGCCCAAAGTGAACAGTTCCAGCAATTCGCGGGCAAAATTCTCATTCACGGCATCTTTGGTATTTTCATAACCATCCAGATACACCAGCATCGCCGGATCCTTGGCAATGTCGTGCAGCAACAGACTGAAATTGCCCAGTGCATGTTTTCGCAGTAGGCGGTTCTGGTTCACCAGCAGGGAAGGTGTTTTGGTTTTCTGAATCGAAGACGGAAAGTAGTTATGCCAGAACAGCGTCATGCGCTCCAGAAACGGACTTTTGGTATGCAGCATGTGCTGCAACCACCAGTTCTGTAAACCGGCACCTTCGGCTTTGGCAATACGCATTACCATGCGCCGCCGTCGCATATTGTTATGCAATACACGCATTTTCCGCCAACTGGAAAAACGTGGAATCGCCGGAAGCGCATTGTCCCGCCGACTCACCAAAAATTCGACTGCCTTTGCCCTTGGCATCATCTCATAACGCTTCACCTCTTCCCATTCCGCACCAAAACCGGTACGGCTCAGCAGGTGGCGAGCGTCAGTAAAACCCAATTTCGACATATTATATCCGACTAACACACTATTTCACCGGCTATCGAAATAACCGGAATGTATCTCAATAAGCAACGCCCACTGATGCTCCCCAAGCAGGCAGCAGGTCAACCGTAAAAAGATACTGAACCCCAAAAATACACAATTTTAATATTTTTAAATGCGAAAAACTGCTCAATAAGCGATTAACGCCGCCACAGGTTACCGTTAAATATCGTCGAAGGCTAAACCATAAAACTAATACGGTATAAATAACGACTTTAGACCGGTCTTCAAACAATTAGCACAGCTGGTAAAGCTGAAAGTATCTATCATCCGGCGTTTATTGCTATCAATGTCAAATATTTCGACGGCCTGCCACCCATGCCTGCCTGTCATCAGCTAATAATACCCCAAAAGTCATTAAACCAATGTTTACGTTTCACAGAGCAAAATCCACCGTCATTATTTGCTTACTATTATTCCCGGTCTGGGTGCTGGCACTCACGTCCGGCTTTAACATTAAAGTGGAATCAGAATGGGGCAATGCCGACATCCGGGATGTCAAGGCGGTTGTCGACTCTGTGACCCTGGCGATCACACCGTATGTTGGTAACAGAACACTGGACAATATTATCATCCGTAATGATCCCAAAGGCCCGGTTTCCCTGTACCAGCGCGGGAACAATAATGAATACATTGTGCTGCTGGATGTGAAAGGTCGTTACTGGTCACAACTGGCTTACCAGTTCTCACATGAGACCTGTCACTTGCTATCCAACTACGATCTGGTCCCCAATAATGTCACCCGCCAACAGTGGTTTGAGGAGTCACTTTGTGAGGCATTCAGTCTGTTTACCCTGAAAAAAATGGCTGAACAATGGCGGAATCACCCACCTTACCCCGGCTGGAAATCTTATGCTCCCAAGTTGCAGCGTTACGTTGATAATATAATGCGCGAGGAACACCGCAGCCTCATTCAGCATCCTGCAAGCTGGTACCAACGCCACCGTGACACGCTTGAGGCCGATCCCTACGCCGATAATCGCAGGCTGAATGAAAAACTGGCCAGTCACTTACTCCAACTGTTCGAAAAAAACCCGGAGAGCTGGGCCGCTATCAATTACCTGAACCTTGGTGAGGAAAATACTCCGCCTGATTTGAACCAGTACCTGTCAGATTGGTATAAAAATACGCCTGCTGCCTATCAGAAGGTCGTTGCAGAAATACAACAACTGTTAAGTAAGGATGAAACTCAGGCCGAATAATCATTATTCATCAATACAGCTTATCGGCATTATTTACTTTTTATGCGTAAATGTGGGATATTAACCACATCATTTCTGAACTTTCCACTCAGAATGACATCACACAAAAGAAGCAAGAACTTTCAGGGGCTGTATCATGGAAAAACCATTACTTTTTCTGGGTGCCCTTACCATTTTTATGATGGGTTACTGGATCCCCGAAGACCGGCATGTACCGGTTGAAGGGGCAAAATCCTATGACTGGAACCCGGCATCATTCTGGTACACAGGCGGCCAAGGCGCACAAAAAGGTATTAATATTTTCGCCCGCAAAGGCACACCGGTTGAAGCCACGACCGGCGGCTGGGTGATATACCGCGAAAATGACCCACAGGGTGATAATTCTGTCTTTGTACTGGGATCGAAATGGCGTATTCACCATTATGCCAATCTGGACAACGTAGACGTATCTCCCGGCACATGGGTGAAAACCGGTGAACGAATCGGCACCGTAGGTACTCCGCAACAGGCCAAGGCACATCCGGCCAATCTGTACTACTCCATCCGTTCACTACCGCCACAGGTATCGGAATGGGAACCGGAAAAGCCATTCTGGTTTGAACGGGTGTTTTATGTCGATCCGAACAAGTTTCTGACCGAATATCAGGCGACTGATAAAGCCGCAACACACCCAGTATCGAAAACCAGACACTGAGTGCCTTCCGCCAACTGATGAGCCAGATCAGTCAATGATCTGGTACACTCCGTGCTAACACTATTCGAAACCCCGGAACAGCTGCCGTATAATCAAAATCCCTTGCAACTGTCCGGTTCGGCCCATGACATCCAGCACTGACAAACCACTGATTCTTGTTGATGGCTCCTCCTACCTGTTTCGTGCCTTCCATGCTTTACCACCGCTCACTAACTCAAAAGGTGAACCGACCGGAGCCATGCATGGTGTATTGAATATGCTGGATCGGCTGCGTAAAGATTATAACCCTGATCATATGGCAGTGGTTTTTGATGCCCCCGGAAAAACCTTCCGCGATGACCTTTACCCGGAATACAAGGCCAACCGCCCCCCTATGCCGGATGATCTACGCAGCCAGATTGAACCATTACTGGCAATTATCCGTGCCCAGGGCTACCCGCTGTTGATGGTGCCGAATGTGGAGGCCGATGATGTCATTGGTACGCTGGCGACGTTATATGAGGGCAAAGTCATTATTTCCACCGGCGATAAGGATATGGCACAGCTGGTGACTGAAGATGTACACCTTATCAATACCATGAGCAATACCTATGCGGATATTGACGGGGTAAGAAACAAGTTCGGTGTCGCCCCGGAGCGTATCCGCGACTATCTGGCGCTGGTCGGTGACAAGGTGGACAATATACCCGGCGTGGAAAAAGTCGGCCCAAAAACGGCGGTCAAATGGCTGGAGCAGTACGACACGTTGGCAAATATTATTGCCAACACCGACCAGTTCAAGGGCAAAATCGGTGATAATCTGCGTGCAGCTGTGGCGCACCTGCCCCTGTCTTATGAGCTGGTGACTATTAAATGTGATCTTGATCTGGATTGTTCACCGGAAGCCTTATCGTTTCTGCCAGCAGATGTAGAAACACTGGATCAGCTTTACAGCCGTTATGAATTCACTACCCGACTCAAAGCATTACGCTCAGGTGCAACGGAAACTAGTGATAACAACGAACTGACTGAAAATGCTGAAGACGATTCGAATACAACAACCACCATCAATTACACCACTATTCTGACTCAGACAGAACTGGACAGCTGGCTGGAAAAACTGAAGGCGGCAGAGCTGTTCGCCTTTGATACCGAAACCACCAGCCTGAATTATATGGATGCTGAAATTGTTGGCGTATCTTTTGCTGTGGAAAGCGATGAAGCTGCTTACCTGCCGCTGGCTCACGATTACATCGGCGCACCGGAACAGCTGCCCCGCGATAAAACATTGGCACAACTTAAACCGCTGCTGGAAGATAACAATCTACGCAAAGTAGGCCAAAATCTGAAATATGACCGCAGTGTGCTGCTCAATCATGGTATCGAACTGCATGGTATTGCACACGACACCATGCTGCAATCCTATGTACTGGACTCAACGGCCAGCCGCCATGATATGGATACGCTGTGCCTGAAACACCTCGGTCACAGCAATATCCGTTTTGAAGACATCGCCGGTAAAGGCAAAAAACAGCTTACCTTTAATCAGATTGCACTGGAACAGGCCGCGCCTTATGCAGCAGAAGATGCGGCCATGACCCTGCAGTTGCATCAGCACTTCTGGCCACAACTGGAGGCTCTGGACGGACAACGCAAATTATATGAAGAGATTGAAATACCGCTATTGAGCGTACTGTCCGACATTGAACGTAACGGGGTTCAGGTGGATGCACCCATGCTGGTTCAGCACAGCGAAGAATTACAGCTGCGCATGGATAAACTGGTCAAACAGGCGTATGAAGTCGCCGGAGAAACATTCAACCTTGCCTCACCAAAACAGATTCAGGCGATTTTTTTCGACAAGTTAGGCCTGCCGGTGATTCGTAAAACCCCGAAAGGTCAGCCTTCTACTGCAGAAGACGTACTGGAAGAACTCGCGGCAAAGGGGTATGAGTTACCACAGCTGATTCTGGAACATCGTGGCCTGAGTAAACTACGCTCAACTTATACCGACAGGTTGCCGGAGCAGATTAATCCGCGTACAGGGCGGGTACACACTTCCTACCATCAGGCAGTTACTGCCACCGGACGTTTGTCCTCCTCAGAGCCGAATTTACAGAATATTCCAATCCGCAATGCCGAAGGTCGTCGTATTCGTCAGGCTTTTATTGCCCCGGAAGGCTTTAAAATGCTTGCTGCGGATTACTCACAGATTGAGCTGCGAATTATGGCGCATTTATCGGCTGATCCGGGTTTACTGGCAGCGTTTGCCGCCGGAAAAGACATTCATTGCGCTACAGCGGCTGAAGTCTTTGCCACAGAACTGAGTGAAGTCACCCATGAGCAGCGCCGCGCCGCCAAGGCCGTTAATTTCGGGCTGATTTACGGTATGTCAGCTTTCGGGCTGGCCAAACAACTGGGCGTGGATCGTACCGAAGCACAAAGCTATGTTGACCGGTACTTCGCCCGCTACCCCGGCGTTAAGGAGTACATGGACAAGACCCGTGAACAGGCCAGGTCACAAGGCTACGTTGAAACCTTATTCGGGCGGCGACTATTTTTGCCGGAAATCAATGCCCGTAATGCCCAGCGCCGACAATATGCCGAGCGCACTGCCATTAACGCCCCTATGCAAGGCAGCGCAGCTGATATTATCAAACGGGCGATGATTGCGGTGAATCAGTGGTTGAAGAGCAATGATACCCACACCCGGATGATTATGCAGGTACATGATGAGCTGGTATTTGAAGTACCGGAACCGGAAACTGCAGTGCTGGAAAGCAAAATAAAAGAATTAATGACCGGTGCTGCCAACCTTGCGGTGCCACTGGTGGTCGATAGCGGCATTGGCAACAACTGGGATGAAGCACATTAACTCTGACTTATTTCAGAAACCGATGACTAAAACCTGAGCAGTCACAGACTGCCCCTGATAATCGAAGTCATATTCACCATTAACGCGAAAACCATGTTCCTGATACAGACGCAGTGCAACCTGGTTGGTTTTGACGACGGATAAAAGTGCAATACCGTTCTGACGCTTTAATAAGAACTCAATCAGACGGTGACCAATCCCGCTCCCCTGATAATCCGGGTGAACGTATAACCAGATAATATTCGGTCCCTGATGTCCTACGAAGCCTTTGATTTTGCCGTCTTCTTCAAAAACAAATATTTCAGAAGCATGAAACAATTCCAGCAAAGCCGGAGTTTCTGCAAGACGCTGCGGTGGAAAGTTATACGCTTCTCCAGAATACTCAGCAGGGTGAGACAGGTCATAAATTTCAGCGACCTGCGTAAAATCTTCAGCGTGCAAGGGACGAATCATCTCACCCTCAGTACAGACAACCATCTCGCAAATTCCTGAAAGACTCCCGATTACCCCTGTAACTGAGCCGGTACCATCACGACTGATACCTTGTCATAGCTCAGACCTTCGATACTTTTTTCTACGATCAGCTTAATCTCCGATTTCATGCTTTCCAGATCATAAGCCGGATGGTACTTAATAAAAACAGAGGCTGAAGAAGGTTGCGCCTCACGTTGTGCCGGATTGTTTTCCGGCAGTACCACATGCACCCGTGCCACCAGTACACCATCAATTTGCATCAGGGTTTCCTGTACACTTTGGGATAAGGCGTAGATAAAGCGCACCCGTTCTTCCAGCGGTGAGGAAATCAACCCATCCTTCTGGAAGATTTGCGCCATATTGGTTATTTTTTCACGCGGATAACCATGCTCCTTGAGCAGACGAAGTGCTTGCGGGATTTTTGATTCGTCAATATTTAAGGCATAGGTGCCTTCTTTAGTATTGGGGATCTTTTCGGCATCAATACTATTATCCAGCATGATGGCCAGCATGCTATTCGCATCGCTTTCATCAAGCCCGCTGTATAACTCTGTCTTACATCCCCCGAGCAATAAACCGAGACTTAACAATGCTGTGTAAAGTATTTTGTTATTTATTGTTCTCATCATGAATATCCTACAGCAAAAAATCAGCCGCTAGCCCGGAATAGAGTACTGAATGTGGTAGACACTTTTTGAGCGGCTGAAGCGGCCAACTCCACGCCTGAAGACCAGATCTGAAAACGCATCATCCACTTGCTCAAATCACTGTGGTATTCCAGTGCAGACTGTTGTGCAGCCTCAATGCCATCCACGTGTGCCTGTAATGAACTGTTCCCCTCATCCGTACTGACTGCCGGATAGGTCATCATTTCAGCAGAAGGCTCATCCCTCCGCTTGCTTGCATAATTCGAGAAGTCGGGGCGACTACCGGATTGATCCAGCAAGGAATGATAATTCCCATCCACTCTTGCTGCCTGATCAAGCATTTTATCGACCAGAGTTACAGTATCATTTTGTCCGGGTTCAACAAATTGCAAGACAGAGTGCTCCAGCGGCTGTGGCTGGATTGAGGTGTCATCAAGTTTGCCTCCGGTAATCAAGTCCTGAAAACGTTCACTGTCTTTTGCATGAGATGCAGGCAATGACTGAGGACTTTGTTGCAGCGTAGACGCTGATAGTTGCCCTGCGGCTAATATACCTGTTTCCACCATGATCTCACCTGTTAGGTTCAGTTTGCCAGATAAACATTGGCAATACTCTGTTCGTCTTCATTGCCATTTGCAGCCACTTCCTCGAACAGTGTATGTGCCCCGTCCTGATCCCCCTTTAAATTCAGAGCAATACCTAAAAAGCATTTTGCACTCATGTGGTCAGGTTCATTAACCAGCACATCATCACGCAAAATGGATATCGCATTATCAATATCGCCCGCATAAATCTTGGTGATTGCCACTCCCATCTTAATCGGGGTTTGCTCATCACCTACGGCATCAACACCATCCATAATAGTCTGAGCATTTTGACTATCTCCCCGGAAGCAAGCCATATAACCGATTTCAGATAATAATTGCAGTAATTCAGTTGTAATTTTCATTATTCTTTCACTCTTTTTTCAGGAAACCCTTCCCCCCGTAGAGGGAAGGGCATAGACAAAAATATCTATGTCTGATTGTTATTTTTAACCTTGTCTCAATGATTGGCTAATCGTACGTGTCAAGGTACGTAATGCCTGAGCCATAGCAGACTCATTTTCAATTTCAGCTGACTCAGCCTGAAATTTGGTTTGCAAGTCAGTTACCTGCTGTTGGAAAGCCAGCTGCTCGTTTTGAGTTGCTTCGATTTGAGCAAGTGCTTCACTAAACGATGCGGATAAAGTATTTCCACCCGCTCCGCCAGTATTTGCTGCTGCTGCCATATTTTATCTCCTAATTATAGATTAAATTCAGAAGTCCCCGATGACACTCACCAAACGCAGGGAAGTTCTGTTTTTAAAGTGTGGCATTGCGCTCCATGCCAAATACGAACAGTTGAACTACTTTTACTTTTGTGTCCAAACCTGTTCTACCACCTCTGTACTCACCTCGAGAGCCTTCAAAAAACGATTGAGTTTATCGTATTGTTCCGGCTCTACCCCCTGATTAAGCTCAAACCGCACCTCGGAAGCTGCCTGATTGATCTTATCAAGGATGTCATTCTTAAAAATTCCTGAAACATCGTTTTTTAGGTTTTGCTCTAGTTGTAATACCATTTTTTATTTTTCCTCTGCTCCATAATAGATAGGTATTTCTGCGCCATTGTTTGACAACAATACATGATCCGGAGCAATTTTCTTTATAAAATAATTGTTTCCGAGACTCGAACCTTCCATATACCTGTTTCCTTCCTTGGAAACCAGAAATGGTGTCTCACCGACACTGACACTCCGGATAACCAGTTTAATACGCTCCCGCGCATCATATAAATTCTCTACTACCGCCGGGCCGTCACCGTAGAGTGTCAAAAACTCCTGGTACAAGTCGCTCCAGCGCTCCAGCTCACTCTGTGTTAGCTCGCCGTCAACTTTAATCCGGTTTTCCTGAATCGTAACTCTAATGCGGCTGGAAAGGCCTTTTTTCTCGATAAACTGCTCCAAAGCCTGCTTGCGCCTGGGCAAGGTTTGCATCGCATCATCTTCAATCGCCTGAATACCGCTGACATCCTCCATAATATTGGCTTTAATTTGCTGCCAGTCATTACCGCTGGTCACATAACCGGATGCCGCCAGTTTGCCCGCACCCAGCCCCTTGAAGCGAATTTCCGTCTGCCCCAGAGCCTGTGCTACCTGTTGTGCACTGGTCACCAGCTCCTCTCCGGCCCAGATTCGGTAATTAACCCGGTCACCGGCACGGCTCATCTGCGTCATAATGCGGCGCTTTTCCTCCAGTGTATCAACATAGCCACTCACCAGTGCACCATCGGCTTTTTTCTCCACACTCAGATTATCGCTATTCAACGCGGCGACAATGGCTTCAGCACGTTTTTCCGGCGACTCGGCAAACCCTATGTTTTCGGCCAGCCCCAGCAAATCCGGCAGCAGATAAAGTACATTCGCCAGCAGCAATACGCCCAGTCCCAAACCGAGATATAGTTTCCCACCACTGCTTTTTTGCTGGCGGAAAGCACGCTTGGCCACCAGTCCAGAAGCCAGCGGAATTTCTGCCTGATCTGTAGTGGATTGCCGGAAAACGGAGTCGGCCTTTGCAGCGGACGCTGCATTACGTTTGCCTGAACCGGAGTCAACCGCCTGTGCAGCCTCTTTTTGCCTGCCCTCACGGACATCGGCAATAAAGAAGTCGACATTACCCAGCGTCACTACCTGAAACGGCTTCAGCAGAAACTCTTCTGTCTCTACCGGCTGCTGGTCAACACTCACCGGCTGATTCAGCACCTTCATGACAATACTGTTTTCCGAGACGGTCAGTTGCAGGTGAGCTTCGGCGATACTTTCGTCATACAGAATGATGTCACTCGACATCGACCGCCCCAACACGACATCACCGACTTTCAGGCGGACAATAGCTCCGGCGTTACTGCCGCTGAGAACCTTCAGCAGAAAAGGGGTTTGTTGAGTTATCATCTTTCAATCACATCAACTACATCGAATCCCGGGAAGCGATCATTAGCCGAGACATCCTTATCGGCTCCGCGTGAGCTTAACGGGCGCTCATTGCTGAAATTAACTCTGCCGTTCGCATCAACCCATTTATAAATCTGGGCACGTTTTTTGGGCTGCTTATCCATCAGTTTCGCCATGCTGATCACTGAATTTACAAACCGCTCCGGGCCAGTAAAGTAGATCACATTATCCAGCTCTGATACTTCCCAGTGATACTGATCATCCAGTACTTGCAAGCGCCTGAGTGCCTCTGAAAACTCTTGGGGTGACATATTCTTCATGCTTACCGAGCCACGCCGTGCCTCATCTTCCTTGTAGACAAAAATGGCCTCGCCATCGTAATACCAGATCAGGCCATAAGTCTTTGCCAGATCTTCAAAAATCTCCCTGGACGGCTTATTTTTATAGTGCATGCTGACAATATCGGCGACCTTCTCACTGATAGTGATGGGCGTACCCTGATTAGCTGCCAGGGTTTTCAGCATTTCAGCCAGCGGTTCTTCATCGGAAAAATGGGAATACGGCTTATCGTTCCACGGTAATGGTGCAGCGTTTATTATCTGGCAGCAACACAGCACCATGCCAAACAACAGAGTTCGTCGCAACAGCATCACCAACCTCGCTATAAATTAATTTCATTTTCACCATAATCGCAAATTATTATAAGAAAAGTCGACAGATAACAGGACAAGCGCAACTAAAAAGCAGAATAGCCGCAGAGAGTAATTTTCAGGCTTGACCTTGAAGTAAACTCCAGGGTTTATACTGGGCCATTATTCGTTACGAATGAGTTGAATGATGCGTATTGGAGAACTGGCGAAGCACAGTCGTCTACCCGTCGACACACTGCGTTTTTATGAAAAGGAAGGCTTAATTGCCGAACCACCCCGCAATCCGGCTGGATACCGCGACTATCCGGCGACCACCCTGCAATATCTGGATTTCATCCGCAGTGCAAAAGCGGTTGGTTTTTCACTGCAGGAGTGCCGTAATCTGCTGGCCATTTTTGTCCGGCGTGATGCCCACACCTGTGCAGAAGTTAAGCAGCTCTCTGAAGATAAATTACAACAGCTGGAAGATAAAATGCAGGCATTGCAACGCATGCATCAAACCTTGCGGGCTATATCTGATGCCTGCTGTGGCGGTGAAGAATCAGCGGCACACTGCTCTATTCTGAACGCCTTACAACAAAAGGAACTGAACCCATGACAGATTTTTTACACAACTTGCTGGAATTATCGCTGGAAGCGGCTCCGTGGCTGGTGCTGGGTTTTGCCTTGGGCGGCCTGATGAAAGCACTGATTCCAACCACCTTTCTACAGCGTCATCTCAGTGGCAATGATATCGCCTCTATCAGCAAGGCAGCGGTGTTAGGTGCCCCCCTGCCATTGTGTTCCTGTGGTGTTATTCCTGCGGCTATAGGGTTACGGGAAGCCGGAGCATCGAAACCGGCTACAGCCTCTTTTCTGGTTGCCACTCCGGAAACCGGGGTTGATTCAATCTCGATCACCTATGCGTTGATCGGGCCGGTGATGGCGGTTGTACGCCCGATTGCTGCACTGGCCTCTGCCCTGACTGCCGGTATTTTTGTGGCTTTGCTGGGTGAGAAGGAAACACGGCGGGTAACTACATCGACACCCGCGACTCCCCCTGAACAGCCTGCGGCAAACGCTTGCTGTTCAACATCGACATCTGTGGCGACACAAAACAGCTGTTGCAGCAGTGCTAAAACAATACCGAAATCCGCACACGGCTGTTGTGACAATACCGAAACCACCCCGCAACCAAGCTCAGGTTGCTGTGACACACGCTCGACAACCACCAGCACCTTACCCGGACAGGCATGGTCAGGCATCCGCTATGCGTTCACCCGTCTGCTGGATGATATTGTGTTCTGGCTGGCCATCGGAATAGTATTTGCGGCACTGACCCGCACGTTTCTGCCTGCAGATTTTTTGCAACACTGGGGGCAAGGAGTCACCGCCATGCTGGTGATGATGCTGGTAGGCGTTCCAATGTATATTTGTGCTACCACTTCTACACCGATGGCAGCGGGGCTCATGATGGCAGGTATGTCACCGGGTGTGGCACTGGTATTTTTGCTGACCGGCCCGGCGACTAATATTTCCACTTTAGGAGTGATCGGGCGTGAACTCGGCCAGCGCAATATGTGGCTTTACCTGCTAGCAGTCGGTACCACTGCACTGATCAGCGGCCTGTTACTGGATACGGCTGTCAGTTACTGGCAGATCGACATTGTCACCCAATTGCAGGCCGGGCATAACCATTTTCCATTGCTGATCAACTGGGCCAGTTTGTTGCTGCTGATGGGGTTGGCGCTGCGCAAATTACCGCACAAGCTGAGAAATCGCCACCATACTCACTCCGGCACTCAGCAGGTATAATCAACGCATCTCTAGGCTGGCATGGTGCCCCAGTTGCCTGGACAAGTCCTTACCGGCGGCAATCACGGCCTCCACCCAGCCGAGTTGCCGCCGCCCGATAGGGGCTGATACCGACAGACCGGCGACGGCCTTGCCGGTATTGTCGTAAACCAACACACCGATACAGCCCACATCCAGCTCAGCCTCACCATTGTCCAGTGCATAACCCTGTCGCAGAGCCTGGCGACACTCCGTGACCAGTGCATCCACAGCAGCAATGGTGTTACGGGTGTAGGCCGGTAAATTGGTGCGCTGCGCATAACCGGCGATAGCATCCTCACCAGCCACACCCAGCATCAGTTTACCCACCGCAGTGACATGCAGGGGCGCACGGCTGCCGATTATCTGTTGCACATGCATCATCCGGTTTGGTGTCGCTTTTTCGATGTATACGACCTCATCACCCTCACGTATGGTCAGATTCACCGACTCATTCAGCTTGTCACGCAAGCCTTCCAGCACCGGCAAGGCCAGCGCCCGTAAATCCAGGTTACTGTGCAGACGCACTCCCAGTTGCAATAAGCGCAGCCCCAGCCGATAAGCACCTGCGGCATCACGCTCGACAAACTGATGATGCGTCAGTGCCGCCAAAATCCGGTATGCAGTGGAAATATGCAGCCCGGTTTCAGCACTGAGGACTTTCAGACTGACCGGATCAGGATAACGGGCAATGGCATTGAGTAAATTTACAGCGCGGTCGATGGACTGGATACGGTAGGTCTCTGACTTTTTATCCATTCTGTTTCCTGAGTTTATTCAGGGCTGTTACAACACGATTCCCTCATGTTTCAACAACCAGGCTTTACGTTCCAGCCCACTCGCATAGCCCGAACGTCCCGTCACTCCCGATCCCCCCGGTAAGCCGCACTTTTCCCAAACGGAATCATCAGTAATTGCTGCCAGACACTTTGCTGGAAAGCAGTACCTTCCTGGGCCAGACTCAAATCAAAGGTTTGGCGTAGCCCGGAAAAATATTCCTTTAACTGCTGTTTACATTGATCCTTATGGTTGTTTGGGCTAACGGCCCCGACTCTTTCAGACACAAAACCCACCCGCGTTACACCTTCTTCGGAAGCATGAATTTCAACCACACCAATCGGACTGTCCAGATAATCAAGATACATCAATGTTTGCTCCAAATGGGTATAAGGCGGAATATCTACTGAAACAGCCATCCTCTTTGCGGTGTCACAAAGAGGAATAGCCAATGCTTTGAGGGTCTGTCTTTACTGATTCCGCCCGATACAATGCAAATCCGCAAACGACTGTTTTAACCGCTCAACAAATGCCTCTTCAGCAGCCCGTAATGACTTGCGCGGATCGTAATACTTCTTATTCGGCAGGTCTTCACCATCCGGGTTGCCAATCTGGGTGGCGAGATAATTCTTGTATTGAGCATAATAATCACGCACACCACAGGAAAATGCCCATTGCATATCTGTGTCGAGATTCATCTTGATCACCCCGTACTCAATTGAGCGGGCAATGTCTTCTGCAGAAGAACCGGAACCGCCGTGGAAAACAAAGCTGACCGATTTCTCACCCTGTTTGCCAAGCTGTTCTTCAACGTAACGTTGGGAGTTTTCCAGAATTTCTACTGACAGTTTGACATTGCCGGGGCGATAGACACCGTGAACATTACCGAAAGCGGCGGCAATGGTGAAATTCTGACTGATCTTGCTGAGCTTGTCATAGGCATAATAAACTTCCGTCGGGTGGGTATACAGCTTGTCAGAGTCTACTGTGGAGTTATCCACACCATCCTCTTCACCTCCGGTAATGCCCAGTTCGATTTCCAGACCAATATCAAGTTTACTCATCCGGGTCAGATATTGTTCGCAAATTTCGATATTTTTTTCCAGTGTTTCTTCTGACAGATCCAGCATGTGTGAGCTGAACAGCGGCCTGCCGTGCTGTGCATAATAGGTTTCCTGAAAATCCAGCATGTGATCAATCCAGGCAATATTTTCCAACGAGCAGTGGTCCGTGTGCAATATCACCGGAACACCATACATTGCTGCGACCTGATGCACATGCATTGCAGCGGAGATGCAACCGGCTGCTGAAGCTTGCAGGTTGTCGTTTTTCAGGCTCTTGCCTGCATAGAAGTGACCGCCGCCGAATGATAACTGGACGATGACCGGAGAATTAACCATAGCAGCAGTTTCCAGAATGCCATTCACTGAACTGGTGCCAACCGCATTAACACCGGGCAGTGCGTAACCGTTTTGCTTGGCATCGGCGTATAAATCTATTAACTCCTGACCATACAACACACCGGATCGGAATTTACTCATAATAACTGTCCTCAATTAGTTGTCTTTGATGGTAATCCGTTTATTAGCGGCCTTTATTATAGCGGGATTGGTGGGTTATGGTGAAGCTACCCGCTGTGAGTCGCCCCGGTTTTATCGGAGGGTTAATTTTTTAAGAGAATTAATGAGTACCCGCCACCAAACAGTCAGATCACCTTGGAATAGCGTTGTTCCATACGCTGCTCGCGCAGGTAAGTGTCAAATACCATACAGATGCGCCGTATCAATAAGCGTCCGGCAGGAGTTACCCGTAGTGAATCCTGCTCAATAGTCAATAGGTCATCAGCCGCCAACATCTCCAGTTCCGCCATTTCCAATGAGAAATGATTGCGGAAGTCGATCCGGTAATCACGCTCTATCATCTTGATATCCAGCACAAACTGGCAACTCAGCTGCTGGATAATATCCCGGCGTAACAGGTCTTCATTCGTCAGGCTGACACCACGGATAATCGGCAGGCGTTTTTCATCCAGTGCGGCATAATATTCATCCAGTGTCTTTTCATTCTGGCTATAGCTGTTGTGAACACTGCTGATCGCGCTCACACCCATCGCAATCAGGTCACAACTGGCATGGGTGGTATAGCCCTGGAAGTTACGGTGTAAGTGACCTTCTTCCTGTGCCTTGCTCAGTTCGTCTGTCGGTTTGGCGAAGTGATCCATGCCGATATAGACATAACCGGCCTGGGTCAGCCTTTCAATGCTGTGTTGCAGAATCTCCAGTTTGTTATGGGCAGAAGGTAATTCTGTGGCATTAATGCGTCGCTGTGGTTTAAACAGATGTGGTAGATGCGCATAGTTAAACAGTGAAATACGATCCGGTGATATATCAATAATGGTTTCCAGTGTTGTATTGAAGCTTTCTTTAGTCTGTAGCGGCAGACCATAAATCAGGTCAATGCTGATTGACTTGGCATCCTGTTCACGGCAGGCATCAATAATCGCAATCGTGTCTTCAATCGGCTGGATGCGGTTGACGGCTGCCTGAACCTGGTCATTCACATCCTGCACGCCGAGGCTAAAGCGATTAAAGCCGATGTCGCGCAACAGGGCGATGGTTTCCGGAGTCACACTGCGCGGATCAATCTCAATCGAATAGTCGCCCTGATCATTATCCAGCAGATTGAAGTGGCTGCGCGTATAGTCCATCAGCGAGCGCATCTGTTGACCATTAAGGAAAGTCGGTGTGCCGCCACCCCAGTGTAATTGCTCCACCACCCGGTCATTATCAAACAGGGCACTTTGCATATCGATTTCATGACACAGGTATTTAAGGTACTGGTTGGCCTTGCCTTGATCTTTAGTCACAATTTTATTGCAGGCACAGTAATAACAAACGGTGTCGCAAAACGGGATATGAAAATATAAAGACAACGGTGCGGGAATAAAGCAATCGTTGCTGAGCTGAACCTGCTCCAGATAATCGGCCTCGGTAAAAGTGCCGCTAAAGGCCACTGCTGTCGGGTAAGAGGTATACCGTGGCCCTGCTTCATCGTAACGGGTGATTTTTTCAATATCGAACTGTACTTTCATGTGATCTGCGTTTACTTTGAGCTGGGTGGCAGTTGAAAAGCATACGGATAAATAACGATAGCTGTCGTGATACAGATCAAGTTTGAACAGGTGTAGTGAAAATGTCTGGTTTGTCCGCCCCGTTGCTGCAAGAGTCGTTAGGATGACAGGAAAGCTGTACCCGGCACCGATACAAATCCTGTCCGGTCTGGTAATACTTGGTCTCAAACAATGTCCAGCAGTTTTCAGGCATAAATGCCTCCACCCGGGCCGCAGCATAACCACTCAGTCGCAAGGCAAAGGCAAACTCTTCCGCATAAATTGACCAGTTGGTACGCAGCTCCAGTTGCCCGCCCAGTTTCAATAATTGCGGAAACACCGGATGTGCATGCCAGCGGCGTTTCAGGTGGACAGATTTTGGGTAGGGGTTTGGGTAAAGAATAAAATGGTGTTGTAGTTTCCAGCCAGCCTGCACCGCCAGATTCCAGAAGTCGACCAAGTCAGCCCGCACCGTCAATGCATTGTCTGGCAGAGCAGCCTGATAATCCTTGCCTAAACGAATTGCAGAGCGATCAATGCCAATGACCAGTGCATCAGGGTTTTGTCGGGCGATATGACGGGTGCTTAGTGCGGTACCACAGCCGGAATCCAGAATAACCGGCAGGTTCTGCTGGCTGACCAGGTGTTGCACTGGCTCAAAAGCCCGCCGGGTGTGTTCAGCGACAGGTTTGCGGAAAAGATTTTCCTGATGGCGGCGCACGACCTGTTCCAGGTTGTTATGAATGCCGGTTTGATGACTGGTAACAATATTCGCCGTAAACAAGAAAAACGCTCAGTCCAGATCCGCTTCTTCAATCCACGCCATCTGAATCGCCTCAAGAATCTTCTCACTGGAGCGTTCCGGGTCATCATTAAAGCCTTCCAGCTCTGTCACCCAGCGGTGCAGGTCGGTGAAGCGGATATAACGCGGATCAACATCTTCATGTTTTTCAAACAGCTCAATGGCAATATCCAGTGTATCTGTCCATTTCATGGCTTGCATCACCTGTCTCCTTAATGATTCTCTGACACCATATTGATGGTGTATTTGGGAATTTCGATCACCAGATCTTCATCAGCCACCCGTGCCTGACAGCTGAGCCGTGAATCCGGGTCAACACCCCAGGCCTTGTCGAGGTAATCCTCTTCCTGCTCAGTGGCTTCTTCCAGCGAGTCAAAGCCTTCACGGACGTAAACATGGCAGGTGGTACAGGCACAGGATTTTTCACAGGCATGTTCAATCTCCACCCCGTTTTGCAGTGCGGCATCACAAATACTGATACCCGGCTCGACATCAAACACCTCGCCTTCCGGGCACAGCTCTTCATGAGGTAAAAAAATCAGTTTTGGCATCACGGGTTATCCTGAAAATTCATCAACACGGTGTCCGGCCATGGCGACGCGTACACTCTCATTCATACGACGGGCGACATAAAACTCGGCTGCATGTTCCAGGGCTTTAATTGCTGCTTCAATGGCCTTGTGGTCATCCTGGTGGCGTGCGCTGTCAAGTTCTGCCCGCTGATCCAGCAACCGCTGGCGTTCTTCATCACTCAGCAGTTGATCACCATCCGCTTGCAGCGCAGAATCCAGTGCCTCCAGCACCCGGTCAGCTTCCACCTGTTGCTCACGTAACCGCCGTGCTTCCATATCTTCACGGGCATGATCCATTGATGCCCGCAGCATGGTTTCAATCTCGTAATCGCTCAAACCATAAGATGGCTTGACTTCCACTCCGGCTTGTACACCGGTGGATTCTTCCGCTGCGGTCACACTCAGCAGGCCATCGGCATCTACCTGAAACGTTACTTTAATCCGGGCGGCACCGGCCACCATCGGCGGAATACCGCGCAGGGTGAATTTGGCCAGAGAACGGTTCTGTTCCACGGTTTCGCGCTCACCCTGTAACACATGGATTGACATGGCGGTCTGCCCGTCCTTGAAGGTGGTAAATTCCTGGGCGCGGGTAATCGGAATGGTGGTATTGCGCTGGATAACCTTTTCCACCAGTCCGCCCATGGTTTCCAGTCCCAGTGACAGTGGAATGACATCCAGTAACAGCATCTCGGCATCCGGCTTGTTACCGGCCAGAATATCCGCCTGGATAGCCGCACCCATGGCGACTACCCGATCCGGATCAAGCTCAGTCAGTGGTGACCGGCCAAAAAAATCACCAATTTGTTTTCGTACTGCAGGCACACGGGTGGAGCCGCCGACCAGTACCACATCCTGTACCTCCTGTTTTTGCAGTCCGGCATCACGCAAGGCACGACGACAGGCAACCTGCGTCTTTTTAATCAGTGGCGCAATCAGCTCATTCATCTGATAGCGGCTGAGTGTACCGTGCCAGTCACCCAGTGCGAGGCTGGCACTGTCATGAGTGGTCAGCCCTTCCTTGGCAGTACGGGCAGTTTCCTTGGCAGTTCGCAGCACCTGTGGGTCCCGGCTGGTATCCAGTCCGGCCTGCTCCAGCAACCATCCAGCAATCGCCAGATCAAAATCGTCGCCACCCAGTGCAGAGTCACCACCGGTTGCCAGTACCTCAAACACGCCCTTGTTCAGGCGCAGGATGGAAATATCAAAAGTGCCACCTCCGAGGTCATAAACCGCGATGGTGCGTTCGTCCTGTTGCTCTGCTTCTGCCTGTTTGTCCAGACCATAGGCAATGGCCGCCGCAGTGGGCTCATTGAGTAGGCGATAGACATTTAATCCGGCCAGCTTCGCGGCATCACGGGTGGCTTGACGCTGCGCATCATCAAAATATGCCGGCACAGTAATGACCACTCCGGACAAATCACCGCCCAGTGCTGCTTCAGCACGTTGTTTTAATACCTGCAGAATTTCCGCTGATACCTCAACGGCGGTGACATTACCGGCGGCAGTTTTAATCCGTGGTACGGCGGATGATGCGGTTTCGTCATTATTCCCGGCAAATTCATACGGCAACTGTCCCGCCAGTGTCGCCAGATCGTCAATGCCGCGCCCCATTAGTCGCTTGACCGAAGCCAACGTATTCATTGGATCGTCAGTGGCCTGTTTCTGGGCGGCATCACCGACAATAACCGGGCCCTTCTGCGGGTAATAAACCACTGAAGGCAGTAAATGTTCGCCCGCAGCATCAGTCAACGTGTCAGCCTGTCCGCTGCGCACGGTGGCAACCAGTGAGTTGGTTGTGCCAAGATCAATGCCTGCTGCCAGCCGGTGCTGGTGTGGTGCCGTGGACATACCGGGTTCAGAAATTTGCAGTAAAGCCATGAAAAACCAAAAACCTGTTCGTGGATGGAAATAATTAAGGGGATTACAGTTTATCTTCAAGCCGTTCTTCGCGGGCATTGACATCTTCCAGCAGGCGTTCATAAAAACGCATTTTCAGCATAATCGCTTTTGCTGCTTCCAGATCGCCGTCCTGCCAGTGGTCAGCAAAGCTGTTTTCCAGCACGGTCATATCTGCCCGGATCGCTGCACCGACCTCATCCAGTGCATCCAGTGGCTCAGCGGCAGATTCCGCTGCTGCAATGGCTTCCCGCACTTCAATCTGCTGCATCAGGAAAGTCGGGTCGGGTGAGGTTTCGCGGTCATCATTAAATTCAACCCCGGCCTGTTCCAGCAGATAGCGGGCCCGCAAACGCGGATGACGCAAGCCGTCATAAGCCTCATTCAGCAGGGAGGTGATCTGTACTGCCCTGCGTTTTTCCTGCTCGGAACCATGTACAAAACGATCAGGATGATATTGGGACTGTAACTCACGAAAGCGTTGCGTCAGTTGAACATTATCGACTGCAAACTGATGTGGCAGGCTGAATAAGTCAAACCAGTTGTTCGGTAAATCCTGCGACATCGGTGTTTCCTGTGGATGTGCCAGCCGGGTGGGAAAATTAAACAGTGAAACTTTCGCCACAACCGCAGCGGGCTGATTCGTTGGGGTTGCTAAACTTAAAGCCTTCGTTCAGACCTTCCTTGCCGTAATCCAGCTCTGTACCATCAAGATACACCAGGCTTTTCGGGTCAATAATGATTTTCAGGCCATGATCTTCAAATACGGTATCACTGTCTTCAATGTCATCGGCAAACTCCATGGTGTAAGCCATACCGGAACAGCCGGTGGTTTTTACACCGAGGCGCAAACCAACCCCCTTGCCACGATTGGCAAGGAATGTCGCAACACGATCAGCAGCCGTTTCCGTCAGGGTAATCGCCATGATGCTGTTACCCCTGCTTGCCCTGATAATCGTCAATCGCAGCGCGGATAGCATCTTCTGCCAGGACGGAACAATGCACCTTGACCGGTGGTAATTCCAGTTCTTCGGCAATGTCCGTGTTCTTGATGGCACGTGCTTCATCCAGGGTCTTGCCCTTGACCCACTCGGTCAGCAGGCTGGAAGAGGCAATTGCCGAACCGCAGCCGTAAGTCTTGAACTTGGCATCTTCAATCACACCATTATCGCCGACCTTGATTTGCAGTTTCATAACATCACCACAGGCGGGTGCGCCGACCATGCCGGTGCCAATACTGCCATCACCCTGGTTAAAACTGCCCACATTACGCGGATTCTCATAGTGATCAATTACTTTGTTACTGTATGCCATGTCAAACGCCTCTCAATACTTATGCATGGAATAAAATCAAGTTCGGCCACTGGTGGAGTATATTCTCAATCTCCTGCGGTGGTCGCTTTTTATCTTGCCGCTCTGTCTCTGTTTCACTTAGTGGGCTGCCCACTCAATCTTGCTCAGATCAATACCGTCACAATGCATCTCCCATAGCGGTGACAGATTACGCAAATGATCCACAGCATGATGAATGCTTTCCAGCGCCTGATCGACTTCTTCCACCGTGGTGAAACGGCCGAAGGAAAAACGTAGCGAACTGTGTGACAACTCATCGTTTCGCCCCAGTGCCCGCAGCACATAGCTGGGCTCCAGGCTGGAACTGGTACAGGCTGATCCGGAAGAAATGGCCAGATCTTTCAGTGCCATCATCAGACTCTCACCTTCAATAAAGTTGAAGCTGACGTTCAGATTGCCGGGAATCCGTTGTTCCAGATCGCCATTCAGATAAATTTCGTCAATATCCTGTAGCCCCTGCCACATCCGGTCACGCAGCATACGGATTTTTTCATTATCCGCAGCCATTTCTTCCCTGGCAATGCGGAAAGCTTCACCCATACCGACAATTTGATGGGTCGCCAGCGTACCTGAGCGCATACCGCGTTCATGGCCACCGCCGTGCATCTGGGCTTCAATACGTGCCCGTGGTTTACGGCGGATATACAGCGCACCGATTCCTTTCGGGCCGTAAATCTTGTGTGCCGAGAAACTCATCAGATCAACCTTCATGGTTGCCATGTCGATTTCCACCTTACCGGCACTTTGCGCCGCATCAACGTGGAACATGATCCTACGTGCGCGGCACAGCTCACCGATGGCAGCAATATCCTGAATCACACCGATTTCATTATTCACATGCATCACTGAAACCAGCGTGGTGTCATCACGCATTGCGGCTTCCAGTCTGGCCAGATCCAGCAGGCCATTCGGTTCGGGGTCCAGGTAGGTCACCTCAAAGCCTTCACGTTCCAGCTGGCGACAGGTATCCAGTACAGCCTTGTGTTCGGTCTTCACCGTAATAATGTGCTTACCACGACGCTGATTAAAGTGTGCTGCTCCTTTAATTGCCAGATTATCCGATTCGGTGGCACCACTGGTCCAGATAATTTCTTTGGTATCCGCATTAATCAGGGCAGCGACCTGTGCCCGGGCTTCTTCGACGGCTTGCTCTGCCTGCCAGCCAAAAGCATGGCTGCGGGAGGCCGGGTTACCGAAAACACCATCAGGGGTGAGGAATTTCATCATTTTGTCAGCAACACGCGGATCAACCGGAGTGGTTGCTGAGTAATCAAGATAAATTAAAGGCTTTGTTTCACTCATTATTACGCTACTCTGCTGATTCATTAATGTGTTGTTGAATTAACCATAAATTCAACGGGTTGCTGATCCTGTCGATGAGGCTCTTTTCGGTCACCTAAACGCTGTGTCATATCCGCCAGTGTAATATCCGATAAAAAGGAACGGATCTGGTCACTCAGGTCAGCCCAAAGGTCATGGGTCAGACAACGCCTATTATCCTGGCAGTCCGCCATACCGCCGCAACGGGTTGCATCAACACTTTCATCCACCGCTGCAATAATGTCCGAGACGACAATACCGTTCGGGTCACCACTGAGCTGATAACCTCCACCAGGGCCGCGCATACTAACGACCAGCCCGGCTTTGCGTAACTTTGAAAACAATTGTTCCAGATAGGATAATGATATATCCTGTCTCGCTGATATTTCAGCCAGTGATACTGGCTGACCACTATGATGCAATGCCAGATCCAGCATGGCAGTTACTGCATAGCGGCCTTTTGTTGTCAACTTCATGCCTTGCTCTCCGTTAAAGCTGGAGCAATGCTACCAATACTTGATTTATTTAGTCAAGTATTGAGGTTATGAACCTATGGTCGCCTCATAGGGGATTAATTGATCTTATGAGGCCAGAAAGGAAATCATCATCCCGGCCTGTCTTTTTCCGGTGGCATCAATGAAACTAACCCCGATTTGCTGTCCCTGGCGTCCCATCAGGTAGACACACAGCGGAACCCAAGGCCGTATTTATACGATCAGAAATCCGTTCTGAATTAAATAAAACTCAGGTTATTACGGTGGGATTGGAGGGTTATGGTGAAGCTACCAGCTGTACCTGACGCTGACCGGCGCATATTTGCAGTTATTCAGAGGGCGGGTTTTACTATTATCGCACCAGGCCCCTTTTAACGCATCACAGGTGTATCCGGCAGGCAAGTCATCCCCCGGATAGTAAACCTGTCTGCCCAGAAAACATTCCAGCTTTAGTTGCAACTCAATAGACTCATAATCCGCCAGGCCAGTAGGCAGGTCACGGTCAAACCAAGGTGTACTGCCATCTTGCCACAACCACCGGATTCTGGTATTAACACAGCTGTTTGCGGGCCGGGTATCTTTATTGGCACATCCGCTTAAGGTGTGCAGACATTTGTATCCGGCGGGCAGTCGCAGATCCGGATTATCGGATCGGTAAACCCCCTTATACTCACCTGTGGTGATTTCACACTCCGCGATCAAATTATTCTCATGCTTTTCCCAATCGCCGGAGCCGCCCGGCAGGTCACTGTTGAGTATGGGAGTTTGCCCGGCTGTTGAGATGGCGGTGCAGAATAATGTACTAAGTAAGAGCAATATAATATGTCTGAAGATCATCATGATTTCTGGAGGGCTATTTGCTGAACATCAGTACATCCTGCGTCAGGCTGTTTAGTTGATAGTTGCCTGCTAGCTGTCCAGTGGGTTCGCGGATAATCAGCTGGTTGGCGGCTGGGTCAAAACTCCACTGGCAGTTTCTGCGCCGGTGATCATCATTGGGCTCCAGTGAAAGAAACTGACATTGGTCACCCTGATATAGAGAGAGGGTTCTGCGGAAGCGGGCAGGCGGAAAGGCTCTGCTGCCTGCTTTGCGCCAAACCAAAGTGCTTTCGTCATCGTCTTCTTCGTAGGAATGAACCCAGGTTTGGTGTATAAACTTCAGTGCTTCAACGGTAGGGCGACCCATTGTGCAGGGAACAAGGCTGATGGTATCCAGTTTGACCCCAAAACCATTACCGGTGTCCCGTTCCAACTGACTGAACGCTACGGTCATATGATGAGTTTCAGGGCACAAAATAAAAGCGGACTGATGCCAGCTTGCTTGTGCGGTGATAACGTGGTGATCCGCAGTTCCGCAGTTGCCGACGGCATGATTGAATAAATACAGGTCGAAATCAGCATAATATTCCCGGTGAAACGCACTCCAGAAGGTCAACAGATAGTGCTTTCCAGGTTGTGTCTTAACAGTTTGAGCTATTTTATAGCCTTTAGAAGAAGCCAATTGCAGAAATTTTTCGCCAGAGTGAGCGTAGCTTGCAATAACAGCCGCTTTGGGAACACCGGAGATTGTCCAGCCCGGAATATTGTCAGTGCGGGCGAAACGCACACCAAATTCGGCATCCGTCAGCTCTATATCCTCAAAGCTGCCGTTGATGATCAGGTTCTGGTCGTTGACGGGATTACAGCTATTTTTTATGTCATTCGCCTGGAGGCTTTGAGCGACAAGAAAGGTGAGGAGGAGAACTGTCAGTCTGTGAATGGTCATAGCATAGGATTTTAGCTTATTTTGAGATACGTCAGGCAGATTATAATTTCAGGATACTGGTCCGCTGGTCGCTGTAGTACTGTTGAGCAGATACAGGTATCGACGATAACTTTCACGGGACACACCGCTGTTTATACTCATAATCATCTTCGCATTCTATCTGACCGAATAGCTTGATGATTTCCTGCTGCTTACGGCGTTGTATGTACTCTTACAGGACTTCCGCTACCATTGCCTTGGTACCTCGATATAACTCCTCAGAAACCAATACACGTTTGACCACCGGGGTAAAATCTTCGTGCAGGCAGAATATAGAACAGGATTTTTAAGACAAGGCTGGACGTGAAGGCTATTAATAGGGCTTTGATTTTTTAATCCGAAGCCCTATAAAAAATAACTTAAGCAGGTTATGTTAGTTTTTTAAACTTATGTATTACTTGCTCGTTGGATTTACCACGTAAATTTCACAGTAACCGGGTTATCACGGCAGGTTTTGTTAGAGCTTGTTTGATTATTAATACACCAAGCGCCTCTTTGTTTGTCACAACTAAACCCTGCGGGTATATTAGTGCTGTCTGGTGTATATATTTTGGTACCAAAACGGCATTGAATTTTCATATAACGATCAATATTTTCCCAATCACCTGAGCCGCCGGGTCTGTCAGAGTCAAAGAAGTGTGTCTCCTGACCAGTTAATGTCCATTTATATTTAACTTGCATGTTCTGGCAACGGCCACTGCTGGTCTGCTTGTTAATGCACCATCCACCTTTTTGCTTATCACAGGTGTAGCCTTGCGGCAAGTTATTTCCAGGGTGATATGTATCCCATCCACCTCCCTGTTTTTGGATTCTACAGGTAACTTTTACATAACGATCGATATTCTCCCAGTCACCTGATCCGCCGGGCCGGTCAGAGTTAATCCACCCTGTATTAGCTGAAAACGCTGCACCTGACATTAAGAGTGTTGCTAGAAATAATGGTTTTCTTAGATTTAGTGAAGTCATGTTTCTTCTCCTTTAATTTACTAGGTGTTAAAAATTAATATATGATTGAACCCCAGAGCAAACGATAGTTAATTCTTGATTTCCGATTGCTTGATTTTTTAGGGGTATTCGAACCTTTCTTTGAAGAGGCGATGTTTTGCGGTTTTTTTGGTGTTGGTCTGTTTAATTGTTGGCTCCGTTGTTTTACTAAGACTAACTTTTACGCAATTTCCTTTCATACTGCCAGTATCTCGCAGTTAATTGCATAGGGGCTATACTCATAGCCAGTGTGTATATAATAACTAATTTAAATGTCATTATTTTTTTCCAGTTTTATTCATAGAGTTGCTATCTTTTTTTGCACAATTAATCTTTGTTAGATTTAGCTTTGGTGTCTTTTTTCGTTATTAGTAAGCCACCAGCTATCCATTTTCTTGCTTCTTTTTTCTGAAGCTTTTTGGTTTTTCTTACTTCCGTTGCATGTTTATTCTGTGGAACGATGAACCAGCTGGCTGCAGGTTTACTTTCTGCTATCGCTATACTTCCTGAAAAGCTGCTGACTATAAAAACGATTCCAAATATAATCTTCATTTTAGATATCATCATTGTATCCTCTGAGGTTGTAATTGCCGTAGTTGCAGTTGTTGTAATTGCCGTGGCTGAGCAGGAACTGCATTCATTTGTTGCTTACCTCTGGGTTTTGGTAAATCACCAGTGATGCTTTTCATCAGTTCATTTGCATTAGGGCGTCTTTGTCTACTCAAACCACCATTCAGTTCAGCATCTCGTGGCAGTCGTTTAGGGCAACAATACTGACCATAAAGTCTCGATTTCTCAATATCCGTATCATCGGTAAAGATGTAGGAGTATTTACCATCAAGAACATGACTGACGCTGACCCAGCGCCACCACCATGTCCAGCCTTGCTGTGGATTTGATGGTGAGCTCCAGGGCGAATGCACATCACCATTCGATATGGTGCTATAACCCGGCCCCACAAAGTCAGCAAATCTGTCTCCACTGGCATCATCGCCTATTATCCAGTTAGCGTTATTACTGTTTTTTAAAACAGCGGCAACTCGAGCCCCAATCATCTGGCAACAATTAGGTGCTTGTGTTGGGCGGATTAATGGTGCGGTATCGAAGGTATCGCAAAATATCTGATTCACATGATGAGAGGTGTCCCCTAAGCCGTTATTAAACTTTCTCCTACCCAGTGTTGAAACACCGCCATCGCAGGCCTGCCAGATACTCGGCGGGAAGTCAGCCTGTACAGGTTGCCCCATCGGATTACCTATTTGTGAGGAGTGTTCGATCCTGTGCCATTTTTCCACAAAACCTTCCGGACAAGCCTGACCTTCAGGTCTCCGCGCATTGGGATTACCACCCGTCAGTTTAAGAATTTCCTGTTTGGAAACTTCTGCGGCATAGGCAGGGCTAAAAGCTAATCCGGTAGATAAAATACTTAATATCAGTAGCCTTTTCATAACCTCATTCCTTTGCATATGGACTGGACAAAATAAAAATACCTGATAGAGATAGAGTCAGAATATTTATGGACTTAATATTATTCATTGAACCCCTCGCGAACAATTTATAGAGTATTAATGTTTATACTCTGTTCAGGTATTCCGTGAATACATCCATACGACAAACTTTCAGAGACAGGCATATACACGCCAAAGTAGTGATTTTTCTGACTGGTCTGTGATCAGAATGATGTTACTCATCCCAACAATTAGCAGGTTGTCCCTTAACCCGTACCCAAAACCGCTGCGTTTTAAGCTGATGCAAGGCACTCTCACCCCCCTGAAACTGCCCGTGAAAATTCCAGCCACCACTGGTATTCGCATCTTCCAGCTGCCACGGCGGGTCTGAATCGGCATGATAATGCTGCGCATCCATGCCTTTAATCCAGTGTCCGTCATGGAACTCAGCCATTCGCCAACCCTCACCGCAAACATCATCAGCCACCTCAGGACTGGTTAATTGATCACCTCTGGTCAGCGGACTCAGCTTGAGCGCACCGGGATACCAGCCCGTAAAATTCTCCTTACCCGGATTTACCGTATAGGCTGGCCGGGGAATATTACCCACTTTTGCAACACATAAAACCGCCCGCTCAGCCGTGCAACTGGTATCGCCCTCATAAGGATTACATTTGCCCGCATCGGCATTGACTGTGCCGTTACAACCCACCTGCACCCATCTGGCCGAACCACCGGGAACAGACTGACCACGATACGTCCAGGTCATCCCATTGCGAGCCGGTGGCGGTGGTAGGGGCGCACAGCTGAAGGTCAGATTTACTTTTATCCAGTGCTGTTTCGTCCACTGAAAAGACGGATTGATGGTTCCCGGCCTTGCATCGTTCGCAAAAACCAGCTGAATGCTGTGATCTGAAAAGCTGGATTGTGCATTAAGTGAAGTGGCCTGCGAATTATTGGTTTGAATATACATGCCAGCGATGCTTGTCACACAGTCACTGTCCGGTAATCGCGGGTTTATATCCTCAAAACGAAGCGATGAGACTGCACCATCATCCAGTAAATCACCCAGATTACGGTTAAAATCAATGTGTATTGCTGTGGGTTGTATATCAATATTGAAAGGGTCTGATGCGACACTCCCGGACATCTTACCGTTGCTGGACAGCTCCACAGCCGCTTGTACAGATACGCGCCGTTTTATTCCGGGATGCACATATATATCAATCTGGTCACCGTATAAGGAGGCTTCATTACA
Organism: Thiothrix nivea; assembly: GCA_002746895.1. GTDB lineage: Bacteria > Pseudomonadota > Gammaproteobacteria > Thiotrichales > Thiotrichaceae > Thiolinea > Thiolinea nivea_A. Next base: position 35,702 of record PDRT01000048.1, read on the forward strand.
TTTACAGGCACTAACACCGGGTGCGATGAAAAACAAGCTGGTTAACAGAACCACTTGCAGGTACAACACCCGGATGACCAGCATGAACTTATTCCTCGAACATGATGCTAAAAACGCAGATTCGATGGGGAGACCAGCATTTCTAGCGCCAATAATAACTCAGTAAATTCATGCTATTATATGACATTCAAAGCACATTACTCTCATTTGTAGCGGAATATCGTCACATGTGCATGCATTGACACGACAGTCCCAGTGAAACTTGCACTTATGCCAAAAGTATTGCTTTTCTTATTAATCGTAATTTTTTCAGGCAAATTGTTTGCAACTGACCTGCATTTTTCACATTTGGGGTTACAACAGGGAGGAATCAATACACTGGCACAGGATAAGTATGGTTTTGTCTGGATAGGTACAAATAATGGCTTGATACGTTACGATGGCAGCACTATTGTCACCTATCGTCATGATCCGGATGACCCGCAGAGTATAACAAGTGATGCTGTTATTGCACTGCATTATGGTAATGATGGGCGTTTGTGGCTGGGTAGTGCGGATTACGGTGCCGGTTATTATAATTACGTGACAGATACCTTTGCCCGTCTTGATACTCGTATTACCGGCCCGAATGTTTATCGTTTCTACGACAATCAATCAAACAAAGGAGTGTACGCCCAAACCAGCGCGGGGCTGTTTTATCTCGGTGTAAATGATGTTCCTGAATTGGTCTTGAGTCAGCCCTATTCTGAATCTGTATTAGGTATGTATTCCGATGCATCAGGCACTCATGCCTTGCTGGAAACCGGGCAGCAACTGACCTTGGGACAAAGTCCTGACCGGCCTGAAAGCTACCGGATCATCCCGAAAACTCTGATCCAGTACTGGCAAACGGCATTTTGTCCACAGCTGATTAGAGAATCGACGCTGGCGGGTGGAGGTTCCGGTTTATTCTATTGTCTGCGGGATGGCAAAGTGGTCGACTCTGAGTTAAATGAAACTTTCTTTCAGGCGGGCATCAACCTCGCACAGCTACAGATTTATGATCTGGTGGAAGACACCCGTGGCGTTATCTGGGTAAGCAGCGATCTGGGGCTGTTACAAATCACCGATGAAGAGCTAAATATTATTAACAGTAGTGGTGTGTTTGACGGCAAAAGCCTGTCAGACAATCAGCTGGCGGCGTTACTGGCCGGACAAAAACAGACTGTATTTATTGCTACACAGCAGCAGGGCTTAAGTATTCTGAATCCGGATGATTCAGGTATTACTTATGTTAATAATTTACACACAGCGTTGCCGGAGACTGCTAAAAATCCTTGTCAATCAGAAAGCAAAGCAGAACCAGTGATCTGGAGTACACTACAGGACAGTGACGGTGGTTTGTGGCTGGGTAATGAAGCTGGTTTGTATTATCAGCCTGCTGATGCGGGAAGCTTGCAGCAACTACAATATATTTCCGGCAAACAGGGTAATGACGCGGAGCTATGCAACATCCTCTCATTGGAAGAAGCTGCCGGGAAAATCTGGATTGGTACCCAACAGGGTCTGATGCACTACGATAAACAAAATCAGGTTTTGGCGCGGTATACGTCCCGCCCTGATAACCGCAGCCACAATGGATTAGCCGGGCAGCCTGTCACTGCTTTAAAGTATGACCCGAAGCGAGCCAGTCTGTGGGTCGGCACGGATCAGGCCGGGTTGCAGCGGGTTGACTTGAATAGCGATCAGGTGCAGCAGTTTCCTTATGAAAGCAATAATTCACAACTGCTGCCGCAGGCACAGATGCATAGCTTGTACCTGGATGAGATTAACCGGCTATGGATCGGGAGTAGTATGGGCTTATCGTTGTGGAATGAAGATAGTAATACCTTCAGAACGATCCGTGCCTCCGATGATCCGGCGACATTAAGTGATGCTGCTGTTTATGCTATCCACCCTGCCGATCAAGGCAAACTCTGGCTGGGTACTGGTAATGGTCTGAATATGTTTGACACGAACCGGTTTGCTGTGGAAAAACGTTGGTTTGAGCGCGATGGCCTGCCAAATCCGGTTATTTACCGTATAGCGGCAGGTAGTGGAGGAGATTTCTGGCTGAGTACGGCTAATGGCCTGAGCCATTTTAATCCGGCGAAAAACAGTTTCCGCAACTTTTTTCCTCAGCATAAAATGCGATCCGCCAACCTTCATGCAGCCAATGGCCACAGAGGAAAAAAAGCTCCACTTTTTCTCGGTGGTCCGGCAGGTTTAAATATTATCAATTTGCAGACCATCACTGATGCTAGCAAAGCACATCTGCCGTTAATCACCCGGGTTGATGTCTTGGATGACGATAAAAAGGCTGAAACGATACGAGGTTTATTGACGGTAGACAATGTGCGGCAACAGTTACTATCCCGCCATCTGCGGCTTAATTTTACCTATCCATTTTTTGGTGGTGATGAGTTATTGCAAAGCCGTTATCGTCTGCTGCCGGTTAATGATAACTGGTCAGATACACCTGTTGGAGTAAATTACGTTGAATATGTCAGTTTACAGCCGGGGAACTACGAATTTCAGTTACAGGCAGATTTAGTCGGTAACCAGGTCAGCCGTTTCCAGTTTGTGATTGAGCCTTATTTCTGGGAAACACCTTGGTTCAGGGGACTAATATTGGTAACGCTGTTCGTACTGACTATTGTGTTATCGATTTATTTGTACCAGGGCTGGACTAAACTCTCCGCTGAGAAAATGACCCAGCAGCATTACCGTATTGTTGAACACGAGCTGCGTCCACACTTGTATGAGACAAAAAAGCACTTGTCGAATCTGATGCAATCGCCGCGCCTGACCATTAAAGATAAGCAGCATATCCGCTTCACAGTGATGCCGTTAATCAGTAAGTCGATCGACTTTATTGCAGAGCTACGAACCCTGGTAGATCTGAAACGAACAGTTAAACAGCCTAAACAATTGTATATGCTGGAAGATGTTTTAGATGAGGTGTTGTTGTTTTTTAACGACTATCAGCAACGAATCACGATAGGAGAAGTAGAGGATTTAAATATCCTGACCCATCAGGATGCGGTGTATTTGCTGGTGAAAAATTTGATATCCAATGCTATTAAGTATTCTCCCGATGGTAAGCCGGTGACGCTGAAGGTATACCGTAAACAGAAAAATCTGGTGATTGAGTGTCTTGATCAGGGGATAGGGATCAGCAAAAACAAACGTAAGGCAATCTATGAGCCTTATAAACGCTTTGCGGGTGAGTATAAGAATATCAATGGTCAGGGCATTGGTCTGGCGATCGTGCGCTTTATTGTGCATACCTATCAAGGGCATATCCGTATTGAGGACAACCAGCCGCAAGGTTGCCGGTTTATTGTCGAGCTGAAGGGAGTAGTGACGGATGACAGCTAAGACTGGCGGAACACTGATTCTGGTAGATGATGAACCAACGGCTCTCCAGCGCCTGTTGAGCTTGTTGCAGGATGAGTATGAATGCCATTATGCACTGACCGGCACAGGCGGCTTACGTTTATACGAACAGTTGGTAGATAAAAATCCGGTGGTGGTTTGTGATGTGAAACTGCCGGATATGGCGGGTTTTGATGTTTGTCGTGCTATTAAAGCACAGAATCCGGCCACCTATGTCATGCTATTGACCGCTTATAATGACAGTGAACTCAGAATGGCCGGGCTGAATGCCTATGCGGACAGCTATATGGACAAGGTACAAAGTGATGAGGAAATCAGGCTAAAAGTCAGGAATGCTTTTAATACCATCCATTTTAATCATCCGGTGGAACCACCGGCGGTCATGAATAAAGCTATAAATAACCACAATTTTGACAATTTCGAAGATCTGGTCAGAAACCGTCTGTTGGAATACTACAAACAGCCATCTACTGAGCGGGATAAACGTATCTGTAGTCTGGAGGCAATGGCGGACTTTACTAACCAGTCACCTCGTACCTTTCAGCGCAAAATGCAAAGGCTGGTTGGCCTGCCCTTCAAAACGTTTCAGCTGAAAGTGCGCCTAGATCGGGGACGGGAGCTACTGATGGATGGCTTCAGCGTTACACAGATTGCCGAAATACTTGAGTTTTCAAGTCCTTCTCACTTCTCGCGTGCTTTCCGCGATTATTACGGTATGACGCCGGGGAAATATAAACGGTGTGCTCAAACTCAACCCGCCAGCAAATCCGCCCTCTTCGGATTACGCTGATACAATACAGCCATGTTACCGATTTGCTGGATAAGCACAGCTTTGTCAGCACGCTTCAACAGTTGTTGTATCATCTCATCGCGGGCATTGCGATCACCCACGCTGATTTTAACCTTGATTAACTGATGATAATCCAGCGCTGTATCAAGTTCTTCCAGTATACTGTCTTTCAGACCGTGTTGACCGATCATCACTACCGGTTTGAGGTCGTGGGCCAGTCCCTTGAGACGTTTTTTCTGCGTTTCTTTTAATTCCATGGTAGGCTTTCCGAAAATTATCCGACAGTGTATGAAAGTATGAACTTTCGCCGGTAAGTGTAAGCACTAAATCAATCCTATGGCAAGAAGCAAGAGCAGTCAGCGCTGGCTGCGTGAACACTTTGATGATGAATACGTGAAAAAGTCGCAACAGGACGGCTATCGCTCGCGTGCTGTCTACAAGTTAAAGGAAATTCATGAAAAGGACCGGATTATTCAGCCGGGCCATACCGTGGTGGATCTGGGTGCGGCACCGGGTGGCTGGAGTCAGTACGCCAGTCAGCTGGTCGGACAGCAGGGGCGGGTCATCGCCAGTGACATTCTGCCGATTGATCCGCTACCGTTTGTGGAGTTTGTAGTTGGTGATTTTCGTGAGGATGAGGTGCTACAGGAGTTGCTGGGCTTATTAGGTGATAATAAGGCCGATCTTGTTATTTCGGACATGGCACCCAACATCAGTGGTATGGAGGCTGTGGATCAGCCACGTTCCATTTATTTGTGCGAACTGGCACTGGATATGGCAACTCAGGTGCTGAAGCCCGGCGGGGGCTTTGTTGTCAAACTGTTTCAGGGTCAGGGGTCAGATGATTTTCTGAAAGCCGTGCGTAAACATTTCAAACGTGTAAAAATCCGTAAGCCATTGGCTTCAAGACCCCGTAGTCGTGAAGTATATGTGCTTGCACAGCATTTTATGGTGTAATATTTGTGAGAATTTTTGATCGTGGTTTTTGCGGCCACCTAGCGGAAATGGAGTATTTCCATGAATGAATTAACCAAGAATTTACTGATTTGGGCAGTAATTGCGTTTGTACTGATCGCCGTATTCAGTAAATTCAGTGCGCCCACTCAGCCACCTTCACAACTGTCTTACTCGGAATTTATTCAAAGTGTACGCGAGAGTGCTGTCAAGGAAGTGGATATTAAGGGGCAGACCATTGTCGGTACCACTGCGAATGGTACAAAATTCACAACCTACAGCCCACCGGATGATCCACAACTGGTGAATGACCTGCTGGCTAATAATGTCAAGGTGCGCGCCGCGCCACCGGAAGAACGCTCTATCTTCTGGGACATTGTGATTAGCTGGGTGCCGTTCCTGCTGATTATCGGTTTGTGGATTTACATCATGCGCCAGATGCAGGGCGGCGGCGGTGGCCGGGGTGCAATGTCATTCGGCAAGAGCCGGGCACGAATGATGACGGAAGATCAGGTTAAAGTGAATTTCAGTGATGTCGCCGGTTGTGAGGAAGCAAAGGATGAAGTCGGCGAACTGGTGGAATTCCTGCGTGATCCGGGCAAATTCCAGAAACTGGGCGGTAAAATTCCGCGCGGTGTGCTGATGGTGGGTTCACCGGGCACAGGTAAAACCTTGCTGGCCAAGGCGATTGCCGGTGAAGCAAAAGTACCGTTCTTCAGTATTTCCGGCTCTGATTTTGTGGAGATGTTTGTTGGTGTCGGTGCCTCCCGGGTACGTGACATGTTCGAACAGGCGAAGAAACATGCACCGTGCATTATCTTTATTGATGAAATTGATGCCGTAGGCCGTCAGCGTGGTGCCGGTCTTGGCGGTGGTCATGATGAACGCGAACAGACGCTGAACCAGCTGCTGGTTGAGATGGATGGTTTTGAGGGCAGTGAAGGCATTATTGTGATTGCGGCCACCAACCGTCCGGATGTCCTTGACCCCGCATTATTACGCCCCGGTCGTTTTGACCGTCAGGTAGTGGTGCCACTGCCGGATGTGCGTGGTCGTGAGCAAATTCTCAGGGTACACATGCGAAAAGTACCCCTGGGTGATGATGTTAAACCGTCACTGATTGCCCGCGGTACGCCGGGATTCTCCGGTGCCGATCTGGCGAACCTGGTTAATGAAGCGGCATTATTTGCGGCGCGTGCGAATAAGCGCACGGTGGATATGTCCGAGTTTGAAGATGCCAAAGACAAGATCATGATGGGCGCTGAGCGCAAGTCAATGGTGATGAATGAGGATGAAAAGCTGAATACGGCTTATCACGAAGCAGGACATGCCATTGTCGGGCTGAAAGTACCGTCACATGATCCGGTGTACAAAGTCACCATTATTCCGCGGGGCCGGGCACTGGGTGTGACCATGTATCTGCCGGAAGAAGACCGTTACAGTGCCAGCAAGGAACGTCTGGAAAGCCAGATTTCCAGCCTGTTTGGTGGCCGAATTGCTGAAGAACTGACACTGGGCGAGGAAGGTGTAACGACCGGTGCCTCCAATGATATTGAGCGTGCCACCGAGATTGCACGGAATATGGTGACCAAGTGGGGCCTGTCCAATAAGCTGGGGCCTTTGTCTTACTCTGAAGATGAAGGAGAGGTGTTCCTTGGCCGCAGTGTGACACAGCATAAGCACATGTCTGATGAAACAGCCCATGCAATTGATCAGGAAATCCGTGATTTTATCGACCGTAACTATCAGCGGGCAGAAAATATTCTGAAAGAGAATATTGATAAGCTGCATGCAATGGCCAAGGCGCTAATGAAGTACGAAACCATTGATCGTAAACAGATTGATGCGATTATGCGTGGTGAGGAGCCACCACCACCTTCCGACTGGTCTGATGATGGTGAATCCGGTCCGTCCGGCACACCACCTTCGGCCAAAAAGAAAGAGACTGACACGGATGTGGACAATTCAATTGTCGGTGATCCTGCTTAAAAATAGGGGTATCTTTATTAATGAGGCGCGGTTTTCCGCGCCTTTGTTTTATGATGGGGCGGATTAATCAATGACGAATAGACTCTCTGAATTACGTTCTGAAATAAGCGTCATGGGCATTCTTAATGTCACGCCGGATTCCTTCTCGGACGGCGGGCAGTTTGTGGTGCGTGATCAGGCATTACAGCATGTTGAAGTCATGATTCGGGAGGGTGCTGCGATTATCGATATCGGGGGAGAGTCCACACGTCCGGGGGCGCAGGATGTCAGTGCAGAACAGGAGCTGGAGCGGGTAATCCCGGTGCTGGAAATGATCAAGCAGCGCTTTGATATTCCGGTTTCTGTCGATACCAGTAAATCTGTGGTGATGCAGCAGGCCATTGCCGCCGGTGCTGATATGATTAATGATGTCAGGGCACTGCAGGAAGACGGTGCATTACAGGTTTGTGCGGGCAGTGAGGTTGATGTGTGCCTGATGCACATGCTGGGCCAGCCGCGTACCATGCAGGTTAATCCGTCCTATGCTAACGTGGTGAGTGATATTGCTGATTTTTTCAGCCAGCGTTTGACTGACTGCGAGCAGGCCGGGTTGTCCGCTGAGCGAATCTGGCTTGATCCGGGGTTTGGTTTTGGCAAAACACTGGAGCACAATATTGAATTATTGCAGCAACTGGATGAACTGAATCGCTTTCAATTACCACTATTGGTAGGTATGTCACGCAAAACGATGATTGGAGCGATACTCGGGGATTGTCCGGTGGCTGAACGTTTACAGGGCAGTGTGGCTGCAGCAGTGATTGCGGCGATGAATGGTGCAAAAATGCTGCGGGTACATGATGTGAAGGCAACCGTTGATGCATTAAAAATGGTACAGGCCATAAAATACAAAAAAACAGGCTTAGTGCCTGCTACAGGAATTGATCATGTCTAAAAAATATTTTGGAACAGATGGTATCCGTGGCCGGATTGGTGAATATCCGATGACGCCGGATTTTGTGCTCAAGCTGGGTTGGGCGGCGGGTAAGGTTTTAACCACCAATGGCCATCCACTGGTACTGATCGGTAAAGATCCACGCATTTCCGGCTATATGCTGGAATCCGCATTACAGGCCGGACTGGCGGCTGCGGGCGTAAATGTCCGCCTGCTCGGGCCAATGCCGACTCCGGGGGTGGCTTATCTAACCCGCGCTTTCCGTGCCTCTGCCGGCATTGTGATCAGTGCTTCGCATAACCCCTATCATGACAACGGCGTAAAGTTCTTTGCTGCCAATGGCATGAAGCTGCCGGATGAGACTGAACACCGGATTGAAACCTATCTTGAAAGTGAGCTGGCAACCGTGCCTTCAGAAGAGCTGGGGCGAACGGTGCGTATTAATGATGCTGCCGGGCGCTATATTGAATTCTGTAAGCGCGGCTTGCCAAACTCGTTGTCGCTGAAAGGTCTGCGCATTGTCGTGGATTGTGCCAATGGTGCGACGTATCATATTGCCCCGGATGTTTTCAGTGAGCTGGGAGCCGAGGTCATTGCGATTGGTAATCAGCCGGATGGATTTAATATCAATAAAAACTGTGGCGCAACAGCGGTGGGTTCTCTGAGTGACAAGGTGCTTGAATACCGTGCGGACATCGGCATAGCACTGGATGGGGATGGTGACCGGCTGATTATGGTCGATCACAAGGGCGAGAAGGTGGATGGTGATGAGGCACTGGCGATTATTGCGGCATTCCGGCGTAATGAGGAAGGCCTGAAAACCGGTGTGGTCGGTACGCTGATGAGTAATCTGGGACTGGAGAAAGCCATTAAAGGCTTTGGTATGCCCTTTTACCGCGCCAATGTCGGTGATCGTTACGTTGTCTCACAGATGATGGAACATAATTGCCTGTTAGGTGGCGAAGGTTCCGGCCATTTGATTGTACGCGACCATACGCCGACCGGTGACGGGATCGTTGCCGCACTGCAGATTCTGCGGGCCATGATCGCCACGGGGCAATCCCTGCACGATATTAAGCATGTGATGAATAAATATCCGCAAACGCTGGTGAATGTACCGGTTAAACAGCGGATTAACCTGGATACAGCCACCGGTGTGCAGGATGCCGTAAAGCAGGTCGAGTCACGTCTGGGTGAGCGCGGGCGGGTGCTGTTACGTGCGTCCGGAACCGAGCCACTGATCCGGGTCATGGTGGAAGGCGATGATGTCGGAGAGACCTTCCAGTTGGCGAATAATATTGCGGCAGCAGTGCGCGAGGCTGCCTGATCCTTATTCCTTAAAAAGAATTGATTTCTCGGCATACTATCGGTACTCTTTCGCCCTTGCTTAGAGGAAAGGACAGGTATGAGACGTTCATTGATCGCCGGAAACTGGAAGCTGAATGGCTCCGGTGCTTCTGTTGAAACGTTGGTAAATGGCATTCTGGCTGGTGCTGCTGATCTGAGTGATGTATCCATTGCAGTTTGTGCACCGTATGTTTACATCCCGCAGGTAGCACAGTTATTGCAGGGCAGTTCGGTCGCTCTCGGAGCGCAAGATGTCAGTGAACATAATGCAGGGGCTTTTACCGGTGAGGTTTCGGCACCCATGCTGGAAGAGTTTGGCTGTCAGTATGTCATTGTCGGACACTCTGAGCGCCGCGCCCTTTTCGGCGAGCGTGATGAAGATACCGCAGCCAAGTTTGCAGCGGCACGCAAACAGGGTTTGACACCTATTTTATGTGTCGGTGAAACACTGGAAGAACGTGAGCAGGGTGTAACAGAGACGGTTGTTGGCCGACAGCTGGATGCAGTGATTGCCTTGGAAGGAGAGGCAGCACTGGCGGATGCGGTGATTGCTTATGAACCGGTCTGGGCAATCGGAACCGGCGAGACTGCAACACCTCAGCAGGCACAGGATGTCCATGCGTTTATCCGGAGTAAAATCGCTGCATTAGATGCAGAGGTCGCTGACAAGGTACAGATACTATATGGTGGCAGTGTAAAAGGTAGTAACGCTGCTGAATTATTTGCGATGGCGGATATTGATGGTGGCCTGATTGGCGGGGCTTCGCTACAGGCGCAGGACTTTCTTGCGATTTGTCAGGCAGGACATGACGCAGGCCACTAAGCCAGTTTAGAATTTAATCATGTTATATAATATTTTACTGATCGTACAGATTATTATTTCCGTTGGAATTATTGTGCTGGTACTGATGCAGCATGGTAAAGGTGCTGATGCCGGTGCTGCGTTTGGCAGTGGTGCATCTGGCACAGTGTTTGGTGCCCGTGGTTCAGGCAGCTTTCTGAGTCGTTCGACTGCTATTCTGGCGACAGTATTTTTCCTGAACTCAATTGCGCTGGCCTGGCTGGTTTCTAATCACACCACGGAGTTCAGTAGTGTTATGGATGCGATTCAGACGGAAGAGTCTGCACCGGCTCCAGCAGCTACTGGCAGTGAAGTTCCGGTAGTACCCGGACAGGAAGCGAACACAGCCAGTCAGAGTGAAGTGCCTGCTCCGGCTGATGAAGTACCTGTTGCCCCGCCTGCACAATCGTCGGAAGTGCCGACGGCTCCAGCAGCGGAAGAGAATACGCAACAACAGTAAGCAAAACGCATTTAACGCCGATGTGGTGGAATTGGTAGACACGCCATCTTGAGGGGGTGGTGACCATTAGGTCGTGCGAGTTCAAGTCTCGCCATCGGCACCATTTGATAATTCGGGGAAATCTGAAAAAGTCCTGAAAACCAGCTACAGAGCTGATTGTTGTGTTCTTGGTTATCAATGTTCGAGCATATACCGTGACAGCCCTGCCAAAACTGATGCATGAGCATGATATGGAGCATGTTTTACTGTTTCTGAGTACAGTACTGTTTGTATTGAGTAAAAAGCCAAAACCACCAACCGAATCTGTTAGTGGCGATAGACCAAGCGACGCGTTGGGTTAAGCAGGAGTGTTGACCATTTTGAGTCCGGGATGCGTATGAAACTCACCCCATTAAATGGCTATGTGTGAGTGACGCATGGATGAGTGAGGGGCGGCGGCTTTTATTCAGCGGGAGCTGCTGGCCGTTTGCAAGCCCGGTTTTCTAATGTCGAAAAATGTATTAACATAAGATTTTCTTTGCGAATTTTGTTCAGTGTGAACAGAAGTAACTAAAGAAGCAACCGTTAGTTGTGGTGGTTTCTAACCATTTTTGACCTGGATTATGTTTAACGTGTTGCTTTTTGCCAACAATCGTAATAGTCTTCACTCTGGAGACTGTTCCTGGTAGCTGAGTTCCGGTTTGAGTGCTTGGCGGATTTTAACTTTAAAAGATAGTAAGGCGGAATTATGAAACTGAAACTGAATGTTTTGGCAGTTGCGGTGGCTGCTTCATTGGCTTTCCCTATGGCAGCTCAGGCAGATCTGAAGATCTCGGGTGATATCGGTTTGGCGTATGACAGCGAGGCCGAGGCCTTTGGTCACGAAGGCTCCGAGGTGAATCTTGATGCCACTTCCCAGACTGGTAGCGTGACTTATATGGGACATGCCGAGGTTGAGCTGGCTAGAGAAGATGGCTCTGATGTTAAAATTGATGAAATCAGAGTAGGCGCAAAAGGTGGCTTCGGCGAAGTATGGCTGGGTGATGTCGATAATGCCTGTGACCAGTTTGATCCAAGTCCATACGACGAGTTCCTGTCTCAGGAATCATCATCCTGTCGTGGTAACGATGCCTACAACCTTGTATACAAGAACAAGATCAACAATGTTGAGTTCGCCGTTTCTCATAACCCGAACGAAGAGGAAAGTGCTATCGGTATGCGGGCTGGTCTGGGTCCTGTCAAAGTGAACCTGGGCTATGAAAAGCTGGATGATGACAAGTATAAGGATGACGATATAGTTTCTTACGGTATTAAAGCTGGTTTTAATAACTTCGAAGTTAATGCTGAAGGCAATGATGACGACGAGTGGGGCTTCAGTGCCAAATATGCGATTAATAATAACACCATCTGGGCGGGCACCAGTGATGAAAAAGATGTTGTCGTTGGTTATCACTATGATCACGGCAATATGAAATATGTTATTGAACACTATGCTCCAGATGAAGGTGACAAGATTACTAAAGCCGGTGTTGTTTACAGCTTCTAATCAGTCGATTTAGTTGATATTTTATTGTCACTAAACAAAAAGGCAGCTTCGGCTGCCTTTTTGTTATTTATAAATTGACGTTCACGTTAAGTAGTTATAGTATTCGTAAAGAGGAATTTCCATGGTCCAACTACTGAGTATTTCCGAACTGGCCGGTGAGTTGGGTGTAACCGCCCGCACTATTCGTTTTTACGAAGATAAACAGCTGATTAAACCACAGCGGGTCGGCGCAAACCGGGTCTACAATTATAAAGACCGTGCCCGAATGCAGCTGATCCTGCGTGGTAAGCGGCTCGGCTTTTCGCTGGATGAGATTCGCGAGTATATGGACTTATACGATGCTGACCCTGATCCGGCACAGCACGATCAGGTCCGGTTTCTGCTGGAACGTGTGCGATTGCGTCAGGCAGAATTACATGAACAGCAACAGGATATTCAGGAAATGTTAGGCGAGCTGGCGGGGATTGAAGCCGAATGCCTCAGTATTGTTGGTACAACAGATAATGATGCACAGCTGTGATGCTGTGCGGCAGGCCGCAGGAGAAGTGGAATGAGAAATGTAGTGATTGCCGGATACCGGCGTACCCCGTTTACGCTGGCTCACAAGGGCAGTTTGGTTAAGGTTCGCCCGGATGATCTGGCGGCTGTCGCGGTCCAGGGTGTCATGGCACAAACCGGTGTCGATGGCAGGGAGATTGAGGATCTGATACTGGGTTGTGCCTTTCCCGAGGGAGAGCAGGGCCTGAATGCCGGTCGTTTGGTTGCCTTATTGGCAGATTTACCACAAACCGTTGCCGGAGCCACGGTTAATCGTTTTTGCGGCTCATCCATGCAAGCCATCCATCAGGCCGCCGGAGCCATTCAGATGAATGCCGGAGAGGCTTTTATCTGTGCCGGTGTGGAGTCAATGACCCGTATTCCAATGGCGGGTTTCAACCCGGCACCGAATCCGGCGCTGTATGAACGTATACCCGCTGCTTATATGAGTATGGGAATGACGGCTGAGAATCTGGCAAAAAAATATGCCATCTCCCGTGAGGAGCAGGAGGCCTTTGCCGTTACCAGCCACCTGAAAGCTGCGGTGGCACAGGAAGCCGGTCATCTGGCCGATGAGATTGTCGCGGTGGCCGGGGTGACACAGGACGGCTGTATTCGCCCGGAGACAACGGCGGAAACACTGGCGGAATTGCGGTTGGCCTTTGATGAGCAGGGTTCCGTGACGGCGGGTACTTCATCGCCGCTGACCGATGGTGCGGTGGCGACTCTGGTTTGCAGCGAGGATTTTGCCAAAGCCCACGGTCTGGAGGTGCTGGCAAAAATCCGTAGCGTCGCTGTCGCCGGGTGTGCGCCGGAAATCATGGGAATCGGCCCGGTACACTCAACACGCAAGGCACTGGAACGCGCCAGGCTGCAAGCCAGTGATATTGATATTATCGAACTGAATGAGGCATTTGCTGCCCAGGCGATTCCCTGTATCCGCGAACTGGGGCTGGATGAGGAGAAAATCAATCGGGATGGCGGTGCAATTGCACTGGGGCATCCGCTGGGAGCCACCGGTGCACGGATTACTGCCAAAGCCGCTGCATTGCTCAAGCGTGAGGGCCAACAGTTTGCGCTGGCCACCCAGTGTATCGGCGGTGGACAGGGTATTGCGACGATTCTGGAGGCCGTCTGATGAGTACGCCAGACATTCAGAAAGTGGCCGTTATCGGGGCCGGAGTGATGGGTGCCGGTATTGCCGCACACATTGCGAATGCCGGTATTCCGGTGGTGTTGCTGGATATTGTGCCAGAGGGTGCAAAAAATCGCAGTGTGATTGCCGAGTCTGCCGTAGCAAAAATGCTCAAGGCTGATCCGGCACCGCTGATGCACAAGCGCAATGCAAAACGGATAACGACCGGTAATCTGGAAGATGATCTGGAGCTGTTGAGCGATTGTGACTGGATTATTGAGGCCGTGATTGAGAATTTGCAGATTAAACAGGAGCTGTATCGCAAGCTGGAAACAGTACGCAAACCGGGTTCCATGCTGTCTTCCAATACCTCCACCATTCCGATGCAGGATCTGATGGCTGGGCAAAATGATGATTTTGCCCGTCATTTTATAATTACTCACTTCTTCAATCCGCCGCGTTATATGCGCCTGCTGGAGATTGCGTTCAGTACACAGACCGATACCGCCGCACTACAGGCGGTGCGTGATTTTTGTGATGTACGTCTGGGCAAGGGTGTGGTGGTGTGTAAAGACACGCCTGGTTTTATTGCCAATCGCATCGGCATCTTCTGGATTCAGACGGCTGTACTGGAAGCCTTTGCCATGGGGCTGACGGTTGAGGAAGTGGATGCGGTAATTGGACGACCGATGGGGGTTCCAAAAACCGGGATATTTGCCCTGTCGGATCTGATTGGTCTGGATTTGCTGCCCTACCTGATGGAAAGCATGCAGCGTACTTTGCCGGAAAATGATGCACTGTTGCAGCGGACTGAAATTCCGGCCTTAATTACCAGGATGATTGCCGATGGTTATACCGGGCGCAAGGGCAAGGGTGGTTTCTACCGCCTGAATCGGGAGGGTGGCAAGAAGATTAAAGAATCGATTAACCTGCAAACCGGTGAATATGCACCATCGGTAAAAGCACGGCTGGACAGTGTGAAAGCAGCACGCAACGGTGGTTTGCGGGCACTGGTCAGTCATGAGGATAAAGGCGGCCAGTATGCCTGGCGGGTCTTGTCACAGGTGTTGAGCTATGCTGCGTCACTGGTGCCGGAGATTGCGGAGGATGTGCAGGCGGTCGATCGGGCCATGAAGCTGGGTTACAACTGGAAGTACGGTCCGTTTGAGTTGATGGACCAGCTGGGAGCGGCGGAATTTGCTGACCGGCTGGCTGCTGAAGGCCTGCCGGTGCCACCGCTACTGGAGCGGGCACGGGACAATGGTTTTTATCAGCAGCAGAATAGCCGGATTTACTATCTGAACGGTGCTGGTGAGGCGCAGTTATTGCAGCGTGATAACGGTGTATTGCTGCTCAGTGACATTAAGTTACAGCGCGAGCCGCTGGCGAAAAATGCTTCTGCCAGCTTGTGGGATATTGGCGATGGTGTGGTCTGTCTGGAGTTCACCAGCAAAATGAATGCACTGGACCCGCAGATTCTGGAAATGGTCAATCGTGCCGTGGCACTGGTACAGTCCCGGTTCAAGGCACTGGTCATTTATAACGAGGGCAGCAATTTTTCGGTGGGCGCCAATCTGGGGTTGCTGCTGTTCGCGGCCAACATTGCCACCTGGCAGCAGGCCGGAGAGATAGTGAAAGCCGGACAGGATGCCTATAAACGCCTGAAATTTGCTCCATTTCCGGTCGTGGGTGCGCCGTCCGGTATGGCACTGGGTGGCGGTTGTGAAATTCTGCTGCACTGTGATGCTATCCAAGCCCATGCCGAAACCTATATCGGCCTGGTCGAGGTCGGGGTGGGTCTGATTCCCGGCTGGGGCGGTTGTAAGGAAATGCTGCTGCGTTGGATCAATCATCCGAAGCGGGCGGGCGGGCCGCTGCCGCCGGTGGTGAAGTGCTTTGAAATGATCAGTACTGCACAGGTGGCAAAATCGGCACAGGAAGCACAAGGTATGCTGATTCTGCGCCCCGGTGATGGCATTACCATGAATCGTGATCGTTTGCTGGCGGATGCCAAGGCCAAAGCACTGGCAATGGTGGACGGTTACGAGCCGCCGGAGGCTCAGGAGGTCAGTCTGCCAGGGCCGACTGCCCGCACAGCAATGGCAATGGCGGTCAGGGACTTTCGCAACATGGGGCGTGCCACTGCACATGATGAGGTAGTGTCTCTGGTACTGGCCGATGTCCTCAGTGGTGGTGACACCGATGTCACCGAAACGCTGAGTGAAGATGACCTGCTGGAGCTGGAGCACAAGGCGTTTATGACACTGGCGATGAACCCTGATTCACTGGCGCGTATGGAACATATGTTGACCACCGGCAAACCCCTGAGGAACTGATGATGCCTGTATATAATGCCCCTTTGCGTGATTTGCGCTTTGTGTATAACGAACTGTTTGAGGGTGCCGATCTGCAACAACTGGAAGGTTTTGAAGAAGTCTCTCCTGATCTGGTAGCGGCGGTTCTGGAAGAAGCCGGACACTTTTTTGAGAAGGAAATTCTACCGCTGAATCCGGTCGGTGACCGCGAGGGTTGCACCTTCGACAATGGTGAGGTCCATGTGCCGGACGGGTTTAAACGGGCTTACGATGCCTACTACGAGAATGGCTATGGCACCATTACGGCACCGCTGGAATACGGTGGTCAGGGCCTGCCGAAGACGCTGGGTTTTATGCTGGAGGAAATGCTCTCCTCGGCGAATATGGCATTCAGCATGTATCCGGGCCTGACGGAAGGTGCTTGTCGGGCACTGGAAAAATTCGGTTCCGGGAAGCTGAAACAGACCTATCTGGAAAAGATGATTACCGGCCAGTGGAGCGGGGTGATGTGCCTCACAGAAGCACATTGCGGTACTGATCTTGGTCTGATCCGCACCAGGGCAGAGCCGCTTGATGAAGCCTATGAGTTAAATGGCAGCAAGATTTTCATCAGTGCCGGTGAGCATGATATGACCGAAAATATCATTTATCTGGTGCTGGCCAGAACACCGGATGCACCGGAAGGCATACGGGGTATCAGCCTGTTTCTGGTGCCCAAGTTCAACGTTACCGAATCCGGTGAGATTGCTGATCGTAACGGGGTCAGCTGCGGTTCTATCGAGCATAAGATGGGGATTCATGGTAATTCGACCTGTACCATTAACTTTGATAATGCCCGGGGTTATCGGGTCGGTGAGTTACACAAGGGCATGCAGGCGATGTTCGTAATGATGAACACTGCGCGACTGGGTGTGGGTATGCAGGGACTCGGTATCAGTGAGATCGCCTATCAGAATGCGGTGGACTATGCCCGTAACCGCCTGCAGGGACGAGCACTGAAAGGCGCTGCACAGCCTGATAAACCGGCAGATCCGCTGACGGTACATCCGGATGTACGACGCATGTTGCTGACCATGCGGGCTTATACCGAAGGTAATCGGGCATTGAGTCTCTGGGTGGCACGGGCGCTGGATATTGCTGATAGGTCAATCGATCAGCAACAGCGTGAAGATGCCGAAGCCTTTGTCGCACTGATGACACCGGTTGTGAAAGCCTTTATGACTGATTGCGGTTCCGAGATTGCCAATATGGGATTGCAGGTATTGGGTGGTCATGGCTATATTGCCGAGTGGGGCATGGAGCAATATGTACGTGATGCGCGGATTGCACAGATTTATGAGGGCACTAACGGGATTCAGGCACTGGATCTGGTCGGGCGCAAAATGCCGGAAAAAATGGGCCGGAACCTGCGCCCGTTTTTCCATGAGGTAAGCACCTATCTGGAAGAAAAAGGACATGATGGGCATGACGAGTTGCAGCCGTTAATCAGGGCACTGGCAAAATCGTTTGGCCGCTTACAGGTGGTGACTGGCTGGATTGCACAACAGGGGTTAAAAAATCCGGAAGAAGGTGCGGCGGCAGCCACGGACTACCTGCGATTGTTCGCGCTGGTGGCATTGGGTTATATGTGGTTGCGCATGGCTGATATTGCGCTGGATAAACGTGGGGGTGATGAAAGTGTATTTTATCAGGCCAAACTGGATACGGCGCGGTTTTATTGTGCGCGATTGCTGCCACAGACCGGCTCGCTAATGTCGGCAATTATGTCAGGCAGTGGGAGCCTGATGGATTTCGATGAAGCCGCGTTTTGAACACTATCCCCGGCCCCGGTTTCTTGTGCTGCACGGAGTGAGGAATGGTAAAGCTTTAGGAGCAATCAATGAGTGATGTAGTCAGTTTATCGGTGGAGGAACATATTGCCACATTGACGCTGAATCGTCCGGAGGTGCTGAATACGCTAAATGATGAAATGGCGTATGCACTACAGGAGCGGACTGCGCAGGTCGCTGAGGATAATGCGGTGCGTTGTCTGGTGATACAGGGTGCAGGCGGCCATTTTATGGCCGGGGGCGATATTGGTTATTTTGCCGGATGTATCGACATTCCGCCTGCTGAGCGTCATGCTGAAATCAGCAGGATTATTGAGACGATTCATGATGCGATACGCTCAATCCGCCTGATGCATAAGCCGGTGGTCGCATCGGTGTCCGGTGCAGTGGCCGGGTTTGGTATGAGTCTGCTGGCGGCCTGTGATCTGGCGGTGGCTGCGGATAATACGAAATTTGCCTCGGCCTATTGTCAGTTAGGTATCTCGCCGGATGGTGGCGGGACTTTCTTTTTACCGCGTCTGGTCGGTGATAAACGTGCCCGGGAAATCATGTTTCTCGGTGAGCGGCTGACCGCACAGGAGGCATTACAGCTGGGGCTGGTAAATCAGGTCGTGGCGACTGAGAAACTGCAATCTGCGACTGCGGCACTGGTAAAACGGCTGGTGAAAGGCCCGCAGCAGGCCTTGATAAAAAGTAAGCTGTTGCTGAATCAATCGCTGAATAATACGCTGGAAGCACAGTTATTGCTGGAGCAGCAAAATTTTGCCGAATGTGCGGTCACAACTGATTTTGAGGAAGGCATACGGGCGTTTATGGAAAAGCGCATACCGCAATTTGCCTGACAGTTTGGCGGTGATTCAGGCCACTGGTCTGACAGTGCTGGCTGCGAACACGGGGGCCAGCCTAGAATAAAGACTTTCGGTATTTGGAGATAATCCACCGGAACAGATCAAGGCACAAATGGTGGAACTACCGACGTTGACCGTGGCAGACAGTTATGATGCCGGAGCGCAGCAGGATAATACCTCCGCAACGGATAAAGCCGATGAGTCTGACGACAGTGAGACGGTGGAATACAAGCGCTTTGCGGTTACCTCCCCCCAAACAGATGAAGCTGTCCGGGCCAATAACGGTAATGTGATGGTACGTCTGGCACTGGAACCGGCTTTACAGGAAGGGCACGGTGTTGTGATTTACCTGGATGGCAAGCAGGTCGCCAGTGGTGATGCCACCGCTTACTCACTGGAAAATATTGATCGTGGCAGACACAGTCTGTTTGCGGTGCTGCATAATGCCCATGATGATGTGCTGAAAAATACTGAAGCCGTCAGTTTTAATCTGCTGCGTGCTTCCATACGGCGTTAAATCTGCTCTGTTTCCTGTTAAAATCCCGTACAGATCTAATACCACGGGAGCAAGGCATGATCGCCACCAACACACTGACTATTATCCAACCTGATGACTGGCATTTGCACCTGCGCAGTGGCGAGATGTTGCAGAAAGTGCTTCCGTATACCACAGCCCATTTTGGCCGGGCGATTGTGATGCCGAATTTGCAACCACCAGTGGTTACTGTAGCGGATGTCCGGGCTTACCGGGAACAGATTGAGGCAGCCTTGCCGCAAGGGAGCACGTTTCAGCCCCTGATGACCTTGTACATGACCGAGCAGACCGATCCGGAAGCGGTGCGGGCAGGCTATCTGTCGCATGAGGTAAGTGCTGTTAAACTCTATCCGGCGGGTGCTACCACCAATTCGGATGCCGGAGTGAAAGATATAACTAAAATTTATCCGGTGCTGGCCGTAATGGAAGAAATCGGTATGCCGTTGCTGGTGCATGGTGAGGTGGTGGATGCCGAAGTGGATATTTTTGATCGGGAGGCTGTCTTTATTGAACAGAAGCTCATCCCGGTGCGCGAGCAATTCCCCAAACTGAAAATCGTCTTTGAGCACCTGACCACCAAAGACGGCGTGGATTATGTGCAGTCTTGCGATAAACATGTCGCGGCGACAGTGACTCCACATCATCTGGTGATTAACCGCAATGCGCTACTGGTGGGGGGGATTAAGCCGCATTATTACTGTCTGCCGGTAGCGAAACGTGAGCGGCACCGGCAGGCTTTGCGTGTTGCGGTGACCAGCGGTGATACCCGTTTTTTTCTGGGGACGGATTCAGCACCGCATCGGGATGGAGCCAAGGAGAGTGCCTGTGGCTGTGCCGGAATTTTTAATGTCGCGAATACACTGGCGGTGATTGCAGCAGTGTTTGAGCAGGAAAATGCGCTGAATAAACTGGAAGGTTTTGTATCACTGAATGGCCCGGCCTTTTATGGTTTGCCGGTGAATACTGGAAAAATAGTCCTGGAGCGTTTTGAGGCACCGCAGCCACAGCCGGAAAAGCTGATGTTGTCTGACGGAGAAATCACACATTTTGATCCGATGATGGATCTGCACTGGCGGGTTAAGTATTAAGGTTTATCCTGCCCTCAGGACCTGGTTACTGAGAGCATCACGTATTTCACTGGGCTGTTTCTTTCCACCCAGCGGCTTGTCCAGAATCAGGTCAACCTGGTGGCCGAATTGTTCACTGACCTGTAAAGCTGTGGTTGCCGGAGGTCGTCCAGTAATGTTTGCGCTGGTTGAAATAACAGGATGCCCCAGTTGTTGACAAAGTTTCATGCATACGGGGTGATCACTGATGCGTACGGCTATTTTCTGAAAATGACCACGTATTAATGGCGAAACCTGCGCCCGTACCGGCAATAACCAGGTCACCGGGCCGGGCCAGGTGGGGCTGATTCGTGCCATAATTTCATCATCCAGTGGCGGAATAAAGTCATTGAGCTGATTCAGGTTGGCAGCCAGTAAAATCAGTCCCTTATCTGCCGGGCGCTGTTTTGTTCCCAGCAGACGTTGTACCGCCGATAAATTGCGCGGATCACAGCCCAGACCGAATACAGCTTCCGTGGGATAAGCCAGAATACCGCCATTTCTGATGGTTTCCACGGCTTTGTCTATGGAATGGCTGGTGGGCATCACTTTACTTTTTTGCCACAGCGTCGCCGTCACTCTTCCCGGTTGCCGCTTTGGTTCTGGTGGTTTTCTTTGTGGTCGGTGTTTTTTTGCTGGGATCTGTTTTGGGCTTTCGCTTGGCCCTGGGCTTCGGTGGCGGTGCGTTGGCAATAATGTCCAGTGCCTGCTCCCTGGTCACCTTCACCGGATCAAGGTCTTTGTCCACTTTGGCCAGACGGATTTTCCGGGTGCCATCCGTGACTTCCGGCCCCCAGCGGCCTTTGACAATTTTTACTCCATCACCCAGATCATTGATCAGTTTGGCCAGTTCTGCTGCCTTTTTCTCTGCGGCTTTTTTGGCACGAATAGCGGCTCTACCCTTCGGTGGCGGCGCATTGGCGATCATGGCCAGGGCTTCTTCTTTGGTCACGGTCAGCGGGTCACGGTCTTTGGGCAGCCGGGTTTTGACAATCCCATCGGTGACAAACGGCCCCCATCGCCCTTTCAGTATCTGAAGCTCATCACCAAAGTCCTGGATAATCTTCGCCAGATCTGCGGCTTGTTTTTCTGCAATCAGCTCCAGTGCCCGTTCCAGTGTCACGGTGTAAGGATCATCCTCCTTGAGTGAGACAAACTTGTTGCTGTAACGGAGATAGGGGCCAAAGCGACCAATGCTGGCACTAATAGTTTGACCTTCGGCGGTTTCACCCAGTGTTCGTGGCAACTTGAATAATTCCATCGCGTCTTCCAGCGTGACATCATCCATTTTCATGCCAGCCCGCAAACTGGCGAATGTGGGCTTTTCCTCATCATCACGGGTGCCGATTTGTACGAATGGCCCGTACTGACCCATGCGAACCGAGACGGGTTTACCGCTTTTCGGGTCGATACCCAGCTCTCTGGGCTGCAGCACATCACTACGCTGTACGCTCTCCATTTTGTCATCAACCAGTTCATGGAATGGCCGCCAGAACTGATCCAGCACCGGAATCCATGCAGTTTCACCGCGGGAGATTGAGTCCAGCTGATCTTCCAGATTGGCGGTGAAGTCATAGTCAACATAGCGGGTGAAATGTTCGGTGAGGAATTTATTGACAATCCTGCCAATGTCTGTCGGTGTGAAACGGCGTTGTTCCAGTTCAACATATTCCCGTGCCTGTAGTGTTGAAATAATGCTGGCATAGGTCGA
>PDRT01000031.1 GCA_002746895.1 Thiothrix nivea
TCAGACCATTTCTGACTCCACCTCGAAGGCAACAATATTGCGCTGATCCTTACTGAATTCCACCCCTGTCAGGTGAATCGGTTTACCTTCGGAGCGGTACTTCTCCGCATAGCCCCTGGCCTTAATCTGTCGGAGTGCGTTGCCCTCCCCGGCCAGTTCCACCACCTTAAACTCAAAGATATAAATCTGCTCATTAAACCGCAGCGTCATATCTATCCGCCCCAGGTTTGTGGCATCCTCCACCGTCACATCCAGTCCCAGTGAGGCGAAGTAGGAATAAAAGACGCTGGCATAATAACCTTCATAGTTCTGGATTTTGCTGTTGGTATACCACTGATGCGGAATGCTGGCGAAAAAACCATGAAACAGGCGTTTCAAACCGTCGAAGTCATTGGCCAGCAATAACTGGTAAAGCTGTAAACTCTGCTGACCCTGTTCCGGGCTGTTAACCAGCGCAGACAACAGATTTTCATTCAGGCTCTGATAAACCTCCTGATTCGGATAGCCCAGCGTATAAAATACCTGTCCTCCCGCACGTTGCGAGTTTTTAATGGTCAAATAGCCGGTTTGAAATAACAATGCCTCGGTTTCGATTTTTTCTATATCAAAACTGGATAACATATTCGCACTGCTGATCATATGATTAAGTTTCAGGGTGGGCACCTGACGCTTAAACAGAAAGTCGACCAAAAAGGTAGGTGTGCCAGTTTCAAACCAGTAATTACTGAACTCGCGGCGTTTAAACAGTTGCAAAACATCAAAGGGGTTATAAACGCCGTCACCCAACCAGTTATAACCGTTATACCATTTTCTGATGGCCTCCCGATCCAGCCCCTCCAGCTCTGCCGCAAAAACGGTATCCAGATCATTATCCGTATAACCACACACGGTCGCATAATCCGGATCAAGGCTGAAGTCATACAGGTTATTCAGGCCGGGAAAAATACTGACCTTGGAAAACTTGCTGACACCGGTGAGAAAACTGAACTTAATATGGGCATCATAATCCTTGATAGACCCGTAAAAACTGCGCAGGAAATCACGATTGGCCCGCGCCACCTCCGGAGCCTGCAGTGCATCCAGTATTGGCTTGTCATATTCATCAACCAGCACAACGACACGCTGACCGGCTTGCTGTTGAATATGCCGGATCAGTTCCCGGAAACGTCCGGGGCAAGTCTGATTTTGTGGCTGATGCTGATACCTGTTATCCAGCTCGTTGAGCTGTTCGGTTAAGTCGTACTCCAGCTGATCCGCCTGAGAATATTGATTGCCGGAAAAACTGAAACGCACGACCGGGTATTTGACTGACCAGTCCCATTGTTTTTCAGCCGCCAACCCGTTAAACAGCACCCGATTACCTTCAAACAATTCTTTCAGGGTATCCAGAAACAGGCTTTTACCGAAACGGCGCGGACGGGAGAGAAAATAATGCTTACCCTCTGCCACCAGATTCAGAGCCAGGCGGGTTTTGTCAACGTAATAGTAATTTTCCTCACGGATTTCACGGAAGGTCTGGATACCGATAGGGAGTTTTTTGCGCGGGTTACTCATCGTGGCGGGTTCCGGTCAGGTGCGTCAGGTACGGCTCCCGGATTTTATCATGAAACTTTTCCCTTTGGGTTTCCACCACAATGCCCTTAAAATCTTCCTTTTGCTTACTGATGGGGAAATGACGTGCATCTGTCCGTTGAAGAATACCGCAACCGGGAAAACAAAAGTGTCACGCTGCTGGGGATGTCGGGGGTCGGCAAGACCCATCTGTCCAACCTGTTGCGCAAACATGACTGGTTTCATTACTCTGGTGACTACCGCATCGGTAAACGGTATCTCGACGAATCCATTCTGGATCTGATTAAGGAACAGGCAATGAAGGTGCCGTTCCTGAAAGACTTATTGCGCAAGGACTGGATTTACATCACCAATAATATTACTGTCGATGATCTCGGCCCGGTGTTGTCCTTTGTCGGCAAGCTCGGCAATCCGGAGCTGGGCGGCGTGCCGCTGAATGATTTTATCAATCGTCAGGCCCAATACCGTCAGGCAGAAATCAGGGCCATGCTCGATGTGCCGGAATTTATCCGCAAGGCGCATGACATTTACGGCTATTCGCACTTCGTCAATGATGTCGGCGGCAGCCTGTGTGAGCTGGATGAACCGGGGGTGATTGACCTGCTCGCCGAACACAGTCTGATTCTGTATATCAAGGTCACCACCGCTGAAGAAGAACAAAAGCTGATTGACCGTGCCAGAAGTGACCCGAAGCCACTGTATTACCGCGCAGATTTTTTACAGGAACAATTGGCAATTTATCTGCGGGAAAAAGGTCTGCAATTTGCCGCCGAGATTGAACCGGATGATTTCACCCGCTGGATCTTCCCGCGGCTGTTTCACTCACGCATTCCGCGCTATGAAGCCATCGCGGATCAGTATGGCTATACGGTCACCTCTGAGGAAGTCGCGGCGGTACAGACTGAAGCCGATTTTAACCGGCTGATTGAAACCGCCATTACCCGCAGTCAGCATTAAGGGGGTTGCCATGCCATTAGTTGATCATTCCGGCCTGCCGACGTTTCAGCGGCTGGCGGGGGAAGGACAGGATATTCTAGCTGAAAATCAGGCCTTTCATCAGGATATCCGTGAGTTGCATATCGGCCTGCTGAATATGATGCCGGACGGTGCCCTGGAGGCAACAGAGCGGCAGTTTTTCCGTCTGGTCGGTAATGCCAATCTGATTGCCCAGTTTCACATGCACGTCTTTACACTGGACAGCCTGCCACGGGGTGAACAGGCCAGTGCACATATCACGCAGTATTATGAAACCTTTGCCGACCTTAAACGCAGCGGACTGGATGCCCTGATCATTACCGGTGCCACCCCGGTTGCCCGGCACCTTGAGGACGAACCGTTCTGGCCCGGTCTGATGGAAGTGGTGGATTGGGCAAAGGATAATGTTACTTCGGTTCTGTGTTCCTGCCTGGCCAGTCATGCCATTGTGCAGCATTTATACGGTATCCGCCGCCACCCGCTGGGTTTTAAACGCTGGGGCGTGTATCAGCATACACTGACCCTGCCGCAGCATCCGCTGGTACATAATATGAACAGTCCTTTTGATGCCCCGCACTCCCGCTTTAACCAGATTGACCGCGAGCAGTTGGAAACCTGCGGGCTGGAAGTATTGGCGGAGAGTGATGAGGCCGGCGTACATCTGGCAGTGAGTCCCGATCATTTCCGTTTCGTGTTTTTTCAGGGGCACCCGGAATATGACGGCATCAGTCTATTGAAAGAATACCAGCGTGAGATCCATGCCTGGTTTCAGGACCAGCGGCCGGATTATCCACCGTTCCCACAGAACTACCTGCGCCCACAGGTGAAAGCCATTCTGAATGAATACCGCCTGCAACTGGAACAGGCAAAACAGGGGAAAAACGAGGCACCGGCCTTTCCGGAGTCATTGTTAATTCCGCTGCTACCAAACACTTGGCGTGATACGGCAAAAAGCCTGCTCAGTAACTGGATCGGCAAGGTCTATCAGTTGACCAATCGTGAACGCACCCTGCCCTTTATGGATGGGGTCGATCCGGAAAATCCGCTGGGGATGCGCTGATGCAGGTGCGTGCCGAACAAATCACCGAACATCTGCAACACGGTATTAAGCCGGTGTATCTGATCAGTGGTGATGAACCGCTACAGGTAATGGAGACAGCCGATACCATCCGCGAACAGGCCACCGCATCCGGTTTCAGTGAGCGCACGATTTTGTCGGTGGATGAACAGTTTGACTGGAGTGTACTGGCGGAAGCCGGTGAGTCACTGTCGCTGTTTAGCGGCAAGCAGTTACTGGATATGCGCCTGAGCAGCTGCAAAATCGGTGTCGCAGGCAGCAAGGCAATGAAGCACTATCTGGACAGACTGCCGCCGGATAAAATTCTGCTGATCCAGTGCCCGCGTCTGGAGAAATCCTGCCGTACTGCGGCGTGGGTGAAATCTATTGACCAGGTTGGGGTACAGATTCAGATATGGGATTTATCACCGGCCCAGACCCAGGCCTGGGTAGCCCGACGTATGCGCAATGCCGGGTTGCAGGCGGATAATGAGGCGGTGCGTTATCTGACCGAGCGGGTTGAAGGCAATCTGCTGGCCGCAGTACAGGAAATTAACCAGCTGAAATTACTGCACGATGGTGAGGCACTGACGATGGAAAAGGTGGCTGCTTCGGTGGCCGACAGTTCCCGCTACAGCGTATTTGATCTCACCGAAGCCATTCTGATGCAAGATAACAGTCGCATCCGTCATATTGTGCAGATCCTGCAAGAAGAAGGTACGGCACTGCCGTTGCTCATCTGGGCGCTGGCTGAACTGCTGCGCCAGCTGAATACCGCGGTGTTCAATCTGCAACAGGGTCAGACCAATCAATCCATCCTGTTCAAAATGCCAAAAAATCGTCAGGCCATGTTCCAGCAGGCCATCAAACGGATGCAGGGTGCCGACTGGGCATTATTATTCAGGAAACTGGCGCTGCTGGATCAGCACAGCAAAGGGGTTGGCGCAGATTTTTCCGCCAGTGAATCACGGCTGTGGGATGAAGTACTGGATGTGGTGCTGCGGCTAAGCGGGCGACGAACCCGCTAAACCTTCAGCTTGTCAAGTAGCGTGGCTAATACACACTCTCTATTCAAGAAAAACCCATTCACTATTCAAGAAAAACCCATTCACTTCTTCAACCAGGGCACAAACATCATCGCCTCACCCTGTATCACCACCTTACCCGTTGCATTAGTCGCCGTCGTTTTCAGTGTCACCACCGGCTTTTTCTCATTAATCTCCAGCACTTCAACTGTTGCAGTCACTTCCTCGTCCAGATTGACCGGAGCACGAAACTGTGAATTCTGGGTCATATAAATGGCTCCCTTGCCCGGTAATTCCGTGCCCAGCAGCGTAGAGAACAGACTGGTCACCAGTATGCCATGCACAATCCGCTGGCCAAACTGGCTGGCAGCCGCAAATTCAGCATCCAGATGTACCGGATTGTAATCGCCGCTCAGCTCGGCAAACTGACGCACATCCTCTTCAGTAAACGTACGGGTCAGTGATGCAGTATCACCCACCGCAATCATCCGTTGTTCAGTCATAGCTTTTCCTTTTCAGTTTGATATAGGGTTTCTATTTCACTTGTTTTCAGTAATCCGCACCGCCAGCACATCACAAGGCGCATCATGCAGCAATGCACTGGTGGTGGAACCGTGGAATAATAATGACAGGCCATGACGGCCATGACTCCCGGCGATAATCAGGTCAGCACCCATACTGGTGGCTGCCTCATGGATCGCTGCGCGGGTACCGGGTGCTTCAATCACCTCGTGGGAGGTGATAGTGGCACTGAAACGCTGCGCCAGCTCCGTCAGTGTTTCGCGGGCACTGTGCAGCGCGACCTGATACTCTTCATCATCCGCTTCCAGTGGAAACGGCGCCCCCCCTACTGCACCGGCAGAGGCCAGCGGCGGCAACGGCTCCATAATGTAGATCAGATGCAGTTTTGCCCCCAACGCTCTGGCCAGCTCGTCAGCACGCCCGCAAATCAGGGCATTCGCCTCATCATTATCGACTGCAACAATGATATTCCGATAGTTCATTACATGTCTCCTCATAGCGTTTCGTTTCGACCGGTCTGATCCGGAAATTCTAGCATATCCCCTGCCCGTTCATCGGCTCAACCCGGCGATACAGGTATATTTAATTTCCAGATAATCCTCAATACCGTATTTGGAACCTTCCCGCCCCAGACCGGACTCTTTCACACCACCAAACGGTGCATTTTCGGTGGAAATTTGCCCGGTATTGACACCGACCATGCCGTATTCCAGTGCCTCGGAAACCCGCCAGATCCGCCCAATATCACGGGCATAGAAATAAGCCGCCAGACCGAATTCCGTATCATTGGCCATTTGTATCGCCTGTTGCTCATCGCTGAAACGGAACAACGGTGCCAGCGGGCCGAATGTCTCTTCTGTCGCCACCCGCATCCCGCCCGTCACATCCGCCAGCAAGGTCGGCTGGAAGAAATGCTGCCCCAGCGGATGGCGCTCACCGCCGGTCATCACCCGCGCACCTTTAGCCAGCGCATCGGCAATATGGGCTTCCACTTTCGCCACCGCCGCCTCGTTAATCAGCGGCCCCTGATCCACACCCTCTTCCAGACCATTACCGACCTGCAGCTGATTCACGGCCACCACCAGCTTTGCTGCAAAATCATCATAAACACGATCCTGCACCAGAATACGGTTCGCACAAATACAGGTCTGGCCGCTGTTGCGGTACTTTGATGCCATCACCCCCTGCACGGCCGCATCCAGATCGGCATCATCGAAGATAATAAACGGTGCATTCCCCCCCAGTTCCAGCGACACCTTTTTCAGCGTGTCCGCACTCTGTTTCATCAGCAGCTTGCCCACTGCCGTTGAACCGGTAAAGGTCACCTTGCGCACCAGCGGATTCGCGGTCATCTCCGCGCCAATATTCGCCGGTTGACCGGTCAGCACATTAAACACTCCGGCGGGAATACCGGCCCGCTCTGCCAGAACCGCCAGTGCCAATGCCGAATAAGGCGTAGCCTCCGCCGGTTTCACCACCATCGGACAACCTGCGGCCAGTGCCGGGCCTGCCTTGCGGGTAATCATTGCCGAGGGAAAATTCCACGGTGTAATCGCCGCACAGACACCGATCGGCATTTTCGTTATCAGAATGCGCTGATCCGGATGATTCGCCGGGATGGTGTCGCCGTACACCCGTTTGCCTTCCTCGGCAAACCACTCCAGAAAAGAGGCGGCGTAAACGATTTCCCCCCCGGCTTCGGCTAATGATTTACCCTGTTCCAGCGTCATAATCTTTGCCAGATCGGCCTTATTATCCAGCATCAGCTGAAACCAGTTGCGCAGAATACCGGCACGTTTCTTTGCCGTTTTTGCCCGCCATCCGGCCCAGGCAGTATTCGCCGCATCAATTGCCCGCCGGGTTTCCGTCGCACCCATGTCCGGCACTGTACCCAATACCTCACCGGTTGCCGGATTGGTTACCTCAAAAGTCGCACCGCTGTCAGCACCCACCCATTCGCCGTTGAGATAGGCTTGCTGGCGAAATAATGTTTTATCCTCTAACTCCACCGTGATTCTCCTTTGGTTATTCTGATACCAGCTGCCTGCCATCTGGCCTGCTGAGTACAATGGGACGGGGCCATTGCTGAATAAATGCATCTTAACACAAGGATACCAACACCGGGGTGCACAATGGGGCTGTCGAAGATGACGATTATGCCGACAAACAGAGGCCGGACTTCTGCCCCCCTGACAAAAAATATTGGTTTGTACTACCCTAGTGCATAGTTAGCCCCGATTCATAACAAGGTAATACAACGATGAAACCCCGATTTATGAACAACCGCATGTTCCTGTGGTTTGTCAACTTTCGTCACACCATGGTGCATTTGCGTACGCTCTACCTGCGCAAGGTATTTGGTATGCGCCTTGACCCCAGTGTACGAATCTCTTTCAAGGCCAATGTCGATAAAACCAACCCGAAGGGGGTTATTATTGCCGAGGATACCGTGGTCGCGTTTAACGCCACCATTCTGGCACATGACTGGGCCACAGAGCGCTACGGTGCAAAAAATGACATTGAAACCAGAATCGGCGCACGTTGTTTCATCGGTTGCGGCTCGATTATTATGCCGGACATTACCATTGGTGATGAAGTCATTGTTGCCTCCGGTGCCGTGGTCACCAAAGATGTTCCCCCGCATTCACTGGTGGCCGGTAATCCGGCCAAAATTATCCGCAGCGGTATCCGCACCAAATCTTATGGTCGCCTGATTAATGAGGCTGATGCTTCGGTGTTACCGGCCTGATGGCCTCATACCGGCTTTATCCCGACAAGCGTGGTCACGCACAGTTAAAGCTGTCCGTGACCACAATGGAAGCCTATTAAGGCTTATTACTCCTGAACAGACTCAGCGGGTGTGTTTTCCGTCCCGGTTCCGGCAACCGGTACTTCGAGTTCAAGCTCTGCCGGCTGCGTTGCTGTCGTTTCAGTAGTCTCACCGGTTATCGTTTCAGTTTCCTTAGCTGCCTTTTCTGCGGCTTCCGGTGCTTCAGCCAATAACCAGCTATCCACGGTGTTTTTCTTCAACAACGGCTCCACAATATAGCCCGCAATACGGAAATAGTCGTCCCGGTCAGACACCTTGAGCACATAATCCTCGCTATCGTTCAGCTGACCGAACTGATATTCCCGCTCGCCAGCTTCATGCGTCAGTCTCAATGTCAGTACCGGAGCCTCCAGTCCGTATTCCGGTTTGGCCTCCTGACCCAGCACTTCAGCAAAACGCAGATTCCACAGCGGTTGCAGGCCCTCATTGATGGCGGCCTGATTCAACAGTTGACCTGCCGGTAACTCCGCCGCCTGCCACACCGGTGCGGTGTCCTTATCTTTGGAGACTTTCTCCAGTTTCAGCGTTGCCAGTTCCACCGATTGGATTGTTTTCTCATCCAGCTGTAATACGGTCTTATCCTGCCACTCGCTGATTTTAGCCGGTGCATCGTAGCTGCCAATCGCAGCGGTATACACCACTTCGGCATCGGCCGGACGCACATGGCTTTGCCGTGCTCCGGCACCGCTGCCGAGGTACAGATCCACCACAGTATTATCGCCCT
The DNA here is from genome assembly GCA_002746895.1 of Thiothrix nivea. Lineage (GTDB taxonomy): Bacteria > Pseudomonadota > Gammaproteobacteria > Thiotrichales > Thiotrichaceae > Thiolinea > Thiolinea nivea_A. The sequence continues at coordinate 8,706 of PDRT01000031.1, forward strand.
GCTGCAACTGAATGCGCCGCTCAAAATCATTCTCGGCCACCTTGAAGCGGGTCAGTGCATCCGCACTCACCCCCACCGGCAGGCCATGTTTCAAACCGGCCAGTTTATCCAGTAGGCCATCGACTTTACTGCGGTTGGCCGGAAAGCCAGCGGCAGTCTGCCAGCGATCGCCGATCTTTTTCAGTGTCACGGTGCCATCAGCATCCTGCACCACCACCGGAGTGAGTGACCATCACCAGCACCACCTGTACCGCCGCCAGCACCGCCAATGCCATCATACCCGTTTTCATTTTATTCATGACTTACACCTCCGCCAGTAACTGCTCATATGCCTGTTGTTTCCGCCTAGCTTTCGCCCTGCGCCATAGCCAGACCACTACCAAACCGGCCAGTGCCAGCAGGTAGTTGAGATATTCCCAGAACAGTTGCGAACCATGTGACATCGGCTCCAGCGTGCGGGCAAACTGTGCCCGGCTGCGAATCGCCATCAGGCCCTGATCATCCAGCGACCAGTCCACCACATTCTGCATAAACTCCAGGGGTGCGGTGTACAGGGTGCCCTGCCCC
>PDRT01000094.1 GCA_002746895.1 Thiothrix nivea
TGTATTTCTGAAAATTGATACCGGCATGCACCGGCTGGGTTTTCATGCCGATGAAGTGGCAGAAGTGTATGCTCAACTGCAATCCTGTGCCCATGTTGGCGATATCACGCTGATGACGCATTTTGCCCGTGCTGATGAAGTGAGTGAACCTTTTTCCGCCACCCAGATACAGTGTTTTCAGCAAGCTGTGCATGCGCTGCCGGGAAGGGTGAGTATGGCCAATTCTGCCGGTATTCTGGCCTGGCCGGACAGTCATTGTTTAGCCGCTGCCCGAACCGGCTGGGTACGCCCCGGTATTATGCTTTATGGCGCTGACCCGCTGGATCAGCCAAATAGTGCTTCACAACAACTGATGCCGGCGATGACGCTGGAGTCAGCACTAATTGCGGTACGGACACTGGAAGCAGGCGAATGCATTGGTTACGGGGCACGGTTTCAATGTGAAAAACCGACCAGAGTCGGGGTGGTCGCGATGGGCTATGCTGATGGTTATCCGCGACATGCGGTGGATGGCACGCCGGTTTATGTCGCCGGACAACCTAGCCGGATTATTGGCCGGGTATCAATGGATATGCTGACGGTGGATTTAACGCACCTGCCACAGGCTGTTGTTGGTGACAGGGTGGAACTGTGGGGGCGGCAGGTGGCTGCCAATGAAGTGGCGCGACACAGTGATACTATCGCTTATACCTTGTTTACCGGCATTACCCGGCGGGTGCCGCTGCAATATTTTTGAGAATAGCAAGGCGTTCAGTTTGTCGGCGGAGTGTCGTCCGGTGCTTAGGTTGCTGTTACAATGAGATTAATTATAAAAATACCAGACATGGCAGGACGATATGCACATTGCTCCAGCAGAGAAAACCGAGTTTTCCAAATATGAAATCCCGTTGAATGAAGGGAAGGCCAAACAATGGGTCGACTCGTTGTCGATCATGGATGCCGGTGAGTCGACGCGGCGTGTGTTTCATGGTCTGGTGGATTTTAACCGCCGTGTGGTACCACCGTTAACCCGTATCCGTATCGCAGAACGTTTACAGCCTAAATTTGAAGTGCTGCGTATCAATTTGCAACGCCATCTGACCTGTCAGTCTTTCCCCCTATCCACCCGCAGCCAGAAAATTTCCGACCTGAATCAGTCCCTGTTGCTGGAGTATGCCGGTTTGTATCAGCTGGCGGCGCTGGACATGCTGAATCAGGATATGGAGCGCAAAAAGTCATTACAGGTTGCAATTTTCCGGGTGATTGATTATCTGGGCAAGTACCTGCTGAGTGCCTACATGGTTTATGCGCGTACCCGGGAAACGGTGTGGCATGATATTCATCATATGTATCTGCTGGCCAGTGAGCGCGGGCTGGACAAGCTCAAATTTAATGATGACGGTCTGGGTAACTTTGTCCATGCGGCGGTGTTGAATAATGATGAACCGGCAGTCATTATGCCTTATGGTGATTTACCACATTCACCGACAGTGCGGGTCTTTAATCTGCGCAAGCTGGTCATGAAGCTGGATCAGCTGATTGAGGGTGGGCAGTATGAACAGTCTGCACTGCCTATCGGCAGTGGCGGGTTGAGCCGGAATCTGGCGAAGCGGATGATCTTTCATCTGACGACCGTGCGTAATCGTCAGCACAACCGCTTTGAGCGCAATGACGAAATCATGGTGATTATGGGCATGTCAGCGGTGTTTGCGGTCGTGGAAAATGCCAGTCACCGTGGTGCCGGAATGCAGCGCAAGGAAGAAGATCTGTTGTTTAACAAGATGCTGTATGGCGAGCCGGTTCCTGATGATGAAGAAAGTGCTGAAAAGCTGATGGAGCTGGCGGACAGGGAGTGTGGTGTGCGTGTCTGGCGGGTCATTAACAGCAGCGTTGGCGGCTATGGTTTGCACTGGAATAATCAGGGCAGTTCACCGGCCAAGGTAGGGGAACTGGTTGGTTTGCGCGATATGCGGCAGAAGGATAACCCCTGGATGACCGGTGTGGTGAAATGGCTGGAATATCTGCCGAAACAGGGTTTGTATTGCGGAGTGGAACTGCTCTCGGTTGAAACACAGATTTGTGAGGTACAGGCGATTGCCAACCGGCAGCTGAAACACAGCCTGCCGATGCAGGGATTATTGCTGCCTGAAATTGAAGGTTTACGCACCGAGCCAGTGCTGGTACTGCCGGCCTATGTCTTTGTTTCCGGAGATAAATTAACAATCAGGCAGGGTGAGGAAGAGCAATGGGTGGCGTTGACGACTCTGGATGAGTGTCTGGGGACCTTTGCCCATTTTCATTTTAAAACGGTGAACCCGGAGCTGGAGAAAAAGGAAGATGATGGTTTCGCTGATCTCTGGAACACTTTGTAATCACTGATAATTTTCAGTCTGTCTATCCGGTCGCTGCGATAGTCGGGAATATGTCTCCCGGCTATGCGTAATAGTATTTATTAATGGTATCTTCGGTTGCATGAGTCAGCATGCAATGAACTGTCTGATTATCCAACGGCAGGTTGGCAGACAACATAAACTGGAGAGTGCATTACAAAACAGCGGTTTTGTCTTGCAGCAGCGGCAGGTCAGTAATTCAGCTGAACTCGAAGCACAGCTGGATACCCTGCCGGAACTGGTGTTCTGCCCGGATACCGTCAGTGCCCTGCACAAGGAAAAACTGCAACAGCTGGTCTATCAGCTGGCACCGGACTGTATTGTCGTGTACTACGCAGCGCAGCAGTGGCGGGGTTTGTCGTCGTTCGCTGATGATGTACAGATTGCTGCCTTACAGCTGGATCAGCCAGAGCATGTGGAGCAGCAATTACACTATTTGCTGAGTTATGCGCGGCTACAAACCGAGTTTCGTCACTGTAAACACCTGCTGCGAATTGTCGAACAACGCAGCCAATGGCTGGTGGATTATGCCCGTGAAGCTGTGGCTTATATTACCCGCAATCAGCATCTTTATGTCAATGCCGCTTATCTGTCGCTGTTTGGTTTTGATGCCGAAATTGATGCACCATAAATCTTTCTTATCGTTAAGCCTGGAAACCGAGCAGAAAATTTCATTACCAAACAAGCTGCTGCTGGATATGAATACGGCACAGGGCAAAGCCTTCCGGGCTGAGGTCCGCTTTATTCCGTCCGTTTTCCGGGGGCAGCGTTGTGTACAGTTGCATGTGCATCCTCTGCTGGATACGACAGCCGTTAAATCGCGAGTACCAGCGGCGGCTTCCGTATCCGATCCGTGGCAGGTGCGGGTGCCGGTGGTGGACAGTAAGGCCACAACTGCTACCGGGTATCCGGAACCCGCAACACCAGGGAAAAGTAAACCGGCCAGGTCCACCAATATTGTACAGGAGCATTTTCAGGAGCTGCTGAATTTATGTGGCAGTGAGCAACCAGCCCTG
>PDRT01000065.1 GCA_002746895.1 Thiothrix nivea
ACCGGAATGCCGCGAATGCGCTCCATCACTATCATATTCGGGCGGGTGTATTCCCAGTATATTTCAGGAATATACAGATCAGCAGAACCCTCAAAATTACGCCGCAATTGAGCAGCATTGGCCGCTTCGCGCTGCATGTCCAGTTCGTCAATGATGTTTTTTTCGTATTCCTTCACCACCTCCACCGGGCGCAACCGTTTGCCTTCCTTCCGGTAACGTTGCAGCATCCGTGCCATAATGTACATCAGCTCCAGGTCCTGCCGGATGGTCTTTTCAATACCGGGGCGCAGCACTTTCACCACCACATCAGTGCCATCCCACAGGGTTGCGGCATGGACCTGTGCCACCGAGGCGGAGGCCATTGGTTCAGTTTCAAAGTGTTTGAAAATCTCTGACACCGGCTTTTTAAAGGCTTTTTCTACTAGCGCACGGGCTTCGCTGCCAGGGAAGGGCGGGACGCGATCCTGTAGCAATTTCAGTTCATCGGCCAGATCATCGGCCAGTAAATCCCGCCGGGTGGACAGCATCTGGCCGAGTTTAATGAAAATCGGCCCGAGGTCTTCCAGTGCCAGACGGATACGTTCGCCGCGTGAACGATAGGGTTTTTTGCGCCAGTTCCACGGTAACAGCCGATAGACAAAGCTGACCGGGCGCAGATAGGGAATGTTGAACAATAATTCATCCAGACCATGACGGACAAAGACACGGCCAATGGTGATCAGGCGCAACAGGCGGGTCAGAAATTTCATAGCGTTTTATGTGTCCCGCATACTATCTGTCCGGTGTGCCCGTGTCTGCAGGCGTTTTACCCGTGCGTTCAGCCGATCAATATCACCGCGCAGCTCATCGACCTGATCCAGCCAACGGTGGACTTCAGCATCTGCCGGTAACAGGCGGCTTTCTTCCTGCAAATATTCACGGGTATTCATACGCATCGCCTGTGTACTGTCGTCCAGCCAGCCTTTGGTTTCGCGGGCAAGCTGTCCGGCCTGATGCGCGACAATATCGCCGACGGCCTGCGCCAGTAACGCTTCCCAGTCAATGTCCACCTCATTGAGGATCGTGCTGAACTGTTCAGCAATGCCCATATTGCCATCGACCTGAATGCGGTTTTCCAGCATGGTTTTAGCACTGTCTTCCGCACCGGATAAGCGCATAAATGCCAGTGCTGAGCCGTTCAGGGTGACATCCGGTTCACGGTCATAATGACTCATCACCTGTACGTTTGCTGCGGTGGGGATAAAATAAAGTTTCAGCGGCGGATTGCTGATATGAAAGGCAATCACCTGACCCTGCAATTTTTTTAAACGTGGCAGAGCTTCACCATCCAGTTGCAGCCAGGTATTAAAAGCGGTTTCCAGCATGGCCGTCAATGTGGTCAATAACATTGGCATTCCCTTTCAGCGAAATGGTGGTTCAGAGTTTAACACCCTTGTGCAGAGCAACGATGCCGCCGGTCATGTTTTTGTAGGTGACACGCTCAAAACCGGCATTGACCATCATGCCTTTCAGTGTTTCCTGATCCGGATGCATGCGAATCGACTCGGCCAGATAGCGGTAACTGTCCGCATCATTAGCAATCAGTTTGCCCATCATGGGCAGAAATTTGAAGGAGTATTGATCATAAAACGGTGCGATGGGTGCTGCCGGTTTGGAAAATTCCAGCACCAGCAAACGTCCGCCCGGCTTCAGTACCCGGTACATTGCCGCCAGTGCCTTATCTTTATCCGTGACATTACGCAGACCAAAGGCCATGGTAATAATGTCAAAGCGGTTATCGTCAAACGGCAGGCATTCGGCATTGGCCTGTACATATTCGACATTACCAGCGATACCCTTATCAATCAATCGCCTACGGCCTTCCGCCAGCATCGAACCATTAATGTCAGACAGCACCACGTTGCCCTGCTCACCGACGATGCGGGCAAATTTTTCCGCAAGATCACCGGTGCCACCCGCAAGATCCAAAATCTGATCGCCACGTTTGGCTCCGGCACTGGCGACAGTATAACGTTTCCACAGCCGATGGATGCCCATTGACATTATGTCGTTCATTACATCGTACTTATCGGCTACCGAATGAAAAACCTCAGCAACTTTATTAGCTTTCTCAGTAACGGGAACTTGCTGATATCCGAAATGAGTCGTTTGTTCCTTTTCCATGATTAGGGCGATCCTGCGTTGAAAGGCGTTAAAAAAATAGGATCAGCCTAGTCTATCAGTTGTAACCGGTATGTTCATGGAGAAGATTACATGAAAAAGATTATGGTGGGAGTCAGTCTCGGGCTGGCGGGTATATCGCAGGCACATGCCTGGCACGATGGTATTGAGTCTATGCGCACCCTGCAGGATAACACCAGCGGTCAGGTGGTCAGAGTCAAGTCAGTCACCACGGACTGTTGTACGCTATACCCCATGCGCAATCAAGGGCATAAACAACAGCGTAAAATGGTTCACAATGGCAAGGTGTATTACTGTACCCGAATGGCAGGTCATGGCCAGCCTGTCCCGGCTCATCACCGACCCGTCAGAACGCAGTTGCCACAAGTCAGGCAGCATTACCGGCAGCAGGTACAGCAATCGGTCAATGCGCAGCGTGCCAAACGTCAGGCCATGTATGCTGCGAAAGCCAAACAGAAAGCTCAGTTACTGGCACAGAAACGTAAACAGGCACAACTGCGGGCAGCACAGAAGCGCAAGGCGGTATTACTGGCGCAGCAAAAACAGCGTCTGGCGCATCAGAAACTGATGCAGGCACAGCAGCGCAAACGGGCAGCACAGCTGTTACAACAAAAACGCAAACTGCAATTATTGGCACAGCAGCGTAAACAGGCCGCATTAAAACGGGCAGCACAGCAACATACTGTCACAGCCAGAACCCGGCCTCCGGTCAGACATTACCGGCCTCAGCCACAGCGGGTGGTAGTAAAGCCACAGTACCAGAGCAGTTACCAGCGTTATCACTATCAGCAAATGGCAGCACCGCAGCCACAGGTCAAAGTACAGCAGTCTGTACAGCAACATGATCGTCGCCAATGGCAGCGCAGCCAGGCTGTACACATGCAGCCTGTTCAGCGGGTGGTGAGACCGCAGCACCCTGTCAAAACTGCGCCACGTCCACATTACCGGTATTCTGCTCAGCAGTCGGTGGTTCGGCATGATGCCCATCAGCAGCAGGCACGAGGTTGGCAGCGGTCAGCCGTGGTACAGTCACATGGTGTGCGCGTGCAACCGCAACGCAAACATATAGTGATCAAACGCCACCATCATCAGGCTATAGATTGTGGCTGTTAATCAGAGCAGGAGAAAATCGCGGGTATAACCAACGATTTCCTCATGCCAGACCAATGCAACAAAGCCAGCCATTGCCAGCCAGGGGCCAAATGGCATCGGCTGGCTTTCCCGTTGGCCTTTCAGCAGCATGACAGTGATTCCAAAGATGGCACCAAAGGCGGAAGAAGCGAAAATTACGAAAGGCAGAATTTGCCAGCCACCCCAGGCACCCAGTGCGGCAAGCAGTTTAAAATCTCCATAGCCCATACCTTCCTTGCCGGTAAGTAATTTGAACAGATGAAACAGGCTCCACAGAATCAAATAACCGACCATTGCACCGATCACGCTATCTGCCAGTGTGATAAAAAAGCCGTTTAAATTCAGCAACAGACCCAGCCAGAGCAGGGGGTAAACCAGATTATCCGGCAGCAGCATGGTTTGGGCATCAATCATGAACAGGGTGATGAGTGTCCAGGTCAGAATTAATAAGGCCAGTGTCTCCTTACTGAAGCCAAATTTGGCAGCAATCAGCATGGACAGCAGTGCCGTCGTTATTTCCACCAGCGGGTACTGGATAGAGATCGGCGTTTTACAGTCCGAACATTTACCACGTAAAAACAGATAGCTCAGTAGTGGAATATTCTCCAGTACGGTGATCTGATGGCCACATTTCGGACATTGTGAGCGCGGTACGGCCAAATTGAACCGGGTGTTGTCAGCGGTGGTATCCGTGTGACCGAGAAACTCGTTACACTCCTGTTTCCACTCGCGTTCCAGCATGACCGGTAAGCGGTTGATAATGACATTGAGAAAGCTGCCGATCATTAATGAGGCCAGGCCCACTGTAACAAGTAGCCAGATCTGGCTGGTACTCAGTAAATAAATCAGTTCCATGTTTGTCCCTATCCAGCTTGCGCTACACAACGGCACCGAGTTTAAAGATCGGCAGGTACATTGCAATAACCAGACCACCGACCACAACACCCAGCACTGCCATAATTAACGGCTCAATCTGTTTGGCGAGGGTATCAACCAGTTCATCGACCTGTTCTTCGTAATAGTCGGCGGCTCTGCCCAGCATTTCTTCCAGACGTCCGGATTCTTCGCCAATACGGGTCATTTGTACCACCATATTGGGGAATAATTGTGTCGTTTGCATACCGACGTTAATTTGCATCCCTTGCGAGGCATCCTCTTTAATACGCATGGTGGCATCGTAGTACACCGAGTTACCGGTACTGCCTGCCACCGAATCCAGTGCTTCCACAGCGGGAACACCGGCGGAGAACATGGTCGAAAAGGTACGACAGAAGCGTGCAATGGACGACATATTGAGGATATTACCAATAATCGGAATTTTCAGTGATGCCCGGTCCACAAAACGAGCAAATTTCTCTGAACGCCGCTTCGCTGTGGTGAAGGCAAACCCGGCCGCGATCATGCCCAGTAATGGCATCCACCAGTATTCCTGTAACCATTCTGACAGATTGATCACCATCAGCGTGAAGGCCGGTAAGTCAGCACCGAAGCTGCTGAATACTTCCTTGAATTGCGGAATAACCCAGATCAGCATGATGGCCGAAACCACGACAGCCGCCACGACCACAATCACCGGATACATTACTGCTTTTTTTATCTTGCCTTTCAGTGCTTCACTTTTTTCCTTGTAAGTAGCAACCTTGTCCAGCATGGTTTCCAGCGTACCGGCCTGTTCACCCGCCTTGACCAGGCTAACGAAGAGCTTGTCGAAATGTTTGGGATGCTGTTCCAGTGCGGCACCGAAGCTGCTACCGCCCTCAATGCGGTCAGCAATTTTTTTAATCAGTGACTGCATGGATGCATTATCCCCCCCCCCGGCTACCATGTGCAGGGATTGTACCATTGGCACACCGGAGCGCATCATTGTGGTCATCTGACGTGCAAAATGGGCAATATCGGCCGGTTTAATCTTGGGTGTGAATAATGGTTTGGGTTTTTTATTAACCTTTTTGGTATTAATGCCCTGTTTGCGTAAGGTGGCACGCAGCATATTGGCATTCATGGCCTGGGTTTCGCCTCTGATTTTTACACCATTGCGGTTGACCCCTTCCCAAACGTAGGTATCCAGGGCATCACTGCCAGCAGTTTGCATTGTTCTGGAGCTATTCATCTGAAACTCTTTTATTGTTATTGATGATGCTCCAATTTATCATGTCTGAGTCAGTTTTCGGGGTTGACCGGACAACTGGTCATGATGTTGCTGGATGGCGAATGTTTTAGTCCTTGGTAACACGTTCCAGTTCTGAGATGGAAATAATGCCCTGGCGGACTTTTTCCAGTCCTGACTGGCGCAGGTTCTTAATACCTTCCTTTTGTGCCTGATCGGCAATGTCCATGGAATTTGCACCGTCCATTACCATCCGCCCCATTGTTTCCGAAATCGGCATCACTTCATAAATACCGACCCGGCCTTTATAGCCTTGTGAACAGGCTGAACAACCCACGGCCTCGTAGACTTTCAGGTTCTTCAGTTCCTCGTGTTTAAAGCCCATATCCACCAGAACATCCGCTGGAATATCGGTTGTTTTTTTGCATTTCTCGCATAAGCGTCTGGCCAGACGTTGTGCGATAATAATTTGCACTGATGAGGCGATATTGAAGGGGGGAACTCCCATATTCAGCAGGCGGGTCAGGGTTTCCGGGGCACTATTGGTGTGCAGGGTGGATAGCACAAGGTGACCGGTTTGTGCCGCCTTGATAGAAATCTCTGCCGTTTCCAGGTCACGGATCTCCCCCACCATAATAATATCAGGGTCCTGGCGCAGGAAAGCCCGCAGTGCTTCAGCAAACGTGAGGCCGACTTTGGGGTTGACGTTGACCTGATTCACGCCGGGCATATTAATTTCCGCCGGATCTTCTGCGGTGGAAATATTACGTTCCGGTGTATTCAGCATGCCCAGCCCGGTGTACAGGGTAACGGTTTTACCGCTACCGGTGGGGCCGGTCACCAGCACCATGCCGTCCGGTTTCGCCAGTGCATTGGTAAAATCTTTCTGTTGTTTGGCCTCGAAGCCCAGTTTTTCAATACCGATTGTGGCACTGTCCGAATCCAGAATACGCATGACCACTTTCTCACCGTAGATGGTCGGCAGTGTATTAACCCGGAAGTCGATATTCTTTTTTTCATTGAGCTTAAATCGCACCCGGCCATCCTGCGGCACCCGGCGCTCCGAGATATTCATCCGCCCCAGCACCTTGATTCGCGAAGTCAGCTGTGAAGCAATGTTAATCGGTGGGGTGGCAATAACCTTCAGGATACCATCAACCCGGTAACGGATACGCAGGTTTTTTTCGTAGGGCTCAATGTGAATATCGGATACTTTTGACTTGATGGCATGTGCCAGAAGTTTATCGACAAAGGAGGTGATCTCAACTTCTTCACCTTCATCATTATTTTTTTTCAGCTCCTGGGTATCCAGCGCAATATTTTGTGTGATGGCCTCGGTGGATACGGCCATACCGGCTGAGGATGCACTGCCGCTGAAGCCGCCACCGACACTCAGGTGGGCCTGTAGCTTGTCATATTCTACAATGACGGCGTAGGGTCTGAGGTTTGTGGCAAACTTGACATCATCTACATTGGCCAGATTGATCGGATCGGCCAAAGCGACGATCAGGTTGTTATCGTAACGGTACAACGGTAACAGACCCAGCCGGGTTTTCTGATCGTCAGAGATCAGGTCAGCGACATCCGGGCGTATATCAATGGCATCAATATCAATCATACTCAGGCCGTACTCCTGACTGATTGCCATTGCCAGTTCTGTTGCAGAGGTAATGCGGTTACGGAACAGCCATTCCAGCACTGAAGATTGGTTGGTGTGAGCCTCTTTTACCGCACGCTCAGCAACTTCTGCTTCGATGAGGCCGGAAGTGACAAGTTGTTTTACATAGCCCGGTAGGCTGTTGGAAACCGGTTTGGTCATGCCGTTTTATTGTACTTCTATGTTTTTGATGGCTCGGAGTTTTCAGTATTACCTGTTCTGATAGAGTCCTAGCTTAACAGGTTACGAAAAAATTTATTAATTTTGATTCAATTTGTATTGAGTCAAAACCGAAGCTGGCTATTTGGTATCAATGTGCCATCGGACATACAAACTATTAAAAGGGCTAGATAGAGAGTTAAACCATGCTTATCAACGGTATCTTTCATGAACAGACGACTTCTGTTTGTCTTCCCGCCGCCAAGGCCCGCACTGTACTGGGCAATGAATTTTTTATTGTTATTTTCGATGCGCACAGTGGACTGGATGTAAATGCACTGGCCGCAGTGACGGGCACCATTTGTGCAGGCGGAACACTGGTGTTGTTGACACCACCGTGGGCAGCTTGGCCACTATTTTCTGACCCCGATTATCGCCGCTTTCTGCCGCATCCCTGGCAACCTGAGCAGGTCAGTGGCTATTTTTTGCCGCGTTTTATTCGTATTACCGAACAATATTTTCTGACCGCGCCGGTGGCTGTGCCATTAGTGCCGCAGCAACCCTTTCATGGGCAAACCACAACTGATCAGCAGGCTGCACTGCAGAGCATACTGACGACCGGGCAAACCATGGTAATGACCGCTGACCGTGGCCGGGGGAAGTCGGCAGTATTGGGGATGGCTGCACAGCAATTATTGCAATCCGGACAACATGTTATCCTGACTGCACCTTCACGGGCAGCTGTTGTCACCGTGTTCAGGCACACCCGGATCCGGCCGGATTTCATGGCACCGGATGACCTGTTGCAACAACGGCCATCTGCCGATATCTTGCTGGTGGATGAGGCCGCTGCAATTCCGGTGCCAATGCTGCTGATGATGCAGCAGCATTACCCGCGCTGTGTCTTTTCGACAACATTACATGGCTATGAGGGCAGTGGGCGTGGTTTCCTGTTGCGTTTTCAACAGGCATTAAACCGGCAGCAGGTTGACTGGCAAAATATCCGTCTGCACACACCCATCCGCTGGCAGGCGGGCGATGCACTGGAACAATGGCTGAACCAGGTTTTATTACTGGATGCCGAATTGACGGATTTACCGGCTGTCACTCCGGCAGCGGAAATTTCATACCGCATGCTTACCCGGCAGGCGTTGAGTCATGATGAAACCTTGCTGAGACCATTGTTTGCATTATTAGTCAATGCCCATTACCAGACTCGGCCCTCTGATTTGCGCCAGCTGCTGGATGCCCCACAGCTGACAATTCATGTACTGGAGCGAAAGGCCGAGCCGGTGGCGGTTGCTTTATTGTTGCGTGAAGGTGGTCTGGAACCTGAGCTGGTGGCGGATATTCATGCCGGAAAACGTCGTCCGCATGGTCACCTGCTGGCACAGTCACTGACCTTTCATGCCGGCATTGCGGGAGCTGCCTGTCTACAGGGCGAGCGGGTGATGCGGATTGCGGTGCATCCGGCATTACAGCGTCAGGGGTTGGGAACACAATTATTAACGGAAGTGATTGATTATGCGCGTCATCAGCAGGCTGATTATGTCGGGGTGAGTTATGCACTGTCGCCTGAATTATTACAATTCTGGCAACGGGTGGGATTTGTGTCGGTACGGCTGGGGTTCCGTAAGGATAAAGCCAGCGGTGCGCGTTCGCTGATGCAGGTGTGTGGTCTGAGTGAGGCGGGGTGTGAATTGGCACAGCGAGCGGCGGAACAGTTTGAGCGGGAGTTTGCTGATTTTTCTTTGGAGAAATAGAATCATCCTTGAAAATCCAACAATTAATGTTTAGTTTACAAGGATGATTGCGCGAGAATTACAGAAAGATGTCGAGCAGGCTTTGTCATGGCAGGCTGCTGTGGCACTGATTGGCCCACGTCAGGTGGGTAAAACCACCCTTGCACTGGCAATGGCAGAGTCCAGGCCATCATTGTATCTTGACCTTGAAAGTCCGACTGATCGCAGTAAGCTTGCCTCTCCGGAGGTTTTTCTGGCTAATTACGAAGATCATTTAGTGATTTTCGATGAAATCCACCGTACACCGGCGTTGTTTGAGTCATTGCGTGGCCTGATTGACAAAGGTCGGCGTAAAGGAAAAGGCAAAGGTCGTTTTCTCCTGTTGGGATCTGCTTCATTGGATTTGCTGCATCAAAGTGGTGAAAGTCTGGCTGGACGTATTACCTATATTGATTTACCGCCGCTGCTGGCTTCTGAAGTACCGGAAGAGGCAATGGAAAAACTGTGGCTGCGTGGTGGCTTTCCGGAAAGTTTTATTGCATACAGTGATGATCAAAGTCAGCAATGGCGTGAGGATATGATCCGGACTTATCTGGAGCGGGATATTCCATTGTTTGGGCCACGTATTCCGGCAGAAACACTGCGGCGATTCTGGACAATGCTGGCTCATCATCAGGGCGGTTTGCTGAATCTGTCGGGGTTGGCAAAAAGCCTTGAGGTCAGTAGTACGACAGTGAGCCGCTATACGGATTTATTAGTGGATTTGCTGCTGGTCAGGCGTTTACGTCCTTATCATGTGAATGCCGGTAAGCGTCTGGTGAAGTCTCCGAAAATTTACATCAGGGACAGTGGCCTAACACATGCCTTGTTGAACATTACGGACTATAATGCGCTGGCCGGTCATCCGGTGATAGGGAACAGCTGGGAAGGTTTTGTGATTGAGAACCTGATTCAGGCGGCACCCGCAAGGACAGTGCCCGGCTTTTATCGAACACAGGCCGGGGCGGAAATTGATTTGCTGCTGGAGCTGCCGGGGGGAGAGCTATGGGCAATAGAAATCAAGCGCAGTACAGCAGGGAAACCGGGTAAGGGTTTTTATGTGGCCTGTAACGATTTGCAGCCTGCGAAGCAATTTGTGGTTTATGGCGGTGATGATCGCTATCCGCTGAGTGATCAGGTGGAGGCGATTGGTCTTCGGCAGTTGATGGCGTTGTTGTAGGTTTTGCCGCCTCACCCCAGTGGCAAAAACATCACCAGCAAAAATGCCCCCAGTACCAGCCGGTAAATCACGAACGGCAACATGCCCATCTGTGATAAAAACTTCAGGAAGTAGTGAATACAAATCCAGGCACTGATACCGGATAACACCGTACCGAGGAGCAGTGCTGTCCAGTCAATTGGCACAGTCGATTCCAGCAGATCCCTGGTCAGCAAGGCACCGGCCAGCAGAATCACCGGAATCGATAGCAGGAAAGAAAAGCGGGCGGCGGCATCACGGCTAAAGCCGAGAAACAGTGCCATCGTCATGGTCGCACCGGAACGTGAAGTGCCGGGGATCAGCGCAAAGGCCTGTGAGAGACCGATCAGCAGGACATCCAGCCATTGAATTTCGTAAATGTTGCGTAACCGCTCACCGTAACGATCGGCTGCCCACAATAAAAGACCAAAAATAATGGTGGCTGTTGCAATCACCAGTGGGCTGCGCAGATAGATTTCAATAAGATCCTTGAAAAATAAACCGGTCAGGCCGACCGGAATGGTGCCAAATCCGATTGCCCAGGCTAATTTGGTGTCGGGTGTCAGCTCAAAAGTGACCAATGAGCTTCCCCAGGCACTGAGCAGGCGGACAATATCTTGACGGAAGTAGATAATGACGGCGCTGAGTGTGCCAACGTGTACCGCGACATCAAAAGCCAGTCCCTGGTCCTGCCAGTCGGTGAGTACCGGCACCAGAATCAGGTGCGCCGAGCTGGAAACTGGCAGGAATTCGGTGATGCCCTGCACAATGGCGAGTACAAAAACTTGTATGAGATCCATATTATCTTGTTGGTAGCCGGTTATGTGGTTTGGCGAAGAAATTACCTAGTGACTGCGCTGAATGGCAAACCAGGCCAGTGCTTCCAGTGCGGCACGATGTGGAGTGTCTTCCAGCACTTGCAGGTTAGCAATCGCTGCTTCAGCCTCGCGTTTCGCCTGTGCCAGTGTGTAATCAATTGAGCCGGTTTGATGGATGGCCTGCATAATGGTGTCAATATGTTCAATGCCGCCTTGCTCAATGGCCTGACGTAATGTCTCTGCGGTAGCTCCGCTGCTGCGCTGGAGTGCAATAATCAGGGGCAGGGTGGGTTTGCCCTCCGCAAGGTCATCGCCGACATTTTTCCCCATTTCTTCGGCATCCGCTGTATAGTCCAGCACATCATCCACCAGCTGGAATGCAGTACCCAGATGCATGCCATAAGCGGCTATTGCGGCTTCCTGCTCCGGAGCCAGTCCGGCCAGTACTGCTCCCAGCTGGCAGGCGGCTTCAAATAATTTGGCCGTCTTGGAGTGAATCACTTCCATGTAGCTGGCTTCAGTGGTGTCAGCATCATGACAGTTCAGCAGTTGCAGCACTTCCCCTTCGGCAATCACATTGGTGGTACCGGCAAGAATTTCCATGACCCGCAGACTGCCGACATTCACCATCATTTCAAAGGAGCGGGAGTACAGAAAATCACCGACCAGTACCGCTGCCTGATTGCCCCAGACATTATTTGCGGTTTCCCTGCCCCGGCGCAGATCTGATTCGTCTACCACGTCATCATGTAGCAATGTAGCGGTGTGAATGAATTCAACGATGGTCGCAATATCGATATGACGGTCGCCAGTATAGCCGCAGGCCCGGGCACTGAGCAGTGCCAGTATCGGACGCAGACGTTTACCGCCGCTGCTGATAATATAATGACTGAGCTGGTTAATCAGTACGACATCGGAATACAAACGTTTTTGTATCAGGCTGTTAACGGCCTGCATATCCTGTGCAATTAATTGCTGAATCTCGCTAAAATTCATGGTTGGCGGGTCATCGACTCGGGAGTCTGAAAGGAAAGGCTTGCATGCTAGGAAGCGCATCTGTCCGTGTCAAGTGATTCAAAGGCAGTCGGCAAGTATTTCCATAAAATGTACTGAATTTGTTTGACCTTGTTCATCAACCTCAGTAGAATTTGCGGCCTTTTTACAGGACATTTTTCGGAGCTACGACTATATGTACGCGGTGATTGCAACAGGCGGTAAACAGTACCGTGTCGCAAAAGGCGATGTGATCCAGGTGGAAAAACTGGATGCAGAAGAAGGCGCGAGCGTCGATTTTGACAATGTCCTGATGGTTGGGGAAGGCGAAGCGGTAAAAATTGGCACGCCTTATGTTGCAGGCAGTAAAGTCACTGCGACAGTCACAGCCCAGATGCGTGGCGAGAAGATCGAAATCATGAAATTCCGTCGTCGTAAGCACCATCAGAAACGTACCGGTCATCGCCAGTACCTGACACAAATCGAAATCAACGAGATTACGGCATAAGGGATTAGACATGGCACATAAAAAAGCAGGCGGTAGTACCCGTAACGGACGCGATTCAGAATCCAAACGCCTGGGTGTGAAGCGTTATGGTGGTCAGTTTGTATTGGCCGGAAATATTCTGGTGCGTCAGCGTGGAACCAAATTTCATGCTGGCACCAATGTCGGATGTGGTAAAGACCACACTTTGTTTGCTAAAGCTGATGGCTATGTGACTTTTGAGCAGAAAGGCCCCAAAAATCGCAAGTTTATCAGTATCCAGCCGGCAGAGGCAGCAGCACCGTAAGACTGGCGCTGGCGACAATCGGTGATACGATTAAAAAAGCTCCGCGGGTCGGGGCTTTTTTTGTATTGGCTATTTTAAATAGTGCTTGCAATGAGGCGAAAGAATGCAATTTGTTGATGAAGTTTATATTCAGGTCAAAGCCGGTGACGGTGGCAATGGCGTGGTCAGCTTTCGCCGTGAGAAATACATTGAGTACGGCGGGCCGGATGGTGGTGATGGTGGTGATGGCGGTGATGTCTATCTGGTCGCTGATCGTAATCTGAACACGTTGATGGATTTCCGGCATACCCGGCATTATGAAGCGGAGCGCGGCAAGAATGGTGCAGGGCGCAATATGACGGGGCATCGCGGTGCTGATAAGCGGATTCCGGTGCCGGTCGGTACAATGGCGTATGATGATGAAACTGGTGAGCTGATTGGCGATCTGACCGAGGAAGACCAGCAACTGATGGTCGCCAAGGGTGGTTTTCATGGTCTGGGCAATCTGCGTTATAAAAGTTCGGTGAACCGTGCGCCACGTGAATGCAAGCCGGGGACACCGGGTGAGTTGCGCCAGCTCCGGCTGGAGTTGAAAGTGCTGGCGGATGTCGGCCTGCTGGGTTTGCCGAATGCCGGTAAATCAACATTGATTTCCGCCGTGTCGGCAGCACGACCCAAGGTGGCCAATTATCCGTTTACCACCCTGTACCCGAATCTCGGCGTGGTTAAGGTTGGCCAGTTACAAAGTTTTGTCATGGCGGATATTCCCGGCCTGATAGAGGGGGCCGCGGAAGGCGCGGGTCTGGGCATTCAGTTTCTCAAGCATTTGTCACGTACCCGTTTGCTATTGCATGTGGTAGATGTTGCACCGGTGGATGAATGTGAAGACCCCGTGCAGTCGGTGCATACCATTGAGCATGAATTGCAGCAGTACAGTGATACACTGGCGGAGCGTCCGCGCTGGCTGGTGCTGAACAAGATTGACCTGTTAGCCGAAGATGAGCGTGAGGCACATTGTCAGGCTATCGTCGATAAGCTGAACTGGCAGGGCGAGGTATTTTTTATCTCGGCAGCTACCGCGCAGGGCACAAAGGATTTATGTTACCGGATTATGCAGACGCTGGAAGGTTATGCAGAACAGGACTGAATTTATTGGCAAAACCCGGCGCTGGATTGTCAAAATTGGCAGTGCGTTACTGACCCGTGATGGTGCCGGACTGGATCGTGAGGCGCTGGCGGGCTGGGCGTTGCAGATTGCCCGTTTACGCGAACAGGGTATTGAGATTGTGCTGGTTTCCTCCGGTGCCGTTGCGGAGGGCATGAGCCGTATGGGCTGGAAAGAGCGCCCGAAAGCACTGTATGAAAAACAGGCGGCGGCGGCCATCGGGCAGATGAGTCTGGTGCAGGCGTATGAAGAAAGTTTCCAGCAACACGGGTTTCCTGCGGCACAGGTGTTACTGACTCATGATGAGCTGGCGAATCGTCAGCGTTATCTTAATGCCCGCAATACCTTACGTCATCTGGTCGCACTGGGCACGATTCCGGTGGTGAATGAGAATGATACTGTGGCTGCTGAGGAGTTGCGGTTGGGGGATAATGATACCTTGGCGGCGCTGGTGGCGAATCTGGTGGAAGCGGAATTATTGATTATCCTCACGGATCAGGGCGGCCTGTTTGATAAAGATCCGCGTCAGCATGCGGATGCGCAGCTGATTAGCGAAGGCCGGGCAAATGATGAACGCTTTCTGGAATACGCCGGGGGTGCGGGCAGCCAGATCGGCAGCGGTGGTATGCGCACCAAGGTACTGGCAGCACAACGGGCTGCCCGTTCCGGTTGTGCCACAATCATTGCTTCCGGACGCGAGTCCCAGGTATTGGAGCGCATTTATCAGGGTGAAGTGCTGGGTTCCCTGTTATTAGCGGACAAGGCACCACTGGCAGCACGTAAGCAGTGGATTGCCAGCCAGCTGGATGCGCATGGCAAGCTGTGGCTGGATCAGGGGGCGGCACGGGCCATTCGCGAAACCGGCAGAAGTTTATTGCCGGTCGGTGTCATGCGGGTGGAAGGTGAGTTTGAGCGGGGTGAAGTCGTCTGCTGTGTGAATGAACAAGGTGAATTACTGGCCAAAGGACTGGTCAATTATACCAGCGCCCAGGCTGAGCAGATTAAACGCCGTCCTTCGCATGAGATTGAGCAGATTTTGGGTTATGTCGATGCAGCAGAACTGATTCATCGCGATAATCTGGTTGTTTTGTGAAAGCTGCCGGGCTGATTATAATGCAGACTATAACTATTCAGTCTCGCCCGCAGGCTGTTGCTACGCCCTTTCAGAATTTGATAATGGTATTGACCAATGAGTGAAGTGACTGATACACAACCGTATGATGTGCATGTTTCTGTGAGCACTGAATACCTCCCCGAAGAGTCAGATCCGGAGCAGAAACGCTATGTTTTCACTTATACGATGACCATTATCAATCAGGGTTCAGTTCCGGCCAGACTGCTCAGTCGTCACTGGCTGATTACCGACTCCAATGGCATGACCCAGGAGGTGCGCGGTGATGGTGTGGTCGGTGAGCAGCCGAACCTGGCTCCGGGAGAAGGTTTTCGCTATACCAGTGGTACGGTGCTGGATACACCGATTGGTTCGATGCAGGGGAGTTATCTGCTGCGGGCGGATGACGGGACTGAGTTCAAGGTGATTATTGAGCCATTCAGTCTGGCTGATCCGAAAGTTCTGCACTGAGTCGATTAAAAACAGAACCCGCTCCCTGAAGATACGGGTTCTGTGCTTGTGGCATCACATTCCCTGTGAGTGCTTACAAACCCCAGCTTGAGGAGAAGACCACGGTTTCCGTGTAGTTTAGTGACTCTAGCCGGAATAACCGCTGTAATCCGGATAAGCGGAATATAAACCACTGCTGAGTTGTTATGGCGCTGATAAAAGGAAAAAAGCCGCAGCTTGAAGGATTCAGCAATTCTTCTTGATGGATTTCACCATACTGCATCACCATTTATCCGCAAATTATGACTTCATGGGGGCGGGACTGTATAAATGAGACTGACTTACTAACAATACAAACCCTGAAAGCTCTGTTACACCTGCGCCATACTATCCAGAGTTTCAACAACTAATAATAAATATGTGGACAGTGAAGGGAATCGCTGGCTCACCAACGGTTCGGTGAGGGGTAAAAAAAATGTCAAACTGTTGCGCAGAACACCCAAGAAAAAAACGGCCGCGTCTATTGCCGGAAAGTCCGGCTCACGTATTTATAAAGGCAAAGTCGGTTGTGGCAGCCACCAGCGTATTCATAAAAAAACCAAACCTTATCTGGCGACTATCCGTCAATATGCCAATCACTATGGCGTGGAAGAAAAACTGGTGCGGGCGTTGATTCGTCAGGAATCCTGCTTTAATCCGAAGGCGCGTTCACATGCCGGAGCGATGGGGCTGATGCAGCTGATGCCGGGTACAGCGGATATGATGGGCGTTCGTAATGCCATGAGTCCAAAACAGAATATCCGTGGCGGGGTAAAATATCTGGCGCAGATGTTGCGGCGCTATGGTGGCAACAAGGAGCTGGCACTGGCGGCTTATAATGCCGGACCGGGGGCGGTGGATAAGTATAATGGCATTCCGCCTTATCGGGAGACGAGAAATTATGTGGTGAAAGTAATGAGCGAATACCAGCGTCTCACCGGCAAGCGCAAGGTTAGGCTGAGCAGGTCCTCTCTGACCCGTAGCGGTAAACAGTATGATTAGGTCTGGAGTTTTACAAATAATTCCTCCCTGCTGAAAAACTCCTGCGTCACCACAGGCAATTCAGGCCGCTGTAACATCAATACCGGAACTCTCAACTCACGCGCAGCCTGAATTTTGCCATAGGTCGCTGAACCACCACTGTTTTTGCTAACGATGGCCTCTATAGCCAGACCTTGCAACAGTGCTAACTCATCCTGAAAATCAAATGGCCCAATCGCCGCCAACGGCTGTATCCACTCCGGTAAATTCAGCGCGATGGGAGCTGCTGTACGGATAATAAACTGTTGATCAGAGGTTCTGATACGGCTTAATATTTCGAGTTGCTGTCGGGATAGCTGACCATGAGACAGAAAGACCCGCCGATAAGCCATTAAATGCCCTGTGAGCGTTTCCCAATCCTGAAATGTCTGCCAGTTATCCCCTGTTTGCTGTTCCCAACAGGGGCGTTGTAAACGCCAGCAGGGAATGCCGCATTCACTGGCTGTCGTTGCAGCACTGTGACTAATTTGCACCGCGTAGGGGTGAGTTGCGTCGATAATCAGGCTGATGCGCTGAGAACGTACAAATTGTGCCATTCCACCAAATTGTGTGAAACCACCGGAAATCACCTGACAGGGCAAGTCTGGTTGTCTGACCAGACCAGCGATACTGTAAGTGAGCTGATACCCTTGCTGTGATAACTCCTGTGCGAGTGTTAATGCCGTTCCGGTTCCGCCGAGTAACAGGATATTTGAAACGTGATAATGGGCATTGGCCGGGATGATGGGCGGGACTTCATTCATAATGATCTCGGTTCAGACCTTGCCATCCCCAAACATTCACCCTGCCGGTTTACTGCCCAAATTTCGGCTTGTACAGTATCGGGTAAAATCTTTTGCACCTGTGTCAAGGCTGCCTGACACACGGGTTGCACCAGATCAATTCCCTGATCCAAGGCGTATTGTTGTGCTTCCAGACTGGTATTGGCGTTTGTCACGGCTCGACATAAAGCATCCTTCCCCCCCTGTCTCTGTGCCTGTCCTGCCAGCCAGTTAAAATCAATCGTTGAAGCTCGGCTGTGTAGATCCAGATGCCCCTGCGCCAGTTTGCTTAATTTACCGAAACCACCACAGATACTGAGTTTTTGTACCGGATGCCGTTTCAGGTATTTCAATACTGCTCCGGCGAAGTCCCCCATTTCAATCAGCGCCATTTCCGGCAAATGATAGTGACGAGCGATAAACTGCTCACTGGTATTGCCGGTGCTGGCGGCGATGTGTTGCAAGCCATTGGCGCGAGCCACATCA
>PDRT01000066.1 GCA_002746895.1 Thiothrix nivea
CAATACTATTTGAGTAAATAAATTCGCATTCAGGTACTTCTTTTCTTACCCAGGCATCAACTATTCTTTGCTCTTCTACGGTCAGATTGTCATTATCATGTTTGCTTCCTGATATTGTGCCATCTGGTGTTAAAGTGCATGCTTGGAGAAGCAGTATGCAGGAAACAAATAAATAACAGCAAACTGAATTATATACAGAGTTTTTCATACCGTTACCAACTAGCCAAAGCATTCTAATATCATTATAGCTTGTGAATTATAGACTTTTGCACATCTATCTGGAGAGACAGGTATGAGTGAAATAGTGGCTCAGTACAACTGCTGGTGACCTCACTATCTGGCGGCCATGACCTGACGGGCCAGTTGCAGATCCTGCCAGGCCTTGCGTTTTTCAGCAGGCTGGCGCAGCAGGTAAGCAGGGTGGTAGGTGACAATCACCGGGGTATCAGCATCTGGCAGTTGATGTACCTGCCCCCGCAAACGTCCCAACGGGGTGGTGGTATGCAGCAGGTTATGGGCGGCAATACGGCCCACGACAATAATCAGCACCGGATTCACCAGTGCAATCTGACGTTCCAGATATCCCCGGCACAAGGCGGCCTCATCCGGTTTCGGGTCGCGGTTATTCGGCGGACGGCATTTCAGTACGTTGCAGATATAGACAGCACTGCGCGGTAAACCTGCTGCTGCCAGCATATTATTCAGCAGCTTACCGGCCCGGCCCACAAATGGCTGGCCTTGACGGTCTTCTTCGGCACCGGGGGCTTCACCGATAATCATCCAGTCGGCCTGAATATCTCCGGCACCGAAGACCGTTTGAGTGCGTGATTGATGCAGTGAGCATAACTGACATTCTGTCACCGTCTGCTGCAGGGCACTCCAGTTCATTGCCGAGCAATCTGGTGCTGTGACTGCGACTTTCGGTACTGGCCGGGTGGGAGACTTGACAGTTTGTATTGCCGGTGGCGGGGTGGGTTCAGAGGCGAAATAGTCCTGCATGGTCACCATCTTTGATGGCGCACGATCCGCTGGTGCGATAGTGGATGAGAGTGGTTGCTCCGGCGGTGTCGGGGATGTTTGTGTCGTGCGGGTTTCAGGCTGTGCAGTGGTTTCAGTTGTGATTTCAGTGGCGGTTTCTGTTGCTTCGGCACACCAGCCACGGGGCATCCACACCGGGATGCCCATCGCCTTCATATAATTATTGCGGGTTTGCAGATCCAAGCGAACTGACCTATACACCGTCATGTTGCGGGTGGGCGCGGTGCAGGTTGCTGGCCAGCTTGTTCAGCGCATCCAGATAGGCCTTGGCCGAAGCCAGCACAATATCGGTATTGGCACCATGACCGTGGATCAGCCGTCCGTCCTGTTCGATGCGTACAGTGACTTCACCCTGGGCATCAGTGCCACTGGTAATCGCATTTACCGAGTATAGCTGTAAGGCCGGATTTTCACCGGTGGCTTTTTCAATCGCGCTGTATACGGCATCCACCGGGCCGCTACCACTGGCTTCGGCACGGATTTCTTTACCGTCGGTTTTCAGTACCACGGTCGCCATCGGTGTTTCGCCGGTTTCGGAGCAGACATGGGAGGAAATCAGCTGGTACCTGGCTTTTTCCGTACCGGAGCGGGTTTGCAGTACCAGCATCTGCAAATCTTCGTCGTAAATATCATGTTTACGATCCGCCAGATCCTTGAAGCGGGAGAAGGCGGCATTGAGCTCTTCTTCGGTTTTCAGTTCGATACCCAGATCCGTCAGGCGTGAGCGGAAGGCACTTCGGCCGGAGTGTTTGCCCAAGACAATGCTGTTATCCGACCAGCCGACATCCTGCGCCCGCATGATCTCGTAGGTTTCGCGGTGCTTCAGCACACCATCCTGATGAATGCCGGATTCATGGGCGAAGGCATTGGCACCGACAATCGCCTTGTTTGGCTGCACCGGAAAGCCGGTAATGCTGGAGACCATGCGTGAGGTTGGCACGATATGGCTGCTGTCGATAGCGGTTTCGATCTTGAAAAGATCCTGTCGGGTACGGATGGCCATTACCACTTCTTCCAGTGAGGCATTGCCGGCGCGTTCACCCAGACCATTAATGGTGCATTCCACCTGACGTGCGCCCTGCATCACCGCTGCTAATGAGTTACCAACCGCCAGGCCGAGGTCATTGTGGCAGTGTACCGAGAAAATGGCTTTGTCGGCGTTGGGAATTTCGCGGATCAGATTGCCGACAATTTCGCCGAAAGCCTGCGGGATCTGATAACCGACAGTATCCGGGATATTAATCGTTGTCGCACCGGCACTAATGGCGGCTTCAATAATCCGGCACAGAAAGTCAAATTCCGAACGCCCCGCATCCTCACAGGAAAACTCGACATCATCCGTGTATTGACGTGCCCTGGTCACGGCACGTACGGCCTGTTCCACCACCTGATCCGGTTCCATGCGCAGTTTGTTCTGCATGTGGATCGGCGAGGTGGCGATAAAGGTGTGAATCCGTGCGGAGTTTGCACCTTTCAGAGCCTCGGCGGCGCGTTCGATATCCGCATCCAGTGCCCGTGACAGGCCACAAATGGTGCTGTCCTTAATAATATTGGCAATGGCTTGTACGGCTTCGAAATCCCCCGGACTGGCAATCGGGAAGCCGGCTTCAATGACATCAACCCGCATCATTTCCAGCATTTTGGCGATACGGATTTTTTCAGCTTTGGTCATCGAAGCGCCGGGACTCTGTTCGCCGTCGCGCAAGGTGGTATCAAAAATAATTAAACGATTGTCAGACATGGATTTCTCCGGCATTCTGCTGTTTGGACATCAATATATAAGCATTACAAGTGGATTATGCAGGCGTTTTGCACCCCGCCGGGCGTATGTCATCAGGCTGCCCTAAGGCAGTCGTAGCAGCAGAGCAAGAGGCAGGCAGCAGCCCTGACAAAAGTCAGTGAGAAAGGCACAGATTTTTGGGCTGCGGGTGTACATGAAAGTCAAAAAATATTACATTCAATTCGGATACCCTGAAAGCTACAATAAAAGTCCGGTCAGCTCAAGCACTAATCCGCTTTTTTTCGTCGCCGAATGCGTCGATAGCGGCGCACCAGCCAGAGGGTCGGGCCGGACAGGGTGTAAATCAGAAAGGCACTGAACAGCACCTTGGGCGGATCAAACATTACCAGCACAATAATCAGCACAATGCCCAGTAAAACGATAAACGGCACTTTATTTTGCAGGTTAAATTCCTTAAAGCTGTAATAACTGACATTGCTGACCATCAGTAAGCCCGAAGTAATGGTGGTAACAAAGGCCAGTGCCACCAGATCAATGCCCTGTATTTCCAGACTGGCGAATACC
The DNA here is from genome assembly GCA_002746895.1 of Thiothrix nivea. GTDB lineage: Bacteria > Pseudomonadota > Gammaproteobacteria > Thiotrichales > Thiotrichaceae > Thiolinea > Thiolinea nivea_A. The sequence goes on from PDRT01000066.1 coordinate 3,344, forward strand.
CAGACTGTACCGGTCATGAGTGCTGCGGCTGTCGGGCTGGGCAGGCCAATGAAAAAGCGTTTATCCGTTTTGCCGATCTGGGTATTAAATCGTGCCAGTCGCAGCGCCGCACAGGCCACATAAATAAATGCTGCCAGCCAGCCCGCCTTGCCCCAGTTCACCCCGAGATCACGCATGTGTACCAGCGACCATTGATACATAATCAGCGCCGGAGCGAGGCCAAATGACACCAGATCAGCGAGACTGTCATATTCCGCTCCGAATTCGGTCTGCGTATTGGTCATACGGGCTACCCGGCCATCCAGCCCGTCCAGCAGCATGGCAATAAAGACCGCCAGTGCCGCCGTTTCAAACTGATCCTGCATCGCTGCAACAATGGCATAAAAGCCCCCGAACAGTGCCGCTGTGGTGAACAGGTTTGGCAGCAGGTAAATACCCCGACGCCGGGGTGGGGTCTGTGTCTTTTTGGCGGGTGTGGCTGTGGTAGCCTGCTCTGCTAGGTGGTCTGTGTCCGGCACGGCATGTCCCTGTGAAAGGTTATTGTCTGATTTTGGCACTTTAACAAGTTTCAATGGGCAAGCAAATATTTTCCGGGGCAGCCGCAGTGCCGGAAAAAGGTTATAGTCTTCCTTTTTTTTGAGAGAGGTAATACATGCCAACTGTTTTAGTACTCAATGGCCCGAATTTAAACCTGTTAGGTCAGCGTGAACCGGCGCAGTACGGACACACTACGTTGGCAGATGTTGAGCAGTTGTGCCGCGAAACCGGTGAACGACTGGGCGTGGAAATCGACTGCCTGCAAAGTAATCATGAAGGCGTGCTGATTGAGGCAATTCATGAAGCAGGACGCAGGGTTAAGGCGGGTGAAGTGCTGGGGGTGGTGTTGAATGCCGGGGCATATACCCACACATCAGTGGCCCTGCACGATGCGATTAAAGGGGCTGACGTGCCGGTGGTTGAGGTACATATTTCCAATGTGCATGCCCGTGAGACCTTCCGTCATCATTCTTATCTGTCACCGGTTGCAGCGGGTATTGTGGTTGGTTTCGGGGTGGAAGGCTATGCGCTGGCGATTGACGGGCTGGTCAGGAAGTTTGCTGTATTCAGGTCAACACAGCAAACTCCAGTTTCAAATTCCAGCCCTCCAACACAAAACAGCCTGACCAAATAGTCAGGCTGTTTCATTTTTAACGTTAGCCGAATTTCAGCATTAGTCGATGGTGACAGTAATTTTCAGCACACGGCTTTCGTTCGCAGGAATATCTCCCACTACCCATTCACCGCTGGCATTGTCATAAGTCATACCGTTATCAGCAGCATCATTTGCAACATAACTGACACCGGCAGGCAACAGGTCATTGATGGTGACGTTGCTGGCGTTAGCCGGGCCTGCGTTGCGGGCAGTCAGGACGTAGACAACCGTATCACCACGCTGGACGCTGGTGACGGCTGAACCCGTGTCTGGATCAACAACTGTTTTTTCCAGCGAGATATCGACCAGTGGATCGAAGGTAGCGACATAGTCTTCCACTTCACCATCTGCGATATCGGCATCATTCGTGCCGTCTCCATCGGTATCCTTTTCGTACAGGACACCTTGACCATCCTTATCCTGCAACTCCTGGTTACTCAGGCGGCAGCGTGCGAAGGTGGCAGAATTGTCAGCGTCATTGAGCTCGCCATCGCCATTGGTATCAACAAGCTTCAGAGCGGCAGCACCCGCCGGTACTGCTGGCATCAGAATGCGCAGATTGTTTACGCTGCCGGGGGCTGACCGGCTACCAGACGTAGGAATGATATAAGGAGCCGGTGCAGTATCATTGTCAGGATCATAAGCGTCTAAATCAAAGGCCGGATCAATAGCGTAACCGTATTCAGCCGGATCAAATACGCCGTTACCGTCATAGTCCACCCAGCAGGCCAGATAAGCATCAGCACCCGAACCATTGAAGACTTTTGTTGCGGTCAGTACCGGTTTTTTCTCACCTGCCGTCAGCACCAACCCGGTGATACTGCTTTCATCTGAGTCATCAAGACCGGCAGTATTACCCGGTTGGCCGTCGTTTTCACTGTCAATATCATTCGTCAGATCATCATCATCATTACCTAACATCAGCCAGGGTACGACTTCGTGTCGTGCGCCATTAGAGGCAGCGGTTGTGCCATAACTATCCGGTGCATCACCGAAATCATGGACAATATCCAGCTGCACGGGGGCGCAGGCTTCATCATCTTCAAGGTCTGTGTTGGAATTAACGGCGGCAAGAATGGCAGCACTGTCAGCCTTATTACCGGGGGTCGAGTCGGCATCATTCTCGGTCTGAGCCGTGACCTGGGCACAGTTATCAATCGCCCAGGATGCTTCGGCCGCCATCAGCACACTGACAGCACAGCAGGTCAGCGCCAGAGATTTAAAAGTATTTCTTGTTCTCATCAACAATTGCCCCTTTATTGTATTGTTGTTGTTTTAAATTAAATTGTTTGCAGCAAATGGTATATATGCAGGCAGAATAATAAAATTTATGCGTTCAGCCATAAATTTTGGCTAATTATTCCCCCTTGCAACTGACTGAGTGCTTAATTCTGATCCAAAATGGAGGGGCTGAAATAATATTCCGAGTCTGTACGTTAATCTGCATATTAACGTTTAACCGGTACAAACATCGGCCCCGACCAGCAGGGCCAGACTTTAATTTCCTGTTCACCCGCCGTGACACGGGTATCAGCCCAGCAATATTCACTGCCGGGGCTGCCGTCATTTTTCAGTTGCGGCACATACCAGAGTACAGCGTCATCACCCGCCAGCGGTTCGGCGGGTTCAATAAACTGTTCCGGCCCCTGGCGATGATCTGTATTGCAACAGGAACCGATCGTCACCATATCCTGCTCCCCCTCCTCCGGTTTATACCGGCTGAAATAGGTAAAGGCATTATCTCCCCGGCCACCGTCAGCAAACTGACCTTGTCCTGGCTCCATGTAATAACCGCGACCGTCTTTACCGGTAATGCGATACTGATAACCGGCATCCGTGAGCCATACCTTTTCCTGTAAGCGCCATTGTTCACGGGTGATGGGCTGCCAGTTCTGACCATCCCATTCTGCCAGGTTTTCCTGTCCGCCGGTGTCCAGATCAATTCGCACCACCGGGCGGTAGGTGCCATCTGTCCCGCAACCGCGCCCGAAATCCGCCTGTGCTACCCGGAAGCGGCCATCGCGGTAAAATTCGAAGCGTTGTACATAACGATAGTTACACGGTGTCGGCCACGGTGGCTGGCGAAAATCCTGCACCAGCGCAAACCCCACCTGCTTACCGTCTTGCAGAATCGGCTCTGTTTTTGGCCCGTCATAGGCGATCACCACGGCCGCACTGAACAGTGGGCAGCCAATGGCATCGCTGTAACCAAAACCATCACGGCTGGAATAGCTGACATGCCAGTCCAGCAGTTTGACATTTTTCAGCACTGGCTGAGCGTTGAAAGTCACATTGCTTAGTTGCAGACCATCAGAGCCGGTTATCACGTAATCCATCCGCCAGCCGTCCTGCGCCAGTGAATTAACCGTCTCGCAATAATCACGGAAGGTGGTTTCATTTTCCAGACTGCGTTCCGTGACCAGCATGGCCGGGCCGCTGTTGCCCAGCTCTGTCCAGCGGGTGCCGACCAGTCTGCCATCAGTCAGATCAACAATGGCCCACAGTGCATCCTGTTCAAAGACATAGGTCGGAGCCACACACAGATGATGGGAGCGTTCACAGCGTGAATCGCGCAGTGCGGTTTTAAATTCGGCTTTTGCCGGTTGTTTGCGCCCGGCATCCTGTGCCAGCGCTGCCTTGACTTCCGGTGCAGCATTGGCAATCGCATTTGCCAGTGTGATCAGCCGTGGTGGTAAATCCGGCTGGGCATAGCTTTGTCGGCTGATGCCCAGTACCCGTTCGGCCAGGGCATCAATAAACGCAATCGTCGAGGCATTATCGAAATGGCTGTACATCTCCACCCGCCAGCATTCGCTTTGCGCACACGGTCCGGCATTACCGCTGAAATCAGCAGGCAGTGCTTTTCGTACCGTCATGATTTCATTCCGCAACACCGCTCCGGTTTTCGGGTCACGGGTATGACGCAGGAACTCCGGATGACTGACCGCCAGTTGCTGTGCCCGCTGCCCGGCATCCGAGTCAAGTTCCTGCCGGTTCATTTGCAGAATGGGTGGATGGCTGTTTAATGCGGCAGTAACCCGCTGGCGGTAGGCGGTCAGTTCCGGAATGAGGGTGGCAATCTCATCGCCGGGCGGCTTCGCCAGCTGACTGGTGTCGGCAAATTTATCATTGATTGCGGGTGTAATACTGACTGTTTGCTGTTCCCCGCAGCCAGCCAGCCAGATAATAAACAGGCATAATCCTATGCCCCGGTGGATTGTCATGTCTTGCCCCTGTTTGCCCGTTTTTCCGCAGCCCTGAGTCAAAGGTTTCAGCAAAATTTTTGTACAGTTTACCTGCCGGAAGGCACTTCAACAATCCATCCGGGACTTTAATCAGTGGGCATAATAATGGGTAATGGCTCGCCCGATCCGCTCCAGGGTGTCAGTGAAAATAGCATCATCGTGCTGTAACAGGGTCATGCGGAAGCCCTGGCGTTCTGAACCGAAACCACTCAGTGGCACCGCACATACGCCTTCAGCGGCCATCATTTCATAAATAAACTGGAAATCAGGCGCAATGTCACCCTGTGCCAGCAGGCTGTCGATATACAGCCGCGCGGCTTTGGTTTTCGGGGTGAGTGTGTGCCGTGGCAGGTTCAGCAGCTCCACCACCAGGTAAAAAATGCCGTCGGGCATACTGACCCTGACCTGAGGGAGCTGGCGGAAGAAAGCCACAGCCTGTTCAGCCCGGCGCTGGTATTTTTCCAGGCGTGAGTGAATGTGATCTGCAAATTCCGGCGCCTGATAAATATGCGGCAGAACCATCTGCGGCAGGGTGGTAGAGCACACTTCCAGCATCTTGGCCAGCAGGATCATATTGATAAAATCGCGGAAATTCTGATCCTTCTCCGCGTTGTACACTTCAATCCAGCCACAACGTGAACCTGGCCAGGGAATGTCCTTGCTGATGCCTTTCATGCTGATGCCGGGCAC
>PDRT01000067.1 GCA_002746895.1 Thiothrix nivea
CCGCCAATTTAAAGATCGACGATTAACGAAGATCACCGAAAGCCCGCTACACAGCGGGCTTTTTCATTATTGTGTCCTCAGCTGCCGAAAAACTCCAGATCAAACATTTCAATAAAAATAAAAACGTTTGGCCTTCGTTCTCCCAATGCCGGAATACTCACCTGACTCATATTGTTGTTTATCTCAATTTGTTCTTGAAAAACTTGAAATTGTTTAGATACCAGCAGGCACAGACAATACCGGTTTTTTTGCCTGAGAATTTACTGTGACCGGTTCAGACACTCTGCCAACCTCATTACAAACCGCCCTGCAACAGCGGATTCTGGTACTGGATGGTGCGATGGGCACGATGGTACAACGTTACAAGCTACAGGAGCAGGATTACCGGGGAACACGTTTTGCTGACTGGCACTGCGATGTCAAGGGCAATAATGACCTGCTGGTGCTGACCCAGCCGGAGATTATCCGTGAAATTCATGCACAATACCTTGATGCCGGGGCGGATATTCTTGAAACCAATACCTTCAATGCTACCACTATTTCCATGGCCGACTATGATATGCAGGAGCTGGCCTACGAAATCAATGTTGAGGCTGCCAGATTGGCGCGTGAAATGGCCGATCAGTTCAGCAGCGCAGACAAGCCGCGTTTTGTTGCCGGAGTGCTTGGCCCGACCAACCGCACCTGTAGTATTTCACCGGATGTCAATGATCCCGGCTTCCGTAATGTTACGTTTGATGAGCTGGTGGTTGCCTACAGTGAAGCAACTCGTGGCCTGATGACCGGTGGCGCGGATATTATCCTGATCGAGACCATCTTCGATACCCTGAATGCCAAGGCTGCCATTTTTGCCGTGCAGTCTGTATTTGAACAGGATAGTGTTGAGCTGCCGATCATGATCTCCGGCACCATTACTGACCAGTCCGGGCGCACGTTGTCCGGTCAGACCACCGAAGCATTTTATAACTCGCTGGCGCATGCCAATGCCATTTCCTTTGGCCTGAACTGTGCACTGGGGCCGGACCTGTTACGTCAGTATGTGGAAGAAATGTCCCGCATCAGTGCCACTTATGTTTCGGCACATCCGAATGCCGGCCTGCCGAATGAAATGGGCGAGTACGACATGGAGGGGCCGGAAATGGCCGCACATGTGAAAGAGTGGGCAGAAAGCGGCTTTCTGAATATTATCGGCGGTTGCTGTGGCTCTTCTCCGGATCACATCAGGGCGATTGCCGACGCAGTTGCCGGTATTGCCCCGCGTCAACTACCTGAACTGCCGTGTGAAATGCGCCTTTCCGGGCTGGAGCCGTTCAATATCGGTGCCGACAGCCTGTTCGTCAATGTGGGGGAGCGTACCAACGTCACCGGTTCTGCACGTTTCAAGCGGCTGATCAAGGAGGGTGATTACAGCACTGCACTGGAAGTAGCTCTGGAACAGGTCGAAAACGGTGCCCAGGTCATTGATGTCAATATGGACGAAGGTCTGCTGGATGCGGAAAAGGAAATGCACCGCTTCCTCAATCTGGTGGCCTCTGAACCGGATATTGCCCGTGTGCCGGTGATGGTCGATTCCTCCAAATGGGACGTTATCGAAGCAGGGTTGAAGTGCATTCAGGGCAAGGGCATTGTCAACTCGATTTCCATGAAGGAAGGCGAAGCCAACTTTATCGCACAGGCCCGGCTGGTGCGGCGTTACGGTGCGGCGGTAATTGTCATGGCGTTCGATGAACAGGGCCAGGCTGACACCGAAGCCCGCAAGATCGAAATTTGTGCCCGTGCCTATAACATCCTGACCGAACAGGTCGGCTTTCCGCCGGAAGATATTATTTTCGACCCGAATATTTTTGCCGTGGCCACCGGCATTGAAGAACATAATAATTATGCTGTCGATTTTATTGAGGCCACCCGCTGGATCAAACGGAACCTGCCGCACGCCAGTATTTCCGGCGGTGTTTCCAATGTTTCATTCTCCTTTCGCGGCAATAATCCGGTACGCGAAGCCATCCACAGTGTCTTTCTTTATCATGCTATTCAGGCCGGGATGAATATGGGTATCGTCAATGCCTCGCAAATGGCCGTTTATGATGATATTCCGGCCAAATTGCGCGATGCCGTTGAAGATGTCATCCGTAATACCAGCAAGGGTGCCACCGAACGCCTGCTGGACATTGCCCCCGAATTTCAGGGTGATGGCAATGTTGAAAGCAAGAAAGAAACGCTGGAATGGCGGGGCTGGCCGGTGGAAAAACGCCTGGAACATGCTCTGGTCAAAGGCATTGATGCCTTTGTCGATGAGGACACCGAGGAAGCCCGTGTCAAGTTGGGGCGTCCGCTACTGGTGATCGAAGGCCCACTGATGGATGGCATGAATGTGGTCGGTGATCTGTTCGGTGCCGGAAAAATGTTCCTGCCACAGGTAGTCAAATCTGCACGGGTCATGAAAAAGGCGGTGGCTTATCTGGACCCGTTTATGCAGGAAGAAAAAGCCGGTTGTGAAATCGAAGCCAATGGCAAAATCCTGATGGCAACGGTGAAGGGTGATGTGCATGACATCGGTAAAAATATTGTCGGTGTGGTATTACAGTGTAATAACTATGAAGTCATTGATCTCGGTGTGATGGTTCCGGCGGAGAAAATTCTGCAAACCGCACGGGAGGAAAACGTCGATATTATTGGCTTGTCCGGCCTGATCACGCCGTCACTGGACGAAATGGTGCATGTCGCTACAGAAATGCAGCGCCAGGACTTCAATATCCCGCTGCTGATTGGCGGTGCAACGACCTCACAAATTCACACGGCAGTGAAAATCGAGCCACAGTTCACGAATGATGTGGCCGTCTACGTCGCAGATGCTTCACGCGCGGTGGGCGTGGCCAGCAGCCTGTTATCCAGGGAACAAAAGCCGGACTACGTAGCAAGCATTCGCGAACAGTACGAAACCGTACGCACTAAACGGGCAGCGAATCAGCGCGAACGTAAACTGCTGACCCTGGAACAGGCACAGGCCAATGCCTTTAAAGCGGACTGGAGCCATTATACGCCACCGAAACCGGCGCTACTGGATGTGGCACAACAGACGGTGGCCCGTTGTCCGGCTCATGAAACGCAGAATACGATCTGTCAGCAACAAAGTATTCCTGTCGGTGCCGAACTGCATCAGGCGGGTGCCGGTTGCCTGCTGCAGTTTGCGGATTATCCGTTACAGGAACTGGCAGGGTGTATCGACTGGACACCGTTTTTCCGGAGCTGGGAATTAGCGGGACGCTATCCGGCGATTCTGGAGGATGAAGTGGTGGGTACAGAGGCAACCAGGGTTTTTAACGACGCCCAGGTGATGCTCAAACAGCTGGTCGAGGAACAATGGCTGACCGCAAAAGCTGTCGTTGGTTTCTTTCCGGCCAATGCCAGCGGTGATGATATTCAGCTGTATCAGGATGAGCAGCGCCGCATACCGCTCATGACGCTGAATAACTTGCGACAACAAATGGATCGTAATGGCCAGCAGCCCAATTACTGCCTGAGTGATTTTGTTGCCCCTGAAAATACCGGTAAACCGGACTGGCTGGGGGCCTTTGCGGTGAGTACCGGATTTGGCATTGAGCCGCATCTGCAACGGTTCCGCGAAACCCATGATGATTACAGTGCCATTATGCTGGAAGCCCTGGCTGACCGGCTGGCTGAGGCAATGGCCGAGCGGATGCATGAACGGGTACGTCAGGAGTTCTGGGGTTATGTTCCTGAAGAAAGCCTGAGCAATGAGGCATTGATTGCTGAAAAGTATCAGGGCATCCGTCCGGCTCCCGGCTATCCGGCCTGTCCGGATCATACCGAGAAGGCCAAATTGTGGGAGCTGCTGGAAGTGGAAAAACTCACCGGTCTGTCACTGACTGAATCGTTTGCCATGTACCCGGCCGCTTCGGTGTCAGGCTGGTATTTTTCGCACCCCGAAGCACGCTACTTCGGTCTGGGCCGAATTACTCCGGCACAGGTCGAAAACTATGCACAGCGCAAGGGTATGGAATTTGCGGATATGCAGCGCTGGCTGGCCTATGTGACGGTAGAGTGATCAAAAATACCCGTAGCAACCCGGTGTCTGACCCGGATGATTCATCGGGGGTCAGGCCTTCATAAAATCATATTTCTTCAATAAGCGATAGACATTCCGCTCACTGACCCCCAAGGCCCGTGCAATCTTGCCCCGATGGCCGTCCAGCTTTTCCAGTAATACGGCCAGATAGTGTTTTTCCAGCTCATCCAGCGTCGGCATATTATCAAAACTCAGCTGTACCCCCTGGCCGGATACTGCCGACTTTTCCTGCTTTAGCTGATCTGGCAGTGTAAAATGCTCCGGCAATATCTGATCCGAGTCACCGGAGAGAATAATTGCCCGCTCCACCATATTTTTTAGTTCACGTATATTTCCCGGCCATTCATAGCTCATCAGTTTACTCACCGCCGTCGCCGACAAGCTTTTATTGACCCGCCGGGAAAAATCATGGTTATTAATAAAATGTTCTGTCAGTAAAGGAATATCGCCCAGCCGTTCCCGCAAGGGGGGGATATGAATCGTAAAGGCATTCAGACGGTACAATAAATCAGCCCGGAAATGGCCTTGCTGTGACATTTGCAGCAGATTCCGGTTGGTCGCCGCCACCACCCGCACATTCGCCGTCAAATCCCGCGTACCACCCAGCCTGCGAAAACGTCCACTCTCCAGTACGCGCAATAGCTTGGCCTGAATTACCGGACTGATTTCCCCGATCTCATCCAGAAACAGGGTTCCACCTTCCGCACTCTCGATCAGCCCTTTTTTCTGCTGATCGGCACCGGTGAATGACCCCTTTTCATGGCCGAACAACTCGGACTCAAACAGGTTTTCCTGCATCGTACAGCAGTCCAGTGCCACATAACCATGTGCCTTCAGTTCGCTGCGCTCATGGATTTCACGGGCCACCAGTTCCTTGCCCACACCACTTTCCCCCTGGACCAGCACTGTCATTGTACTGGGTGCCACCGCATCAATCATTTTCTCCACGTCTTTCAGTGCTGCACTTTCCCCGACCATGAACGATTTGCGCTTTCGGGTCTGCTCACGCAGATAGAGAAATTCTGTTTTCATGTGATGCGCTTCCAGCGTCTTGTCTATAACCAGCTTCAGTTCCTCCATATTAACCGGCTTTAATAAATACCCCGCCGCACCGGCACTCATCGCCCCGACCGCTTCCCTGACACTGCCATAAGCCGTGATAACAATCACCGGATATTCCTGGGATAATTGTGGCACCAGGTCATTACCATGAACATCCGGTAAACAGCAATCCAGTAAAATCAGCTGAGGATCATTTTGCTGCAAATATTCCTGGGCAGCCTGCCAGGAGTTTGCCCCCATCGCGGCATAACCCATTTTATTCAGCTGCGCCACCATCAGCCGGTTTAAGGTCTTGTCATCATCCACCACCAGAATTAACGGAATCATCACTTCTCCTCCTTAGCCTGGTCAGCATCCGGAAATTTCAGTCTGAACACGGTATTACCCGGCTCATGTTTCACCACATCGACAGTTCCCCCCTGCTGATTGACTAATGAATAGACAATTGCCAGCCCCAGTCCGGAACCGGGCTGATCATTGCGCCGACTGAAAAAAGGTTCAAAAATATAAGGTAAAACCTCTTCGGCAATGCCGATGCCGGTGTCTTTAACACATATAACAATCAAGCCATGCTCACGGCGCGTCTGCAACGTCAGTGTTCCCCCGTCCGTCATGGCATGAAAAGCATTCTGCACCAGATTCAGCACGATCATCCGGAAATCACTGTCCGTCGCCAGAATACGCAGCCTGTCCTGCTGAAAATCCAGCTCAATTTTAATGCCGTGTTGTTCCCGCTCAAAACTCAGCAGGGATAAAACCTCACGGCACACCTCATTAACCTCGACCAGTTCGGCATAATTACCAGACAGGGTTCCCAGCTTCATCAACCGATGAGTCACTTCCAGACAGGCTGCTACCTGCTCATCGACCAGCGTCAGATAATCCCCCAGTTCAACAACACTGCGGTCATCAGTCTCCCTGAGAATTTGTCGGCCTGCATCCAGGGCAATCTGAATGGAAGCCAGAGGGTTATGAATCTCATGGGCCACGCCTGCGGCCAGCTCTCCCAGGGCTGATAATTTCTGTTCATGTGAATATTGCACAATGGCTTCCTGATCCCGGACGGCCTCCACAACCAGAAATTCCTTGTCTCCCCCCTTGCCCCCACTGTCATCACTCTTATCACCAATGGGCAGGGAAGCGGCATAAACCTCCGTGACACGGACAGAACCATCCTCCCGACACAGGTTTTCAATATACCGACCGGTTCGTGGCTCGTTTTTCAGTACATGCAATGGACAGGTTCTCAGAGAAGGGGGACAAGGTGTATCGCGCTGAAAAGAAACCTTGTAACAATATTGCTGCCGCAATGCTTCCGGTGACGGGACACCGGCTAATTGTGCATAACGACGGTTGGCAACCACAATCTGATAAAAAGGGTCAATGACCCGGACACCATCCGGCAGGGCATCAATCACGCCCTGTAAAAACTGTTCACGGCTGATCAGTACGTTCCGGGCATGACAGATTGACCGGGCCATCTGATTAAAGGTATTCGCCAGACCGGACATTTCATCATTCCCGCGGACAGTCACCTGCGTATCCAGCTTACCCTTGGCCAGTGCATCACTGGCCTGGCCCAGTTTATGGACGGGTTCCAGTACATTGCGGCGCATAAACCACCAAGCACTGAGCGTCATAAACAGCAGGACAATGCTGCCCGCCGTCGCCAACAGCAAAATATGAAACCGGCTCTGCTGCCGAATCGGCAAGGCATCGTAATCCACCATCAACAAGCCGTTGACCGGATGTGTTGCCGGATTACCATGACACTGGATGCACTGTGGCTTGTTCCTCACCGGAAATACGGTTCGCAACAGCTCCTGCCCGTTCTCTGTCACCAGAAACCGGCTCACCGGTTGTTCAGGCACATCAGCCCGGAAACAGGCAGGACAAACCCTCATCACCTTTTTTTTTGCCGTCGTCCCCAGGCGCTGTTTCTCCGAGGCAAAGCGCACTTCACCCCGGGTATTCAGGATAACGACTTCGCTGATTCCATCCTGCGCCCCCAATGCTTCAACAATCTCATGTAAACCATCAATATCCCGGCGCAACATGGCCCGCTCCAGTGATGACTTTAACAGCATACTGACCGAAGCAGAGGCCCGGGCACGCTCTTCTGTCAACTGTGCATCATAAAAAAAGTAGAACAACACCAGAAAACAGGCAGACACACTGCCCAGTACACTAAGCAAAAAAAGAATAAAGCGGCGGTTTAAATTATTGTCTCGATATTGTTGTACCTGCCCGGCCATAACACGCAAACCTCATGCAAACCCTGCCTCAGAAGCCCCAGTGTAGAGCAGCTATGACAAAATGTCCTGAACTATCTTCTAAATGACAAAATGTCAGTCATAATTATGACATTTTGTCATTGAGGCAGGTCTGGCCAAATAAAAATGCAAGATTCATGCCCTTATAAATCATAAGGATAAAATAGAACGAGAGGAATGGCACGTTTCATGCTTATGGTTTTATGTGTTCATTGGTAGAACACCAAACCACGGAGGATTAATATGCAGTATTGTTTGTTGAAGAGGTTGGGTAAAACAGCCTTGTTCCTGATGATGGCAACTGGTGTGCAGGCTGGCGATGTGGCTTATATCGCCGGAACTGCTCCGTATGAACGCCCGGTTGGTGCGCCTGTCATTACTGAGTTTAACAAGGATGCCAATTGGTACAACACTGCACTACAGGGTATCAGTAAGCCCTATCCCTATTCGCTGAATTTTCTTGAAGACCAGGGGCAGTGGTTCACTCCGTTCATTCATCCCGGTATGAATCCAAGATATGACATTCGTCAATGGCATACGTCGGAAAAATGAATAGACTACGCAGTCATCTATAAATAAATCGTTATATATAAACTTTCAAATCTTGAGGAGAAATCTCATATGAAAAAAGCATTAGCATTAGCTATCAATCTCGCATTAATCACACCATTAACGGCTTCCGCAGGCATTGTTGGCAGTCCTGACAAAACTGGTCAATGGACTTGTACAGCTGCCGCACCAAATAATAGCAATATGTGTGTGACTTGGGTCAAGAAAGGCTATCAGACTGGTATGAGTGGAATGTCTGGTATGTCCGGCATGGGCGGAATGAGCGGTATGTCCGGCATGGGCGGAATGAGCGGTATGTCCGGCATGGGCGGAATGAGCGGTATGTCCGGCATGGGC
>PDRT01000095.1 GCA_002746895.1 Thiothrix nivea
CTGTTGTACAAGGCGACACCGGAAGAAGTGCGCATGATCCTGATTGATCCGAAGATGCTGGAACTCAGCAGCTACGAAGGTATCCCGCATCTGCTGACACCGGTGGTGACCGACATGAAAGAGGCAGCGAATGCCCTGCGCTGGTGTGTGGCGGAAATGGAGCGGCGTTATCTGTTAATGTCCAAGCTCAAGGTGCGCAATATCGGCGGCTTTAACGACAAGATCCGTGCGGCACAGGATCGTGGCGAGGAAATTCCTGATCCGCTGTTTGATCCGATGAAGTCAATGGAGATGCAGCCGGAAGCCTTACAGACCCTGCCATATATTGTTATCGTCATTGATGAATTTGCCGACATGATGATGATTGTTGGCAAGAAAGTGGAGGAACTGATTGCCCGGCTGGCGCAGAAAGCCCGTGCGGCGGGGATTCACCTGATTCTGGCCACCCAGCGTCCGTCGGTGGATGTGATTACCGGCCTGATTAAGGCCAATATTCCGACGCGGATTGCCTTTCAGGTGTCGACCAAGGTCGATTCTCGTACCATCCTTGATCAGGGCGGGGCAGAACAGCTGCTGGGTTACGGTGATATGTTGTATATGCCGCCGGGAACTTCAATGCCGCAGCGGGTACATGGTGCGCTGGTGACTGATCAGGAGGTGGAGGATGTGGCGACCTATCTGAAGCAGCAAAGGGAACCCGATTATATTACCGGTGTCCTAGCTGATGCGGAGGATGGTTCGGATGCGATTCCCGGACTGGAGCCTCTGGAAGCCGGTGAAGAAGCGGACCCGCTGTATGATGAGGCGGTCAAGGTTGTCACCGAGTCACGCAGAGCTTCAATTTCTTATCTGCAACGACGGTTGAAGGTCGGCTATAATCGTGCCGCCCGGATGATTGAGGATATGGAAATTGCAGGCGTGGTCAGTCCGGTACAGAGTAACGGTGCCCGTGAAGTACTGGCACCGCCACCTGTGGCAGACTGAATCAAGACAGATGGATCGACATAAGGATAAATGAGAATGAAACTAGCAACATTATTCGCGACATTATTACTGAGCGCAGGCATCATGCAGAGTGCCTGGGCCGAAGGGGGGCGACAGAAACTGAACGAGTTTTTCACCACGGTGGATACCATGCAGTCCGGCTTTATTCAGGAAGTGTTTGATGACAAGGGTAAACTGAAACAGAAATCACGCGGTATGGTATTTTTACAGCGTCCTGGTCGTTTTCGCTGGCAGTATGCCGAGCCGGATCAGCATGTGATTGTCGCCGATGGCAAAAATGTCTGGGTACATGATGTTGAGCTGGATCAGGTAACGGTGAAGCCGACGACCCGTGCCCTGTCCGCCGCACCGGTTGGTATGCTGCTTAACAAGCAGCCCGTGGAAGCCCAGTTTCAGGTGCAGGAAATGCAGGCGGAAGGCAGCCGTCTGGAATGGTTCCACCTGATTCCGCACAAGAAAGATTCTGACTTCACCAGCATGGATCTTGGCATCAGTCATCAGGGGATTCAGGAAATGGTGCTGGAAGACAAGTTTGGTCAGCAGACCTATATCCATTTTCAGGGGATGAAACTGAATACACCGGTGGATGCGAACCGGTTTAGGTTTACGCCACCGGCGAATGC
>PDRT01000068.1 GCA_002746895.1 Thiothrix nivea
TGAGCGGTATGTCCGGCATGGGCGGAATGAGCGGTATGTCCGGCATGGGCGGAATGAGCGGTATGTCCGGCATGGGCGGAATGAGCGGTATGTCCGGCAAAACCTGGACTCCACCCAAGGAGTAACGTGAGGCCGGAGTGATCCGAAGAACCTGAGTTATCAGTCAAGGTTGTACGGATTACTTGGTTTTTTGTTCGGAGGTCAATGACGGTGACCTCCGGGCAGGAAGCCGATTCAGATCAGATAATGACCGGACTCTTGCACACAAGAGTTCGTGTCAGGCACAGGAATAACATCATGAATTCAATAACCAGGCAACGGGGGAGGTGTCTCCTGTCCGCTGGTGTTACAACTGTCGGAGGACTATTGTTCGGTGCGGTTATCGCAATTGCACAACCTGCATACGCAACCTCTGACTCTGAGACCAGCGAAGCAGCAAACACATCAACCACCACATCATCGACAACACCAGCCAAGGCCACCAATACACAGGAAGCCGAAAAACAGGTCACTGACAAGAGCTATCATTCTTCACGTTGGGATCCCATTCATTTCAAACCGGCTATTGACCAGGCCACTAATAAAGACTGCTTGCAATGTCACCAGGAAATACTGGACAGGAAAGTATCAGACCGTTCCCCGGCAGGCTTGAAGACAGACAACACGCTGGCCTGGTATCAAACGCTGGAGACCTACGAAGGTGACCAGATGACCTTTCACCAGCGTCATCTGACTGCACCTTTTATTAACAAGGTCGCCCGCATGAATTGTACTACCTGTCATCAGGGCAATGACCCGCGTGAAGAAATACCGAACAGTTCGGCCAGCAATCAGGGACAGAATCTGACCATGCGTAAAATGGTCAATCCCAATACCTGCCTGATGTGTCATGGTCAATTTAATTATAAGGTCATGGGTTTACCCAGTTCGTGGCATGAAAGTGGCAAACTGTTCCAGAATAACTGCCTGCTTTGCCACGCGGCGATCCGCACCAACCGTCATCAGGTCAATTTCCTGAAACCCGAGGCCATTGAAGAGGCCGGGAAAGCCAGTGCCGATACATGCTTTGGTTGTCACGGTGGGCGGGCATGGTACCGTATTCATTATCCTTACCCACGTCATGCCTGGCCGGGCATGAGCAAAACCACACCGGACTGGGCTAAAGACCGCCTGACGGAATCTGATATCCGCTTCCTGATCAAAGGGCAGGAAGCCAAAACCAAAAAGGACGAAAAGGAGCCAGCCGATGAGTGATAAAACATTAAAGGAGACCCTGCAGTCTGCCCTGAAAATGGATCGGCGTACATTTATCAAGACTTCGGCCCTGGGTTCAACAGCAATCGCAGCGGGTGGTCTGATTAAAAGTAAAGAAGCCAAAGCCTTCGCTTACGAACCTTATCCTCGTGATGATGAACTGGACACCGTGGTTACCAGCTGCGCACATAACTGTGGTTCGCGGCATATGCTGGTGGCACACAAAAAAGGTGATGTCATTGTTCGCCTGTCCACCGATGACGGACGCTATCAGAAAGACGGTGCATTTGGGAAGGATACCTTTGAAGAGCCTCAGGTGCGTGCCTGTTTGCGTGGCCGCTCCTACCGGTCGCGTCTGTACTCACAGGAGCGCCTGCTGTACCCAATGGTACGTACCGGTGCCCGCGGTGAAGGCAAGTTCAAACGCGCTTCATGGGATGCTGCCCTGGATCTGGTTGCCGAACGTATGGAGTTCCTGAAGGCAAAGTACGGTCCGACTGCACTGCTGGATCAGTCCTATGCCGGAGCCTCATACGGTGTTCTGCACAAGTCGGATCAGATTGAAGGTCTGCTGGGACGCTTCCTCGGTATGTACGGTTGTCGCACCAGTTCCTGGTCAGTCCCCTCCTATGAAGGAACCAAATTCAGTTCTAAAATCACCTTCGGGACTATTCAGGATGGCAATGAGGATGATGCTTTTGCCCACTCCAAGCTGATTATTATGTGGGGCTGGAACCCGGCCTATACCTTCCACGGTGGTAACACTTTCTATTACATGCGCCTGGCCAAGCAAAAAGGCTGCAAGTTTGTACTGATTGACCCGCAATACACGGATTCGGCAGCAGCTTATGATGCCTGGTGGATTCCAATCCGCCCGAATACTGATGCAGCAATGATGGCGGGTATGGCACATCATATCTTTACCAACAACTGGCATGATCAGGAGTTTATCAACCGCTTTGTCCAGGGTATGGACGCAGGCACCATGCCGGAATGGGCACAGGGTCAGGAGAACTTTAAAGACTATATTCTTGGTAAATACGACAAGACACCGAAAACGCCGGAATGGGCCGCTGAAATCTGCGGTGTCTCTGCGGATGACATTAAAAAACTGGCTAAAATGTATGCCACCACCAAACCGGCGGCACTGAAGGCATCCTGGGCACCGGGACGTAATGCTTACGGTGAGCAGTATAACCGCATGGCAGCAGCCTTGCAGGCCATGACTGGTAATATCGGTGTGCTCGGTGGATGTTCTGAAGGGATCGGTAAGGCCTGGCACTCAGAAGCCGTAGCTTATCCGTATGACCAGTATGCCAACGTGTTTTATGAATCTATCAAGTCAGACCGCTGGGCACATGCCGTACTGAATTACCCGAACGTCAAGCGGGAGGAAATCGGGCTTTGGCCGGGAGGGCAGGCCGGTGATGGTGTTATCCCGAATATTCGCGGTATTTTCTGGCAGGGTTCGGACTGGTTCAACCAGCTCACCAATATTAACAAGGAAATCAAGGCGATAAATAAACTGGATCTGGTCGTGTGTAATGATTCTACCATTACTCCATCCGGTCTGTATGCCGATGTCCTGTTGCCGGTGGCCACACACTTTGAGCGTCATGATGTCGCCTTGCCTTGGTACAAGGGCCATTACTACATCCACCGCCCCAAAGTGATTGAGCCGATGGGAGAAAGCAAGACTGACTTCCAGATTTATACCGAACTGGCCTGGCGGCTGGGTGGCGAGCGGTTTGGCCGGACGTATAACCCGAAAGCCAATCGCGATTACTTCATGGACAATGAAGCCGTGGATGAAGCCTACCTGCAGGATTGGTGGCATAACCGGGTGATGCATCACCAGCATGTGGAAATGCCCTGGGAGGAATTTAAGCGACGGGGTGTCTACAAGTTTAAACTGGATCGTCCGCATGTCGCTTTCCAGGACAATGTTGAAAAGGGTAAACCGTGGAAAACACCTTCCGGAAAGATTGAGATTTTCTCGACCAAACTGGCAGGTTATGATGACTGGACCAAGACCGCTTATGGTCATGAAATTCCGGCTATTCCGAAGTGGATTGAGCCCTGGGAATACCTCGGTGCAACAGAGAAAACGGCCAAACATCCGTTTCATCTGGTTTCCCCGCATCCGCGTCACCGTACCCACTCTATCTTCAACAATATTGGCTGGCTGCGGGAGACCTATGAACAGGAAGTCACAATCAATGCTTCAGATGCTAAAAAACTGGGCATTAAAACCGGTGATACTGTTAAGGTATGGAATGACCGCGGTACCGTCGTGGTACCCGCTTACGTGACAGAACGTTGTATGCCGGGTGTACTGGTCATTTATGAAGGTGCCTGGCTGGATCTGGATGAAAACGGTATTGACCGTGCCGGTAACCCGGACATGCTGACCCTGGATAACCCCAGCCCGGCGGGTGCTTTTGCCTATAACACGGTATTGGTCAGTATTGACAAGACAGACCTGCAACATAAGTCCGGTTGGGATCGATTGGCGACTGCACGCAGCCATGTATTCCGGCGTGATCAATAATTGCCTGAGGAGGATTTTTCATGGCTAACGAAAATGTTCAGAAAAACCGGGGCAAGATCAAAGAAGCGATCAAGCGCCGTAAAAAGGAAACCTATACACCGGTTAAACCGGCACAACAGTTCGGATTTATTCACAATAATGTGGATTGTATCGGTTGCCGTGCCTGTGAGATGGCCTGTAAAGATAAAAATGGCCTGCCACCCGGCCCGCGCTTCCGCCGGGTCATGTATACTGAGGGTGGTACTTATCCGGATGTGTATGCTTATAAGGTCAATATGTCGTGCAACCACTGTGCCGAACCGGCCTGTTTGCCGACCTGCCCAACCGGAGCCATCTTCAAGCGCAAGAAGGATGGTATTGTTGATATTGATTCCAGTCTGTGTATCGGCTGTCGGCGCTGTGAAGCCGCCTGTCCTTACGGTGCACCACAATTCATTCCGGAACTGAATATTGTCTCCAAGTGCAATATGTGTGTGGATGAAATGGATGCCGGACGGAAACCCTACTGTGTCATGGCCTGTATGATGCGCGTGCTGGATGTTGGTCCGATTGATCAGCTGCGTGACGGCAGCTATGAAACCAAGGCTGCCGGACCGCATGATACCGTCGTGCGACAGGTAAAAAGCATGGCGAATCCGGAACTGACCAATCCTTCTATCGCCTTTGTGGCCCACAGCAAGGGTCGGGTAGACGGTGACGGGACGAAAGCACAATCTGAAGCTGACGGGGCGGAAGAATAGGATGGATGATACATCCGCGCTGACCCGGCAATTCTGCCAGCAGGTTGCACATGATCTGCAACTGCTGGCAGACCTGCATGCCACCGAGCTGACACAGGAATATTACGAGCAATTGCGTCAGATTCAATTTCCGGATGTCTTGGCTGTAGAAAATGCAGACGAGGTTTATCAACTGGCCGTGCAGCAACTCCGTGAGTTACTGCATGGCTGGCCGGAACAACTGTCCGCCGAACAACTGGATGAACTGGCCACGGACTATGCCAGCATTTATCTGAATGGCAACCTGCATGCCTATCCCAGTGAGTCTGCGTGGCTGGATGACGAACAGCTGGTCTGTCAGCAGCCCATGTTTCAGGTGCGTGAATGGTACAAACAGTATGATCTGACAGTGCCTAACTGGCGGCGTATGGCGGATGATCACCTGGTCAATGAACTGCTGTTCACGGCTCATCTGCTGGAAAAGGCAGGAGCAGAACAACCGGAAACCATGCAGAAAGCCGCCATATTCATGGATGAACACCTGTTACGCTGGTTGTTACCCTTTGGCCGCCGGGTGTCACAACGCTGTAATACTGCATTCTATGCCAGCCTTGGTTTGCTGACCGGGCTATATGTTGAGCAGATCAGGGATCTGATGGCGGTGATTCTGGATGAGCCACGCCCCACCAGTGAGGAGATTGAACAGCGTATGCAAACGAAACATCCACAGGCAACCGTATCAACCCAGCCCTTGCAGTACTATCCGGGAACAGCGGCCAGCTGGTAAACAGAACAGACAATGGCATCTCCGGCTGAGTGGTTCAGGCAACTTAAGCATGAGTGGGTGATTCCCGAAATTCACCCACAACGCTGCGTGCATAGCCATTGCGAAATATCAGACTGTGACTATTGTGTGGACAGCTGTCCACAGGATGCCTGGCAACTGGATGATGACAAACTGGCGATTGATACCGGGCGTTGTGACGGTTGTGGTTTATGTGTCGCTGCCTGTCCTGAATCTGCGCTGGAAGTTCCCTTATCCGCTGGCCGTACTGAGTATCAACAACAGAAAACCCTGTTGTTTGCCTGCGAAGCCGCAGCAACCGGAGCTGATACCGGTGTTGTGCCCTGCCTGCATGCCATTACTCAGCATACCCTGCTGAATTACTATCAGGCGGGTTACCGGCAAATTATTTCGACCCGTGGCGACTGCTCCCGCTGCTCCCGCTGCTCCCGCCATACCCGGCAATCTGGCCATGATCCTGACCCGTTTCGCCGCCGTCTGCAACAACTGAATCAGTTATTGCTCAGTCGTTCCGCCACTACCCTGCGCCATGCCCAGGTCTCAGGTACACAGTGGACAGCCTGTCTGCCCAAAAAAACCGCAACGGACAACGAGTCCATCAGCCAGCGGCGTTACTTTTTAAAAAATGCCGCCATCCGGGCAGTGGAATACAGCCTCGGTGAGTCAACTAACCCGCATACCTCTGGGGCCTGGGCGAAAAAACTGCCACTACCTCCGGAACAGTTACAACATGAGCGGCAACCTGTACAACAGCCGCTGTATCCCTATGTACCGGAATTTGATCCTGAATACTGCAATGGCTGTGACGCCTGCATCAGACTCTGTCCGCATCAGGCGATAACATTCAGTGATAATGGCCTAGGTAATCGTTCAACATCCACCGATATAACATATGAATCTGGTCATCATGACTCACCTGATTCTGTAACCGAACCTGAACCGGCTTATCAGATTACACCGGAGAACTGTACCGGTTGTCATATCTGTGTGGAAGCCTGTGACCAGCAGCCCAAAGCCATCCGGATAAAAAATATGTCAGCCTTATCAACCCGTCGGATAACATTGCTGAGCGCAAACTGCATCCGCTGTGGCAACCCGTTTCACTATCCGCTCGCCAACAGCCGTCAGGCGGAGCAACTGTGCCCGATCTGTACCATTACCCACCAGCGCCAGCGGCTATTCCAGGTAGATTGATATAATCCTGTCAATGAACTGAAAACCTTCGCTGTTAAGTTTATTACTTCCGCTTAACAAACTTCATCAGCCGCTTCTTTTTATGCTGCTGGCGCGGGGTGAGTTTATTCCGTCGTCCCTCATAAGGGTTTTCACTGGTTTTAAACTCCAGTTTCACCTGTGTGCCCGCCAGTTTCAGTGTCTCACGAAAATAATTAGTCAGATAGCGCTGGTAAGAATGTGGGACTTTTTCCGTCTGATTGCCATGAATTACAATCAGAAACGGGTTACTGCCACCCTGATGTGCATAGCGCAATTTAATCCGTCGCCCATTGACTAGCGGTGGCTGGTGCATCTGTAACGCGGTTTCCATAATCCGCGTCAGCCGTGAAGTCGGTACTTTAATCATTGCGGATGCGTAGCACTTATGAATCGACTGGTATAACAGGCCGACTCCAGTGCCATGCAGTGCTGAAATAAAGTGCCGCTCGGCAAAATCCAGAAACGACAGTTTTATCGCCAGTTGGTGTTTAATCCGCTCACGGTCATCAGGAGCCAGTCCGTCCCATTTATTCACGGCCAGCACCAGCGAACGTCCGGCATCCAGAATCAGCCCGAGTAAATGGGCATCCTGTTCGGCGATGGTATCCTGTGCATCAACCACCATAATCACCACATGGGCGGCTTTAATGGCTTCCAGCGTTTTGATAATACTAAATTTTTCGACCGTTTCATTGACCCGGCTGCGGCGTCTGACCCCGGCGGTATCAATGAGTGTATATTTCTGACCGTCACGCTCAAAGGGGATAAAAATACTGTCGCGGGTGGTGCCGGGCTTATCGTAGGCAATGACCCGTTCCTCACCCAGCATTCGGTTGACCAAGGTTGACTTGCCAACATTCGGGCGACCGACAAAGGCAATCCGGATACTGTCGTCGTCTTCATCTGTTGTTGCTTGTTCGCCATCCTCCGGAAAATGCGCCAGCACCTGCTCCAGCATTGAGGTGACACCGCGATTATGCACGGCGGCGATGGTAAATACGGCAGTGAAACCAAGGCTGTAAAAATCTGCGGCGGCCTGATCCGGGTCAATCCGGTCAGTTTTATTAATCAGCAGAAATACCGGTTTGCCGGTCTGGCGAATGTGATTGGCGATCAGTTCATCACCGGCATTCAGACCCTGTTTGCCATCGACCAGAAACAACACACCATCGGCTTCATCAATCGCCGCCAGCGTCTGTTTCGCCATGTACTCATCAATGCCTTCCTGTTCGCCGCTAAGGCCACCGGTATCAATAACCAGATATTCGCGGCCAAGGGCTTCACCAGTACCGTATTTACGGTCACGGGTCAGGCCGGGGAAGTTGGCTACCAGGGCATCACGCGAACGGGTCAGGCGATTAAAAAGGGTGGATTTGCCGACATTGGGGCGGCCAATAAGCGCAAGTGCTGGTTTCATGATCTCATTAATGCCGTGCGGCTATTGCAGGGTATGAGCCGCAAGAATACCATTTTTGCCGAAACTGTAAACCACATTTCCATCAACCAGCGGTGGGACGTTGTAACCGGCGGGGTCGCTGCGCAGACGGCCTGCTATTTTACCGGTTTCAGTATGCAGCCAGTGAAGGTAGCCCTCAAAATCACCGATGACAAGATACTCA
>PDRT01000097.1 GCA_002746895.1 Thiothrix nivea
CCACTGCGCCACTGGAAGGCACCACCGGACTGCAATGAACGGCGTCCCGAGTCATGGAAATCGAAGGCACGGCGATGGCGGCGTAAAGCCTCCTCGGCAATGGTCTCCAGATCAATGCCCCCCACCCGTGATACCGTAGCGGTGAAATAACGGTCGATGACTGGCTGGCTGATACCGATGGCTTCAAAAATCTGTGCGCCCCGGTAAGACTGCACTGTGGAAATGCCGATTTTGGACATCACCTTGATCACGCCCTTGGTAGCCGCCTTGATGTATTTCAGTACCGCAGGCACATACTCAATATCAGCCAGATAACCTTCACGAATCAGATCATCAATGGTTTCACAGGCTGCATACGGGTTGATGGCATCAGCACCGTAACCAAGTAATACGGCGAAGTGGTGCACTTCACGCGGCTCACCGGATTCCAGAATAATACTGACCCTGGTGCGGGTACCGGCCCGGATCAGGTGATGGTGCAGACCGGCCACGGCCAGCAGTGACGGTATTGGTGCATTATTTTCATCGGTACCGCGGTCACTGAGGATAATCAGGTTGACCCCGTTTTCGATTTCCTGATCAGTCTGCTCAAACAGCCTGTCCAGTGCTTTTTCCAGCTCACCGGAACCCCCCATGGCTGCAAACAGAATCGGCAGGCGGGCAGCACGAAAACCCGGGTGCTGAATGGTTTTCAGTTTGGCAATTTCGCGGTTACTGATAATCGGCGATTTCAGGGTAATCTGATGACAGGTTTGCGGTGTCGGGTGAGTCAGATCGCCCTCACTGCCCAGTGTCGTCAGTGAGGAAGTAACGATTGCCTCCCGGATCGCATCAATCGGCGGATTGGTCACCTGTGCGAATAGCTGCTTGAAGTAGTTATACAGCGGCTGCGATTTTTTCGACAGCACCGCCACCGGCGCATCCGTACCCATTGCGCCCAGTGGATCAATACCGTCACGTGCCATTGGCAGAATGGTCTTGCGCACATCTTCATAGGTGTAACCGAATGCTTTCTGGCGCTGGATCAGCGTGTCGGGGTCCGGGGCAGGGAAGGCTTCCGGCTCCGGCAATTCTTCCATGCTGATCATCTGCTGCTGAAGCCATTCGCCGTAAGGCTTTTCAGTGGCAATCTGATGCTTGATCTCCTCATCGGAAATAATCCGGCCCTCGGCGGTATCCACCACCAGCATCCGGCCCGGCTCCAGCCGCTGCTTGGAGATGACACTGCGCTGATCCAGCTCTTCCAGTACGCCGACTTCGGAGGCCAGAATAATCATGTCGTCATTGGTCAGATAATAACGTGAAGGGCGCAGGCCGTTCCGGTCCAGTGTCGCACCAACCAGCGTACCATCGGTAAAGCCCATCGCTGCCGGGCCGTCCCACGGCTCCATCATGCAGCTGTGATACTGGTAAAAGGCTTTCTTTTCCTGCGACATGGTTTCATGGTTTGCCCAGGGCTCCGGTACCATTATCATCATGGCATGTGGCAGCGAATAGCCGGACAGGTACATAAATTCCAAGGCATTATCCAGCGAGGCCGAGTCACTGCCATCCGGGCGAATGATCGGGAACACGTTTTTGACATCCGTTTTAAACACGTCGGTTTTGATCATCGC
>PDRT01000045.1 GCA_002746895.1 Thiothrix nivea
ATCAGAACCATTAACGTAATTATTACCGTGTCCGGCTATCGCACCGCTTTGTCCACTACCTGGAGCCGGCTTTTTATTTTGCGTGCTGCACCCGGCGACTAAAAAGGTACTGACCACGGCCAACGCAATGACTAATTTAATCTTCATTTCTACTGTCCTTGTTAATTGATATAAGGCGACCAGGCCGGATCACGGACATGACCGTTCTGCGCCGATAAAATCTGTCGGGCCTTACCGTTACTGCTGACAATTGCCAGCACACCACGCCCCCTTTCTTCCGTCGAATAAATCACCATACTGCCGTTCGGAGCCAGTGACGGTGATTCATCATAACGCCCCCCCCGTGACAACAGGGTACTGGCCTTGCTGGCTGCATTCATCAGCGCAATATGCGACACATTACCATTCTGGCGCACCATCGCCACCGAATTACCTACCACGCTGGCCGCAGAATTTTCACTGCCGTTAAAGGTCAGCCGCGAGCCATCACCACCATTTGCTGAAGTACGGTACAATTGTGGTTTGCCACCCTGATCCGAGGTATAGATCAGGGTCATCGCATTGGCCCACGCCGGTTCGGTATCAATCCCCCGCGAACGGGTAATGCGGCGCGTCTCACCACCGGTTGCTGAGACGACATAAATGTCCGCATTATCTTCCTTGGACAGGCTCATGGCGATACGACGGCCATCCGGCGACCAGGCCGGAGCCCCGCTCATGCCCTCGCCACTGGCCAGAACACGCGCCTCACCGGTCAGCAGATTCTGTACATAAATCGCTGAACGACCACTTTCAAACGAGACATAGGCCAGCTGGCGGCCATTCGGTGACCAGGTCGGTGACATCACCGGCTTATCAGAGGTCATCACCGTGCGGGGATTAAAACCATCGGCATCCGAAACAATCAGCCGATAAATCTGTTGACGCGGTGGGCCACTGGCCGAAACATAGGCGATACGGGTATCAAAGGCTCCCCGTTGCCCGGTCAGACGCTGATAAATCTGGTCGGCGGCTTTGTGTGCCATACTGCGCAGGCTGCTGTGTGGTGGAATCAGATATGAGGCAACCCGCGCCCCGGTCACTGCATTCAGTAGCTCAAATTCCAGCCCGTTGTTTAACCGGCCTGTCACCACATACTCCGCTCCGGCATTTTTCAGCAATGTTGGCTGAAACGGTTGTCTGAAACGCATTGGCTGGCCGGCCCGTGCCGGGTTGACCAGATTAAACCGTCCACTGCGGCGCAGGTCATCTTCGATAATCCGTGATACTCCGGTACCTTCAAATGGCACAATCATGATCGGCAGGCCATCACTGACCCCTTCGGTAATGCGAATGACCAGTTCCGCTCGGGCGGTGGCTGATAACATAAAACCTGCCACTAACAGCAGCAGGACATTAAATAGCAGTCTGCAAGGATGTTTCATTAGTTTGGCTCGAAAATTAATTTTAATGGAATATTAAAAACCTCTGCCATGGCAGGACGGGGGAAAGGTTCAGATTTACGTATGGCCGTAATGAGTGAGTCACAAAATGGTTGACTGCCCTGACAGTTGGTGACACGCATCTGCTGGATCATCCCCGGCGGACGAATGGATAGAGCAACCGTCGCCTGCATCCCAAAAGTGTCTGCCGGTAAATTCCAGTTGGAACTGACCTGACGTTTAATGGCATTGCCCCATGCGATACCGGCACGCCGTAATTCACCGGACACCGCACCACTGCCATTGCCCTGCCGGTTTGGAGTATTAAGGTTCGCTGCCGCATTGGCAGCCTGTTGCCGGGCTTCAGCTTTGCGGCGTTTCTGTTCCGCTTCGGCCCGTGCTTTCGCCTGCTTGGCTTCCTGTTTTTTCTTTTCCTGTTCAGCTTGCCAACGCTTGTGGTATTCGGCACGCTTGCGTTCCTTTTCCTCTTTTTCCTGACGGGCTTTTTCTTCCGCTTCTTTTTTCTTCAGCTCAGCCAGACGCTTTTTCTCAGCTTCTTCACGCTGTTTCGCTTCTTCGGCTTCCTGTTTTTTCTTTTCCTGCTCAGCTTGCCAGCGCTTATGGTATTTAGCACGTTTGCGTTCCAGTTCCTCTTTTTCCTGGCGAGCTTTTTCTTCTTCCGCTTTTTTCTTTAATGCCGCTAAACGGCGCTTTTCGGCCTCCTTAGCTTCCTTACGTTTTTTTTCTGCCTGCTCCGCTTCCCAGCGTTTCCGAAAGGCGGCTTTTTTCCGTTCCAGCTCTTTTTCGGCCTGTTCTTTTTCCAGACGTTTTTTTTCTTCCGCCAGCTGACGCACTTCTTCAGCACGGCGCTTTTCGGCCTCTTTTGCTTCGCGGGCCAGCTCCTCAGCACGGCGAATACGTGCTTGTTGCGCTTCCTTTTCGGCCTGTAATTCACGCAGCGTTTGCTGATTCTTTTCCCATTGTCTGCGATCGGCTTCCAGCTTTTTTGCAGCAGCTTCACGCTCCAGTCGTGCCTGTTCCGCCTGTTGCCGCGCTTTCTCGGTCTTGCGGCGTTCTTCTGCCAGCTGCTGTTCTATCTGGCGCTGACGTTCCCGCTCGGCTTCCAGCCGTTTAATGCGTTCCAGCTCCGCTTGTTGTTCACGCAGCTTCTGTTCGGCGGCCAGCCGTTGCTTCTCTGCTTCCAGGGCTTTTGCAGCCAAAGCCTTGTCGACCTCAGGCGGGGTAATTTCCGCACTCTCGGCGGTTGGTGGCTCTGAAGCCGCTTCCTGTTTCAACGACATGGCTGGATTCCCCGTATTGCCGGGGACATTGCTGATCAGCTCCACCGGTTCGACCACTGGCGGTGGCTCCGGCTTCTTGCGGTTAGCCAGGCCAAACAGCAGCAGTCCGACCACAGCAATGTGCAGCATAACAGCCCAGAACAAGGCAGTCGGGTTTTTCAGAAGTTCTTTCAACATATCAACTGATAATGATTATATTTGCCATTAAATTTGCTGTGGTTTTAAAACCGGTTGTCCGGCTAATTGCTGATTATCTATGGCTCCGCACTCAGCGGTTCAGCCATTAAACCTATTTTTTCCGCTCCGGCCTGTTGCGCTGCGGCCATCGCCCGCATCAGGTGCTGATATTCCACACTGGCCGCAGCACGGATGTAAATGGGTCGCTGTCCGGGTTGTGCCACGACCTGTTGTGCAATGTAATGATGCAGCTCTGCATCATTCAGTGGCGTCTGGTTGGATAAAAAGTACTGTCCGCTTTGGTCCACAGAAATAATCAAAGGTTCCTGCTGATTATTCGCATTCAAGGATTTTGCATCGGCATCCGGCAGATCAATTTCTACCCCCATCTGCATCATTGGCGCGGTCACCATAAAAATTACCAGCAATACCAGCATGACATCAATGTAAGGCACTACATTCATTTCCGCCATGGATTTGCGGGTGCGACGGCTATATCTCATTTCCTTTTTCTCATACTGCCGATCGTTTTTGTGCTGAAGCCTGACGTTCCAGCAGGGCAGTGAACTCTTCGCGGAAATTATCGTACTGCACCGCCAGCCGGTCAATGTGATCATTAAAGCGGTTGTAAGCCACCACCGCCGGAATCGCCGCAAACAGGCCGATTGCTGTCGCAATCAGTGCCTCCGCAATCCCCGGTGCGACCACGGCCAGTGTTGCCTGTTGCATTTTGCCCAACGAGATAAAGGCATTCATAATTCCCCACACCGTACCGAATAGTCCGACATAGGGGCTGGTCGAACCGACTGTTGCCAGAAAAGCCAGGTTCTGCTCCAGACTGTCCACTTCCTTGGAGGTTGCCACCCGCATGGAACGCTGTACCGCATCACTCATCGACAACCGGGCTGCCGGGTCAGTTTTCATGGCCCGGATGTATTCGTGGAAACCATCGTAAAAAATCCGTTCCAGTCCCTGCCGCTCCGGTTCACGTCCCAGCTCATCATACAGTTCATTCAGCGAGATTCCGCTCCAGAAACGGGTTTCAAAACGATCCGCTGCCCGTCTGGCCCGTTTCAGCCTGCCGCTTTTCAGAATAATCAGTGTCCACGATAGCAGTGAAGCCAGCACCAGCAGGCTCATAACAATTTTAACCACCAGCGTGGCATCCAGAATCAACTGGATAATGGATAAATCAGTAGTCACCGGATAATGCACCTTTTATAGACTGAGGTATCGCGTCCGGTTTGAAACTGGTTGCATTGATACAGGCCACTTTCACCGTTGCCCGGGTCAGTTCTGTTTGCCCCGTTGCGGTAGATGCCCCGGACGATAAGGGCGCAGGTTCATTTACCCGCCGCACCGTCTGACGAAATTCCACGCTGACCCGTGCCAGTTTTTCCACCGCAGTGCATACCTCAAGCTGATCATTGAAACGGGCGGGGCGCAGATAGTCAATCTGCACACGACGCACCACAAACAAGACATTTAATTCACCGGTCAGAACATCCTGATCATAGCCCAGGTCACGCAGATATTCCGTGCGGGCACGTTCCATAAAATTCAGGTACTGACTGTGATAAACCACACCACCGGCATCTGTGTCCTCGTAATACACCCGCACCGGCAGGATAAACTCGCTCATTTTCATAAGAGTGAGAATAACAGAAGCTCAACTCGGCCGTACAGAGCCTGTTGTACAAGGTTAAGTATTCCGTATGTGTGATTCTGTATGACCTGCTGTCGTGTAATTCCTGCCAATTATCCGCTATAGCCGTTAGCCCCACCCTGTCGGGCTATAGATAAACTATATTACCGCCAGATTAGCAGATACGATTACGGTGCTCTGCCTTTTCCCTTTTATCTGATGAATTTGCGGGCATTTCTTTCCGGTTTTAGGATTGGCAGAAATGCCCTGTCGCCGGGTCATGTGAATACTCCGTTTGTTACCAGAGCGACTACAACGATTATCACGACGATCACTTTGCATGTACAGAGGGTACCGCAGTTGAGTTTAGAAGAATAAAAACAATGAGTAATAGCCAAAGGTTGAGAGTCACCCCCTACAAGCCTGCCGCATGGTCAGCTCCGGCCATGCGCATTAATAATCTGTTGCTCAACAAGTCACAGGCCTACTCATTTCAGCTGGACGAAAACCGCCTGTTGCGGCTGCGGCTGTTTCCGGGCGAGGTACAGCGCCAGCACATTTTCCCGATCGGGCTGACACTGGGTATTGGTGATTCCACCGCCGGTTTATGGCTATCCGACTGGCCGGTACCGGACAATATCCGGGTCTTTATCCCGGAAGGAATGCTCAGCCGCCTGCCGGAGAATCTCGGACTGGCGATCACCGAGAATGCCATGGATGCACTGCTGACCCAGGGCGAAAATGCGTTAGCCAGCAAGATCACCCTGCAATCCCTGTCAGTAGAGCAAAACAGCCGCCTGTATACCCTGCCGGTGGGTTTTGAACTGATTGAGGCCAATCGCACAAAACCGGAAGGCCGTAATATCCGCACCATCAGCGGGTTACTGATGCTGGAAGAACGGTTATACCCGCTGTTACAGGAGCGGATGCGTTTCTGGCCTTCGGATATGAATGAAGGCTGGGAAATGCTGGAAATCCGGGTGCATCTGGAAATTGGTCAGACCCGACTGACCATTGAAGAAATTAATAAACTGGCGGTCTCAGATGTACTGTTACCGGACAGTAACGATTTCCACAATAACCAGCAATTACGGCTGAGACTGACAGCAGATATGGCTTGTCTGGCACAGCTGAATATGAGTGAAGAACAGCACAAAACCTTAACCATAACCACAGACTGGAATGCCATGACTGACGAAGAACAACAGAGTAATGCGGAACAGATCAATAAAGTTCCGGTACAACTGACTTTTGACCTCGGGCATAAAACGATGTCCTTTAATGAACTGAAACAGCTGCGTCCCGGCTATGTCATGGATCTGCCAGGTAATCTGCCGGAAGTTGTAAAGATCCGTGCCCAGAACAAGCAAATCGGTACCGGCGAGCTGGTGGAAATTGATGGCCGTATCGGTATCAGGATTTTGAGCCTGTTCGGTGCCCGTTAAATTATAGAGAGTCACGGATATTATGGAGTCTTTTCCGAATCCCATTCTGCTGATCAGCTTGCTGTTATTGCTCGGGGTGGCACCATTTATTGCCATTCTGGTCAGTTCCTTTGTAAAGCTGATGGTGGTGATGCAACTGACCCGGACTGCACTGGGTTTACAGCAGGAACCGCCCAATATGGCACTTAGTGGTATCGCTATTATCCTGAGTATCTACATTATGGCTCCGGTGGTCATGGAGACCAAGGAAATCTTTACCAATCAGGGGATTGAACTGACCGACATACAAAATCCCGGTTTCCGTACCGCCCTCAGCGAAAGTGCCGGGCCGCTACAGGATTTTCTGGAACGGCATTCGGAACCGGCAGAGCGGCAGTTTTTTGTCGAAACCACCCAGCGTATCTGGCCGGAAAAATATTCAGAGTCAGTCGATGAACGTAACCTGCTGGTGCTGATCCCTGCCTTTCTGGTCAGTGAGCTGACCGTGGCCTTCCAGATTGGTTTTTTGATCTATCTGCCCTTTATTATCATTGACCTGATTGTATCAAATATATTGTTGTCACTGGGCATGATTATGGTCTCGCCGATTATCGTTTCACTCCCCTTTAAACTGTTGCTGTTTGTACTGGTTGACGGGTGGTCACGATTAATTCACGGACTACTACTGAGTTATAGCTGACGCTGATGAACGAAGAAAATCTGCTTCACCTTTCCGCTCAGGCAATGCAACTGGTGCTTTTCCTGTCGCTACCGGCGATTTTGGCTGCCACGTTTGTCGGCCTGATTATCGGTCTGTTTCAGGCCCTGACCTCCATTCAGGAGCAGACACTGCCACACGGCTTTAAACTGGTGGCTGTCATGATCGCGCTGGCTGCCACCTTGCGCTGGCTGGGGCCGGAACTTTATGCTTTTGCAGTGCAGATATTTGATCTGATTCCACAGGTGTAACATGACCGGGGAAATAACGGCCTTACAAACCTGGCTCTTCGCACTGATTCTCACCGCACCGAGAATTATGGTGGTATTCAGCATTATGCCCATGTTTGCCCAAGCTATTTTCCCGGCCTTAATCCGCAACGGTGTGATGGTGGTACTGTCGTTTACGGTGCTACCACTGACTCACAGTCAGGTAATTGACATGGAGCTGAATGCCCTTGCGCTGATGACGCTGATCGTCAAGGAGGGCATGATTGGTCTGTTACTCGGCTATGCAATGAGTCTGCCGTTCTGGGCCATGCGGGGTGTCGGCTTCATTATCGATTTACAGCGCGGCGCCATGAGTGCATTATTTTTCTCGCCTCCGGTGACCGGTATGGTTTCCCCGCTGGGTAACCTGCTGGCACAACTGGCTACCGTAATGTTGTTTGTCAGTGGCGGTTTTCTGATGCTGATGGAAACGGTTATGCTCAGCTATCAAACCTGGCCGCTGGATCGTTTTATCCCTGAATTTACTGGCGATTCTGCTGATTTCTTTTTACAACAGCTGGATTTACTGTTTTACACCATTGTGTTGGTAGCCGGGCCATTTATCGGCCTGATGCTCATCATTGATTTTGGTACTGGCCTGGTCGGACGTTATCTGCCGCAGCTCAATATCTTTTTAATTGCCATGCCAATTAAAAGTGCGCTGGTTTTTTTCTCGCTGATTTTCTATGTGATTATCATTGGCCATTATCTACGCGATACGTTTATTAATTTCGGCAGCAACCTGCACATACTGAACGGACTGATCAATGGCTGATGGCGGTTGCATTCATCATGCTGGTTGGTACCATCTATTTCTGGCTGGCCGGTGGCTGGCTGCTGGAAAAAATGGTTGAACTGTTTATCCTCATTCCCGGCTTACAAACCCTGTCTTTCACACAGGCAGTGGGGAATGCCACAGATATTTTTGTCGAGCTGGTAGTCGGTACCATTATTCTGCCGTTTGTTGCCCTGATTATTGTCACCGGTATCCTCAGTAATGTGCTGCAGTTTGGTGTTGTCTTTGCCTTTGAGCCGGTAATGCCGAAGATGAGCAAGATCAGTTTTGCCTCCGGTTTTAAACGGATTTTCTCGGCCAAACAACTGGTCAATACCGTATTTTCACTGATTAAAACGATACTTACCGCCCTTGCCCTGTTCTATGTTACCTACCTGGGACTCAGTGAGCTGCTCAACGAAATCAATCAGTGCAATGTGATGTGTCAGGTGTCGATTTTCTCCGATCTATTTATCACCCTGATGATGATCGTGCTGCCACTGATGCTGGTCATGGCCATTCTTGACCTTGCCTTCCAGAAAGCCCAGTTTGCAAAAGACCAGAAGATGACCAAAGACGAAGTCAAACGTGAGATGAAAGACATGTTCGGTGACCCGCATGTTAGAGGTGCCAGAGAGACCGTGCGCCGGGAAATGAACGAACAGGATATGCGTACCCGCCTGAAAACGGCACGACTGGTGGTGATCGATATCGGTCTGGCTGTGGCACTGTATTACCAGCCAGGTGAGACACCGCTGCCATTAGTAGTGGCAATTGGTAAAGCGGCGATGGCTCGTAAAATGGTTGAAATCGCCCAGATTGAAGACGTTCCAATTGTAACAGATCGACAATTAGTGGAAGACCTGATTGAAGAAGGAAAAATCGACCAGTACATCCCTTCATCGACCATTGATCGGGTGGCCAATGCTATGCGTAAGACAAATGGGTGATAATGATCAATAAAACTGGCGCGACAGCCATAATAAGACAACAAGTACAGACAGCGGAAATACCATGGCAAATTCAGGTCAGACACAAGATTCGGCAAATAACCCGCCTGAAAAAGGCAACCGGCTAAACGATCTGCTTGAACGCATTCGTTCCGGTGAACTGAAAGCGAGAATGCATTATTTTTTGTTCCGCAAAGGCCAGAACGCCCGGCGTTCGGACAGTATTTTCTCACGTTATAAACGTCGCCTGGCTGAGGACTGGCCGAAATGGCTAGGGATTGGTGCGGGAATTACCGGTTTAATGATGCTACTCAGCCCGGACGAGTTCTGGCTGTGGCAAATTCCGTTCATCTTGCTGCTGATGCTGCTGGCA
>PDRT01000098.1 GCA_002746895.1 Thiothrix nivea
ACTTTCGCCGTAATATCAACCCGCTGACTGGCCACAATAAAATCATTTTCCCGGAAAACAATATCAATATTTTCCCGCGCACGGATCGCTTCAATGGCTTCGGCCACGGTCTTTTGCAGATTGCTTAGCGCCTGATCCTTGGCCACTCGCACTTCTTCACGCAGATCCTCACGTTCACGCCGCAATTCACGCTGGCGCACCCGCAACTGACTTTCCAGACGGGCCTGTTCATTATCCGATAAATCCCGGCGTTTTTTCAGGTATTCATCTTCTGCCTTCTGCACCGCTTCCTGCTTTTCCGCCAGTGCTTCCTCGCGCTCGGCAAAACGGGCGTGCAGCCCCTTACTGGCAGCTTCAGCCTGTGGGGCACTGCGCATGATCATCCCCATTTTCACGACAGCAAGGCTACAGTGATGATTCACGTCCGTGTGCGCCTGTGCCGAACCAACAACCGTCCACAGCGCCAGACCCAACAGGCCAATACAGATCATCAAACCCTGAAACAATGAGTATTTAAGCCGGTATTTAGAAAGATGCCCCAATGCTAAACTGTACAACTTCTTCCTCATCTCCATCTTTACTGTTCAGCGGTTTGGCATAGCTGATTTCAAACGGTCCCAACGGTGACAACCAAACGGCTCCGATGCCTGCGGAATAACGAATTTCATCGGCCTCAAAAGCATCCAGGTCTTCAAATACATTGCCCGCATCAATAAAGGCACTCAGGCGCAGATTTTTCATATCACTGGCGAAAGGCACAGGGAACAAGACCTGTGCAGAACCGGTCACCAGCAAATCACCCCCTTTGGTATCCCCCTTGGAATCCCGTGGCCCGAGGCTACTACTTTTAAAACCGCGTACGGTACGAATGCCCCCGGCATTAAACTTTTCAAAGAAGGGCAGACCATCAAGGTCGCCACGCCCGGAACCGGTGGCAATCCGGCCTTTCAGGGCGAAGGTAATATCGTCCGTAATCGCCTTGTAGTATGCACCACTGTAACTGACTTTCTGGTATTCCAGGTCACTGCCCGGCAAGGTTGCCTGCAACGATACACTATGGCGCTGCCCCTTGGTCGGGAAAATCACCCGGTCACGGGAGTCATGCACAAAACTGACTCTCAATGGTATCTGGTTATATTCATAACCATGTTTCAGTGTAAATTCATTAATATGATCCGCCGGATCATCACCGAGTATAATTTCCTGCTGCTCAAGGCCTGCCGAAATATTGACGGCATTATGTTCGCTCAGCGGAATTCCGAAATTCACCGAACCACCGAAACGGTTGGTTGCATATTCGGAAATGTCCTCAGCCTTGGCATCATACTCACGGTAGTAGAGGCTAAAGCCACGACTGATACCACTTTGCGTATAATAAGGATTGGTATAGGAAATCCGGTAATTTTTATTGACCTTGCTGTTATCAAAGTCAACTTCCAGGCTTTTACCGGTGCCCATGAAGTTATCCTGCTTCACTCCCAGGTTCAGCAACAAACCCTGACTATCGGAGTAACCGGCACC
>PDRT01000046.1 GCA_002746895.1 Thiothrix nivea
CAATGATCAATGAGCATGAATCAAAAATACAATTTTGACAAGTTAGGCCAGTATCTGGAACGAAAAATTATTGGCCAGAAAAATCTCATTAACCGGCTGCTGATTGCCTTGCTGGCCGATGGTCATCTGCTGGTAGAGGGCGCTCCGGGGCTGGCGAAAACCCGTGCCATCCAGATGCTGGGGCAGGGCATTGAGGGCGACTTTCATCGCGTACAGTTTACCCCTGACCTGTTGCCTGCGGACATTACCGGGACCGAGGTGTTTCACCCCCATGATGGTAGTTTCCAGTTTCAGCAGGGGCCGTTGTTCCATAACCTGATTCTGGCCGATGAAATCAACCGGGCACCGGCCAAGGTGCAGTCTGCGTTGCTGGAAGCGATGGCTGAGCGGCAGATTACGGTCGCGGGCACCACCTGGCCGTTACCGGATCCGTTTCTGGTCATGGCGACCCAGAACCCGATTGAACAGGAAGGCACCTACCACCTGCCGGAGGCGCAGCTGGATCGTTTTCTGATGCATGTCATTGTCGATTATCCCACCGCCGAGGAAGAGCGGCTGATTCTGTTACTGGGGCGCAAGGAAGCGGTGGCCGAAGTGAACCGTGCTTCATTGACTGATGATCCGGTGGTCAGTGGTGAGGATATTCGCAATGCTCGCCGGGAAGTACTGGATATTTATATGGCGGATAATGTCGAGCATTATCTGTTGCAGCTGGTGCTGGCGACCCGCTCTCCGGAACGCTACGGGAATACACTGGCCGGACGCATTGCCTATGGAGCCAGCCCACGGGCCTCGTTAGCGCTGGATCGTTGCGCACGGGCGCATGCCTGGCTGGCCGGGCGTGATTTTGTCAGCCCGGAAGATGTGCAGGCGATCAGCCATGATGTATTGCGACACCGTATCCTGCTGACCTTTGAGGCGGAAGCGGATGGCATGACCTCAACGCAGGTGATTGATGAATTGCTGGCTCTGGTGGCTGTTCCCTGATGAGAGCCGGTGACGGACTGGTATTCAGCTCGCTGCAATCGTTACTACGCGTGCAGGATCAGGTGCGTACCCTTAATCTGGCCAGGCGTCATGCACGGGCAAAGCATACCGGGATGCACCGTTCGCGTTTCAAGGGGCGTGGCATGGATTTTGCCGAATCACGGCCCTATCAGGCCGGTGATGATATCCGCACTATCGACTGGCGAGTGACCGCTCGCAGTGGCAAGGTATATACCAAAGTGTTTCAGGAAGAACGCGAGAAGCCGGTGCTGGTGTGGCTGGATCTGCGGGCACCAATGTTTTTCGGTACCCGGGGCTGTTTTAAAAGTGTGGTGGCCGCCGAGGTAACGGCATTATTGCTGTGGAAAACCTTGTCCGAAGGAGACCGTGCCGGTGGGGTACTACAGGATGATCAGCGGGTCCGGGAATTCAAACCTTCCCGCAGCCGCTCTTCTGCACTGCATTTTATGCGCCAGCTGGCCGATGTGACCCGGCAACAACCTGATGGAACAGCGGCCAAATCACCGCAACCACCGGAGCAGCAGCTACTGAACAGCTGGCGGCGGCTGCGTCGGGTCACTGAGGCAGGAACCCAGGTTTTTGTCATCAGCGATTTCCGTGCGGTCACTGCCCGGGCATTGAACCAGCTGGCGATGGTGAGCCGTCAATCACAGCTGGTACTGATTTCGGTGCGTGATCCGTTTGAGGATCAACTGCCGCAGCAGGAGCGCCTGCGCCTGACCGATGGTAGAAAAAGCCTGTGGCTTAATCTGCGCCAACCATTATGGCGCCAACATTATGAGCAGCGGGCCGAACGTTTGCGTACTGACCTGAAGACCTTTGCGGATAAACAGCATATTCCGCTGATTCAACTGGCAACCAATGATCCGGCAACCGTGCGCCTGCTGAAACTGACCCGGGGGATGCGATGAATCCGGAAACATTGCCGCTGCGTGATATTCATCTGCCGCCGGAAATCGGTTTCTGGCCACCGGCACCGGGCTGGTGGATTTTACTGGTGCTGGTATTGCTGGCTGTGTTGTGGCTGTTTGCCTGGCGGCGGCGACAACCGGTTTATCGTCGACGCATTGTGCAACCGGCCCTGCGGGAATTACAGCGCATTGAACAGGACTATGCCGCTGATCCGGCAGAAATGATTCGTCAGTTGTCGATATTATTACGTCGCAGTGCCATCAGTCTGCAGGGGCGTCATCGTACCGCCGGTCTGACCGGTCAGGAGTGGCTGCACTTTCTTGATCAGCAGCAAAACCGTGAAGTTTTCACCCGGCGTTTTGCGGAGATGCTCACCGAGCAGCCCTATCGCCAGCAACTACAGGGTGATGCCACCGCACTGGCCGAAGTGATCCGGGACTGGTTAAAGCAGCAGGAGACGGCCCATGTATGAGTTTGCCTGGTGGTGGCTGTTTGTCTGTCTGCCGTTGCCACTGCTGGTGCGCTGGTTGTGGAAACCGGCAGCAGATGAGCGTGGTGTGGCGTTACGGGTGCCGTTTCTGCATGAGTTCAACAGCGGTAATGTACAAGGAGGACGTTCATGGACCACGTGGCTGACCCTTGTACTGGCGACCATCGCCTGGCTGGCTCTGGTGACAGCGGCGGCACGTCCGGTGTGGGTGGGTGAGGTTGCTGCCCTGCCGGTATCGGGACGTGATCTGATGCTGGCGGTGGATCTCTCCGGCAGCATGCAGGAGCAGGATTTTCAGGTTAATCGGCGGGTGGTGGATCGTCTGTATGCGACCAAAGTGGTGGCGGGCGAATTCCTTGCCCGGCGTGAGGGTGATCGTATAGGTCTGGTGCTGTTTGGTGACCAGGCTTATTTGCAGGCACCACTGACGTTTGACCGTCAAACGGTGCGTACACTGCTGAATGAGGCGGCGATTGGTCTGGCCGGTGAGCGTACTGCCATTGGTGATGCCATTGGTCTGGCACTGAAACGATTGCAGGACAGGCCGAATAAAGACCGGGTACTGATTCTGATGACCGATGGTGCCAATACGGCGGGTACGGTCAGTCCGATGGAAGCGGCAGAAATGGCAGCGGCTGAGGGTCTGAAGATTTATACTGTGGGGATCGGTTCAGAAAGCCAGCAGGCTCGCAGCATTTTTGGTTTTAACCTGATCAATCAGACGGCGGAGCTGGATGAGAAGCTGTTGCGGGCCATTGCCGGTAAAACCGGCGGCAAATATTTCCGTGCCCGCGACACCGCCGAGTTTCAGCGTATTTATGCAGAACTGGACCGGCTGGAGCCGGTGGAACAGGAAGCCGAAAGCTGGCGGCCACAGCAGGAGTTATTCCGCTGGCCGTTATTGCTGGCATTCGGCTGTGGTCTGCTGGCATTTTTAGTTCGTCTGGAGACCGAAGCCTGATGAGTGAGTTTCATTTTATGTATCCGGACTGGTTGTGGCTGCTGTGGGGGGTGCCACTGTTAGGGTGGCGGATATTGCGCCAACGCGGCCACAATAACTGGTCGCAGGTGGTGGATGCACAGCTGGCACCGTTTGTACTCAGTGGTCATCAGCCACCCGACCGGCTGCGCCTGGGCATCCTGATGTCATTATTATGTACGGTGGTGATTGTGGCACTGGCAGGTCCGGCGTGGGAGAAAAGGGAGCTACCTGCCTTCCGCAGTCAGCAGGCAGTGGTGGTAGCACTGGATTTATCTGCTTCAATGTATGCCCGCGATATGACCCCGAACCGCCTGGATGCAGCACGATTCAAGCTGCTGGATTTGCTGCAAACCCGCGCTGATGGCCAGACCGGACTGATTGTGTTTGCCGGTGATGCCTTTGTCGTCTCACCGCTGACCGATGACACGGATAATATTGAAGTGCAGGTGAAAAATCTGTCACCGGCAATTATGCCGGTGCAGGGCAGTCGTCCGGATAGGGCGCTTGACAAGGCCATTGAGCTTTTGCAGCAGGGTTCGCCGGGTAACGGTCATATTCTGCTGATGACGGATGGCACGCATGATGCGGAACGTACCCGGCAGGCAGCAGCAAAAGCGGCGGCGGAAGGTTATACGGTTTCGGTACTGGCGGTAGGCACGGAAGAGGGTGCGCCGATTCCGCTCAGTGATGGCGGCTTTCTCAGTGACAGCAGCGGGCAGACCGTGATGCCGAAACTGGACAGCAAAACCCTGCAAACTGTTGCTTCAGCCGGGCAAGGGTTATTTTTGCGGCAGCGGGTTGATGATCAGGATCTGAGACAGCTGAATACCTTGTGGACTGCCAACTTGCAGGATGCTGCACTGCTGGCCGATGAGGGGCGCAAGCTGGATACCTGGTTTAATCAGGGCATCTGGTTAGTGGTAATATTACTGCCACTAGTGATGTTGTTCTTCCGCCGTGGCTGGCTGGCAGTGTGGTTGCTGGTGTTTGTTCTGCCACAACCACAAGCGGTACAGGCTGGCACCTGGCAGAATCTGTGGCAGACACCGGATCAACAGGGTCAACAGGCATTGCAACAGGGTGATGCAGCGACGGCGGCGGATTTGTTTCATGATCCGGCCTGGCAGGCGGCTGCCGCCTATCGTGCAAGGGATTACGCCCGTGCGGAAGCCCTCTATGCCAACAGCAAAACCCAGGATGGACTTTATAATTACGGTAATGTGCTGGCCCGGCAAGGTAAGCTGAAGGAAGCGCTGGCGGCTTATGAGGCCGTGTTGCAGCAAAACCCTGATCATCAGGATGCGTTGCATAATAAAAATGTGCTGGAATCACAATTGAACCAACCGCAGCAGAACCAAAGTGGTCAACAGCAGCAAAATAGTACACAACAACAGGCGGATGATAACCAGCAACAAAATCAATCTGCTGCTTCCGGTTCGGAAAACGCAGGTGAACAACAATTGGCACCGGACGAGTCACAGGATAATCCGGCGGAGCCGGAACAGCGTGAAGATGCCGAACAACAGGCAAACCATGAATCAGAGCCACAACAGCAGGCGCAACAGGCAGACAATCATGAAGAACAAGCAATGGATGCAGAAACCCGTGAACAGAAACAGGCAACCGAACAATGGCTGCGCAGAATACCGGATGATCCAGCGGGCCTGTGGCGGCGTAAATTTCAGTATCAGTACCGGCAGCGGTCTCCGGGGGCGGCACAGACCGGTGAGGATTGGTAATTATGTTCAGCAATAAGGGGGCAACATCTGCATACATGCTTATCACCAGAATCTGCGGGTTATTGGCGCTATTACTGTTATCGACTTTTCTGAATGCAGCGGAAATCAAGGTATGGCCTGATCGCAACCCGATTGGTGTCGGAGAGGAGTTCACCCTGACCTTTTCCACCACCGAACAACCGGATGGTAATCCGGATTTTTCACCGCTGCGCAATCATTTTGAAATGGTCGGTACCAGTACCAGCAGCAATATCCGCATGATTAATGGTAAGGTCAGCAGCGAAATCGCCTGGCAGGTGCGTTTATATCCCAAATCAACCGGTACGCTGGCGATTCCGCCAATCGCGTTTGGCAGTCAGAGCAGTCCGGCAGCACAAATTACGGTCGATGAATCCGTGGATAACGGTATCCCCCGCGATGGGGTGCTGGTAGAGCTGGAAACGAAAAATAATTCCCCGTATGTCCAGCAACAGGTGATTATCACCCAGCGCATGCTGCATTCGGTGGAGCTGATGCGCAATGGGGCGAGCATGTCGCATCCGGAAGTGGGCGAGGGCAAGGCACTGATTCAGCAACTGGGTGGTGTGACCAACCGTACCATCAACCGTAAAGGTGTTCGTTACAAGGTATCCGAGCGGCGTTATGCGGTGTTTCCACAAACCAGCGGCAAACTGACTTTCCGGCCTACGGTCTTTCAGGGGGTCATTAATACTTCCGGCAGTCGTGGCCGCCAGCAGCGTGATCCGTTTGGCATGATGAGTGGACGGCAGATCCGGCGTTTTTCCGAACCTCTGACGCTGGAAGTCAAGGCTCAGCCATCCGGGATTAAAGGAACTTGGCTACCGGCTAAAAGCCTGTCACTGAATACGCACTGGCAGGTTCCCGTAAAGGAGTTTAAAGCCGGTGAACCAGTGACACTGACCATTGCGGTGATTGCGGATGGCCTGATGGCCGAACAACTGCCGGAAGTTAAGCTCACGCTACCCAAGGGGATCAAGGGTTATTCCAATCAGCCGGAACTGCGCAATAATCACCAGGGCGACAATTTAATAGGTACCAGACAGGAACGCTGGATTCTGATTGGTACGGCACCCGGCGAATACACCTTACCGGCAATCAGTCTGAAGTGGTGGAATCTGCAAACCGGGAAAACAGAAACGGCTTTTGTACCGCCGGAAACCATTATTGTCAGTGGTGAGGCAGAGACTACAGAGACGACTAAAGGAAATACCGCAGCGGGTGATAATGCGGATGAACAATCGATGGAATCGACACCAGCACCATCTGCTACCGAGTCTGAACCAGCAGCGGAGAATAAGGTCGGAACGGCTGAACCTGAGCCGGAAACAGAATCGGGTTTAATGGCGAGTGAAGCCAGTCAGGAATCATTGGCCTGGCCATTGGGATGGTGGTGGTTATTACCGGGAATTTTGCTACTGATCGTGGCGGGTCTGTTGTATCGCCGCAAACGCAATAAAGCTGCTGATGATGGCTTGCACCGGAAAACAGGACAGACAACCAACACCACACTGTTGCAGACTGATTATTATCAGCAGCTGGAACAGGCCTGCCACAATAATGAGGCACAGATGGCTCATGATGCATTATCCGATTGGGTACGGCATGATTTGCGACTGACTCCGGCAACTGTCGCCACCCTGCGGCAGCAGGCAACCATGGAATTGAAACAGGCACTGGATGAACTGAGTATGGCTCTGTATGCACAACAGACTGCCGAGTGGCGGGGAGACAGACTGTGGCAGGCAGTGCAGCATTTTGTCCGGCAACAACAAGATAGACAGGGGAAGCAGAAAACTGAGGGAGATTTGCTGAACCTTTATCCGGAGTGAACAGCGATAACGGATAAATAAACAAAAAGGCCAACTGTTATTTGCAGCTGGCCTTTTTAAATAACCGTCAATCTGTTTCAGACGGAACCAATCAGACAACTATCATTAATAGCGATAATGATCCGATTTATAAGGCCCTTCCACCGGAACATTAATGTACGCCGCCTGCTCCGGGGTCAGTTGGGTCAGTTTCGCACCAATCCGGTCCAAGTGCAGTCTGGCGACTTCTTCGTCCAGGTGCTTCGGCAGAATGTAAACTTCATTCTTGTACTTACCATCCTGGTTATTTGCCCACAACTCCATCTGTGCCAGGGTCTGGTTTGAGAATGAGTTGGACATTACAAAGCTCGGGTGACCGGTGGCACACCCCAGATTTACCAGACGACCTTCGGCCAGCAGGGTAATACGCTTGCCATCGGGGAAAATTACCTGATCTACTTGTGGCTTGATATTGTCCCACTCGTACTTCTTCAGGCTAGCGATGTCGATTTCATTGTCGAAGTGACCGATATTACAGACAATGGCTTCATCCTTCATCTTCAGCATGTGTTCTTCACGAATAATATTGAAGTTGCCGGTAGTGGTCACAAAGATGTCCATCTGATCGACCACATCTTCGATGCGTACCACACGATAACCTTCCATCGCGGC
>PDRT01000099.1 GCA_002746895.1 Thiothrix nivea
TACCGAGGCGCACCTGGGTATTTCCGGGCGAATTGCCAAACAGTTTTTGACGACCCAGATCACCCCATTGCTGGCTCTGGTCGGTCTTTTGCTGGGCTTGTTCGCTGTGATCGTGACACCCCGGGAGGAAGATCCACAGATTAATGTGACCTTCGCCAATGTTTTTATCCCCTTTCCAGGAGCCAGTGCCCAGCAAGTCAATGATTTGGTGGCAACACCTGCCCAGCAGATACTGGGGGAAATTGAGGGCATTAATCACATTTACTCAGTCTCCAATCCGGGGATGGCGGTACTGACGGTCGAGTTTAAGGTAGGGGAAGATCGTATTGATGCACTGGTACGACTTCACAATAAAATTGCCTCAAATCAGGACTGGTTGCCACGGGAGCTGGGCGTCTTAACACCACTGATCAAGCCTAAAGGCATTGACGATGTCCCCATTGTGACCTTAACGCTGTGGACAGAGGACATGAATCGAGGGGGATATGAGCTAAACCAGGTGGCTCATGCTATCGAGTCTGAGTTAAAGCGGGTTGCAGGCTCACGGGATATTTATACCATCGGTGGGCCACAACAGGTGGTTAAAGTGGAACTGGATCCCGAAAAGCTGGCTGGCAACAATATTGCCTTGCAAGACTTGCGGCGGGCGTTGCAGGCCAGTAATTCGGCCTATGATGCCGTGTCACTGGTCAATAATAATGAAGAACTTCTGGTGGTGGCCGGTACGTTCCTGACGAATGCGGATGAAGTGGGTGAGCTGATTGTCGGTGTCACCGAGGGCAAGCCGGTTTATCTGCGTGATGTTGCTGTAGTGACCCGTGGGCCGGATACACCCGAGGCTTATGTCAGTTTTGGTACAGGTGCGGCAGCGGCTGAGCGGGGTTTGCAGCCCGGTGTGCTGAGTCCGGCTGTCACTATTGCGATTGCCAAGCAGCCGGGTACGAATGCGGTCGATATTGCTAATAAAGTCATTGATCGCTTTGAAAAGTTACGCGGTACGTTTATACCCGAAGGTGTCAATGTCACGGTTACCCGTAACTACGGTGCCACTGCACAGGACAAGTCGGAAAAACTGATTACCAAGTTGATTATTGAAACCATCGCGGTCGTGATATTGATCTGGCTGGCTTTAGGATGGCGTGAGGCATTGATTGTGGGTGCAGCGGTGGCGATTACCCTGGCCATTACCCTGTTTGCTTCCTGGGCTTACGGGTTTACCCTGAATCGGGTATCGCTGTTTGCCCTGATTTTTTCCATCGGCATTCTGGTCGATGACGCGATTGTGGTAGTGGAAAATATTCACCGTCACATGCAGCAAGGCGGCAAAAAATTACTGGATGTTATTCCATCCGCTGTTGATGAGGTGGGTGGTCCAACAATTCTGGCAACATTTACGGTCATTGCGGCCTTGCTGCCGATGGCTTTTGTCAGTGGTTTAATGGGGCCTTATATGAG
>PDRT01000102.1 GCA_002746895.1 Thiothrix nivea
TCCAGCGCCAAATAATCCAGCACATCACCAAAATCAACATCCGCCGCATCACCCAGCGTAGCAACGGTGGAAAAACCAACCTGACGGGTGGCCGCCCAGTCCAGAATGGCGGTTGCCATTGCCCCGGATTGTGACACCAGCGCAACATTACCCATCCGGGCCTGATTATTACTGAAGGTGGCATTCAGCCCCACCTGTGGACGCATAATCCCCAGACAGTTCGGCCCGATTAAGTGTAGACCGTATTCATGCACCACTTCCAGCAATTTCGCTTCAAGGCGCTTACCCCGTACACCGTTGTCACTAAACCCCGACGACAATACCACCACACCACGGCAACCGATCTCGCCACACTCACGCACGATATTGATAACTTTATTCGCAGGTATGGCAATAATCGCCAGATCCACCGACTTG
Organism: Thiothrix nivea; assembly: GCA_002746895.1. Classification (GTDB taxonomy): domain Bacteria; phylum Pseudomonadota; class Gammaproteobacteria; order Thiotrichales; family Thiotrichaceae; genus Thiolinea; species Thiolinea nivea_A. The sequence continues at coordinate 418 of PDRT01000102.1, forward strand.
TTAATCTTGTGTATATCCGGATAACAGGTTAAACCTTGCACAGTTTTATACTTCGGATTAACCGGATAAATGTCACCTTTGAATTCTGCCGCCAGCATATTCTTCAGCAATAGGGTACCCACGGCGTTTTCACGCTCACTGGCCCCGAACACGGCGACACTCGCCGGAGAAAACACCTGATTTAAGTAATGGTGACCCATTCTGAATACCTCTGTTATATTTTTGTGGAAGCCATCAGCCTCCGATCGCCAGACAACATGCTGAAAACCAGCTTGCACGTTTTTTTGTGCATTGCATCATTATAGACATTAATACCTGAATTTCCTATGACACTGATCATGGCAGGGTTTTCTCAGTTTTCTCACATTCATTTCAGCTGAATATTTTTCAGAAAGTAGCCCAGCGGTTTGAAATCGACCACACAGCGCATCGCCGGAATCCAGCGGGCAATATTTTCGGTGGTAAACCTGCGTCCGGCATGCATTTGATTGTCCATACCGTCGTGGAATAATACGATGCCGCCCTTCTTGCGCGAACACACCTGATTCAACACATTATCCAGAATTTTATCGCCCTCCTGGTTTTTGGTATCCCAGTCAAAAGCTGACAGTTGCCAGTCAACATGGACAAAACCGATCTCATCCAGCGCCGTCAGTACATGGGGCTTTTCCTGCCGATTGAACCAGCCATCCCCGTAAGGCAGGCGGAACAATGCCGGTTCAGTGGTCAGATAAGGTGCCAGCAGGCGTTTGGAAGCACGGAAATGCTGTTGCATCAGTTCCTTGGACAGACTGGAATAACGCAGATGAGAATAGGCATGAGCACCGATCATGTGACCGTCCCGCCGGGCCCGATCCAGAATCGTGCGCCGTAGCTGACACTGGCGATATTCGAGACACTGGCTGCCATCAGCGGCGCTGACCGGATCAGCCTGTTGGCACTCCTGCAATCTGCGCCC
>PDRT01000011.1 GCA_002746895.1 Thiothrix nivea
TGCCTCCGGTTGCAGCAGCTCCAGCGCACGGGCGACCATTTGCTGATTCAGCGGCTGATTCACCTGAAAGAAATCCTGCGGGCCAAAATTGATCCGGCTATTAAACTGCGGATGCTCGTAATACAGCTCCGGCTGTTCAGGCCAGATACAATGCACCGTATCCGGCCCCTTTGGTTGCAGGTAAATCTGATAATTGTGCTGCTCACCAAAGTCACGCAAGGCTTCCTGATCAGCCGTCGCCAAAGGTTCCATGTGACGGAAGATCAACGCAATGGCATTATCACCCACGGCTACTTCAATCTGCGGCAGTGTTTCCCGGCAGGCCAGACCATTGATCAGCTCCTGAAACGCGACAAGATGTTCACCGACACCGGGGTGCAAAATCTCACAGCGCTGCATATCAGCCAGAAAACGCCCGTCACGCTCACGGAAACCGACCAGAGTTCGCGCTTTTTTACGCACATAACGCACACCCAGCCGCGCTTTACGCCGGTAGGCCCACGGTTCAGCCGTTAATGGCGTAAACACTTCCTGCGGCTCCACCTTGCCTACCCGTTGCAGACTATCCAGCATCGCCTGTTGTTTGTACTGAATCTGTGCCTCCGGTACGATATGCTGCCAGCTACAACCGCCACACACACCGTAATGCGGGCACTTGGGTTCCACGCGCTCTGCTGATGGTTCCAGCACTTCAATGACCCGGCCCTCATCGTATTTAGCCTTGCGCCAGACATAGGCAAAGACCACTTTTTCGCCGGGAATACCGCCATCAATAAATACTGTCTTGCCATCCAGATGAGCAATGCCCTTGCCTTCCAGCGTCATCGATTCAATGACAGCCTCAGCTGGTGGCCGCAACTTGGGTCGTCCGGAGCGGCGACTCATGTATCATCCACCGCCCAGGCCTGTTCAAATGCCTGCAGGTGTGCCTTACCGGATGCCTGTAGCACCTGACGCACCAGCTCACATTCACGCTGATACTGTGTGTGATCCAGATGGCCACGCATTAACTCAAAACGCAGGTACACCAGCCAGGTATTCAGCACATCGGTTTCACAATAATGACGGATTGCCGCCAGCTCACCGGCCTGATAGGCATCCCAGACCCTGGCCCCGCTCATGCCCATTTTACCGGGAAAACCGTACAGGGTGGCCAGTTCATCCAGCGGTGCATTGGCCCGTCCGGTATACATTGCCAGTAAATCCATCAGATCGGTATGGCGGGTATGGTAACGGCTGATATAGTTATTCCATTTAAAACTGCTGTCATCACCACCCATATCCCAGTAACGCGGTGCGGAGATTTTGTGTTGCATGGCCCGATAATGCAGCACCGGAAGATCAAAGCCACCGCCATTCCATGACACCAGTGTCGGCGTATAACGATCAATGCCATCGTAAAAACGCTGGATCAGCTCCGCTTCCTCTGCCGACTCATCACCTAGGGACCAGACCTTAAACTCATCCCCCCGGCCACGGAAAGTCACCGAAATCGCAGCAACCCGCTGCAGATGGTGCGGCAGAAACTCATTGCCCACTTTCTGGTAACGCAGGTGGAACATTGCCTTCGCCACCTCCGCATCGTCCAGCTCATCCCCCAGATCATACAACTTACGCCCACCCGCAATATCCGGGATGGTTTCAATATCAAAAACCAGTGTATTCATAGGTCCTCCAAAGCCCAGACATCATACGCCACTTCTTCATAGGGATGTACTGCTTTCATGGCTGCCAGTACCTCCGGCAAAATGGCACGGGCACAGATCGTTTCGATGCGTTCTTCCGTGACCACCTGCAGACTGCCGACCTCACCGAGATGCGGCTTTGCGCCCTGCCCTGGCAGGAAACGCCCGCTGCCTTTGACGGAAAAGGTGCAGTGGCTATAATGGCTTCCGGCTTTTTGACCGGCTCCGGCATTACCTAATGCCTCACGGACAGCATCTGCATGGTCTTCAGGGACAAAAACAGCAATTTTTACGTATCGGGATGTCATGGTGTCCTCTGCTTTTACTCTGCTTTCATCCTGTGTACGACATGGCAAATCAGCCCTTCTCCTCCAGCAACTGTGCTCTCGGCCAGGCATTCAGCACCGCATGAATCAGCGTCGCCAGCGGGATGGCAAAAAATACCCCCCACACTCCCCAGATTGCCCCGAACACCAGCACCGCCGCAATAATTGCCGCCGGATGCAGATTCACCATGCCGGAAAACAGCAATGGAACCAGCAAGTTGCCATCCAGAAACTGGATTACCGCATACACCATAATCACCCAGATGAAGTCGGAGGTATAACCCCACTGGAAATACGCCACAATGGCAATCGGCAGGGTTACCAGTGCCGCACCGACATAGGGGATCAGCACCGAAATACCGACCAGAAAAGATAACAACACAGAATATTGCAGATCCAGCCACAGGAAGGCAATAAAGGTGACCACCCAGATAATCAGAATTTCCAGAAACTTGCCCCGGACATAACTGGCAATTTTACCGTTGACTTCATGCCACACCTGAACCACCAGACCCTTGTCTCGCGGCAGGAAATTCCCGAACCAGTTGATAATCAGCTGCTTATCCTTGAGAAAGAAAAACACCAGTAAAGGCACCACAATCATGTAAACCATAAAGGCGATCAGGTCAAAGACGGAGGCAATAGAAAAACTGAGGATTTGCTGTGATGCCTGTGTAATCTGGTTTTTGGTCGCTGCCAGCACTTCTATCACCACCTGCTCAGAGACAAAGGCCGGATATTTTTCCGGCAGCAGCATTACCACATTCTGTCCGGTGGCCAGCATACCCGGAATTTCCAGCACAAACTGTGTCGCCTGTTTAAACAGCAGTGGTGCCAAAACGAACAGAATAACCAGCAATGACAACAGAAATGAGCTGAATACCGTCATAACGGAAATAAAACGTGGCACCTTGAAGGCATGCATAAAACTAACACCACCGTCCAGCAGATAGGCGATAACCATCGCCGCCAGTAAGGGTGCCAGAATATCCCCGACAAACACCACCATTGCCAGACCGAATAACAACAATAAGGCAAGTATCGCTACCTGGGGATTTGAGAAATGCTGGTTATACCAATCATTCAGTAATTTAATCATAGTCGCTCAGACTCGCCGGATTATTCACCGTGTTGTTCAAACTCGTTTTTTAACTGTTGATAATGACCGGCAAATACCGCTTCCAGTTCATCAATCACATCGGTTGCCGCACGACCATTAATCAAATGTGCCGCCATCAGATCCGAGGCCTGAGGCAATAATTTATCTTTATTAATCATGGGGTAGGTCGCCGTCAGACGCTTAATCGCCTTAACCACACTTTCCTGCTCCGGGCGCTCAATTTCTTCCGGCACGGGAAATTCAGTCATTAACTCGTCAGCTGCACCGGAAGCCGCCAGAAAATCAGCAAAACGCAGTAATGTCCTCCTGTCACGCTCACTGAGCTGACGAAACCGTTCGCGCAACTTCTTTTCATCTGACCCGCCAGATGAATTCAACACAGGTAACATGTATATCCCTTATCATGCCGGGTGGCAATGAACCTTTAAGACGGCTGGATGAATGATCGGTATTCTACTGATATTACCCGCAGAAAGAAAATAGTCCGCTTATCCCGCGCCCATCTCTCCGGTTTTTTTACAATAGCTACGGGCGAACTCCAGTAACTCTTCCATTGCCGGCACCTTGAATTTCTGCCGCTGGCGGACAAATGAAAAATCACGCGATAAGGGTGGATCCAGTGGAACAGACACCAGTGATTTCAATTTCAGTTCCTTGCTGATACTGGCACTGGACACCACAGACACCCCCATGCCGGCTTCCACCGCACCTTTAACCGCCTCCGGACTGCCCAGCTCCAGACAGTTCACCACAGCATGCTTGTCAACCCCCTGTTCCATCAGATAGTCCATCGTGACCTCGCGAGTGCCGGAGCCTTCTTCGCGGCAGATAAACGGATAAGCCATCAGTTCCTTGACCGGTACCTTGTTCAGACCGGCCAGTGCATGTTGCGGCGGTACCACCACCACCAGTTCATCTGTGCGGCAGACCTCAACTACCAGGTTTTTATTACTGACCGGCCCTTCCACCACCCCCAGATCAATCACATTATTTTCCACCATTGACACAATGCCTTCGGTATTGGAAACCCGCAAACGTAATTTTACATCGCGATTTTTAGCCTTGAAATCACCCAGCAGGGCGGGCAGCATGTATTCTGAAATCGTGGTACTGGCACCGATGGTTAAAGAACCGCTGATATCATCGGTCATTTCGCGAATGGCATTCTCCATTTCGCTGTAATGTTCAAAAATTTTCTCGGAATATTCGAAAACAATCTGTCCGGCTTCCGTCAATGAAACCCGGTTATGCGTCCGGTCAAATAACCGGGTATCAAACTGATCCTCCAGCTGACGGATCTGGAAAGTAACCGCCGGTTGCGTCATATGTAATACTTCAGCGGCCTTGGTAAAGCTCAGCAAGCGTGCAACTGCGTGGAAGACCTGTAATCTTCTGTCTGACATGGAAACCTATTCTCCTTATAGTGACACTACACTGCCGTTCAGATGAGGGGGTTACTCAACAGCGTGACGGCATCATTTTTCAGTCGTCCGTAATCTGATCATTTGCGTTATGCAGAGCCTGATGACCATTCATCATAAATCAGCTCTATCGTTTATAGCAAAAATCATACCCATAGAATAGAACAATTCTACGCTCTTAGCTTCAATAAATACGTTTCTGCGGTGGATTCACCGATAAAAAGCCTGTTTACTTGCATTAACCGCAATCTGCTAATGCCTGACTCACAGAATCAACTGCCTTTATCATCATAATGGTCAGATTCATCAGCCCTGGCCTTATACCCCGGAATACGCGGATCATCATCATCCATCAGAATCCGGTAAGCGGGCCCTTCGAGATCATCATACTGCCCGCTCTTTACCGTATAAACAAAGGCGATCACCACAATAATCATCACCCCGATGGCAATGGGTATCAGCATATAAAGTGCTTCCACAACTTGTCCTCTTCAGGTTATGAAAAAGTGCAAATACCTAATATACCGCAAGATGCGAGGAAAAACTTTTTCCTGCACCTGTAAGCATGGCCGGAGCGGCCAAATCATCTGCGCCTAGCGTTTCAGCCGCAGTGCATTTAATACCACCACCAGCGAACTGACTGACATACCGATTGCCGCCAACCAGGGTGGAATATTTCCACTGGCTGCCAGCGGAATTGCCAGCAGATTGTAAGCAATGGCCCAGGCAAAATTTTGCCGGATAATCGTCTGCATCCGCCGTGCAGTGCGAATGGCAAACGGCAGCTGCTGTAAATTTTCCGACAGCAGGATCATATCAGCACTGGCCTGTGCCAACTGTGAGCCGCTGCCCATCGCCACCGAAACCTGCGCCCCCGCCAGCACCGGAGCATCATTCACCCCGTCACCGACCATTGCCACCACCTGACCGGACTGCTGCAGATCACGCAGATACTCCAGCTTATCATCCGGCAGCTGCGCACCACGTGCATCAGGGATTGCCAGACGGCTGGCAACACTATTAACTACTGACGGTGCATCACCGCTGAGCAATGTGACAGCAACACCCATCTCCTGTAATGCGGCCAGCACCGCCCTGGCTTCCGGGCGCACCTGATCAGCCAGTTCAATCACAGCCAGCCAGCCCTGCTCTGATCCCAGCCAGACCCGTGATTTGCCTGTAACCGCCTGCGCTTCAAGACCAGCGGGAAGCGGAGTCCCGGTGATCTCTGCGACAAAAGCCGCAGTGCCAATGCGATAACGCTGCCCCTCAAGCTCGCCCTGCACACCGCGTCCGGACTCTGCGAGCAGATTTTTCATTCCGGCCTTGTCAACACTCAGGGCGGCAATGGCTTTCCCCACCGGATGTTCCGTTGCCTTCTCCAGTCCGGCTGCCAGTTGCCGACATTCTGTCTCCGTCCGGTCTCCCAACTGTTGCACCCGATCAACCTGCAGATGACCAAAGGTCAGCGTACCGGTTTTATCAAAAATCAGGTGATTCACATTGGCCAGTGTTTCCAGCGCATGCCCACGAGTGGTCAGTACCCCTTTCGAAGTCAGCAGGCCGGTGGCGGCGGTCAGTGCTGCCGGAGTCGCCAGTGACAAGGCACAGGGACAGGTCACCACTAACACCGACAACGTAATCCAGAAGGCTTCAACGGGTTGCTGAAAGTACCAGTAGGTAAAAACACCAACGGATAATAACAGGATGAACCGTACAAACCGGGAAGCAATCCGGTCAGCCAGTCCGGCCAGACGCGGTTTCTCGCTCTGGGCACGATCCAGCAGACGCACAATTGAGGCCAGCACCGTACTGTCACCCAGCTTGTTCACCTGCATGGTCAGCGGGCTTTCAATATTCAGCGTACCACCGATCAGCTCATCACCGACAGTTTTTGCCAGCGGCAAACTTTCTCCGGTCAGTAATGATTCATTGACGCTGCTGCGGCCTTCAGTCACTTCACCATCGGCCGGTACGGTTTCGCCGGGGCGGATCAGTACCTGATCACCCAGTTCCAGCTCGCCCACCGGCACCGTTTCCTGCTCACCGCCACGCACCCGCACCGCCGTCGCCGGCAACAGGCGCACCAGTTCTTCTGCCACCTGCCCTGCCCTGTGCCGCGCACTCATTTCCAGAAAACGCCCCCCCAGCAGGAAGAAGGTAAACATGGTCACCGAATCAAAATAAATCTCGCCACTATTGCTCAGTGTCGCCCAGACACTGGCCACATACGCGACCCCGATCGCCAGCGATACCGGCACATCCATTCCGGCCTGTTTACGGCGCACGTCCCGCCAGGCGGAAGTGAAAAACACCCGTGATGCATAAAACACTACCGGTGTGGCAATCATAAAACTGGCCCAGCGCAG
>PDRT01000012.1 GCA_002746895.1 Thiothrix nivea
CGCAGCGGCACTGGCATCACCGGCAAACAGTGGCTGAAAATGTGCAGCAGCCCGGTCCAGAAAATGATCCCGCAGCAACCGGGCATTGGAACGGTCATTATCCGCCTCCACCTGTCGTTCATCACTCAACGTTATGTACACCTGATTCCAGTCCAGTGCCGACCGGGCCAATGCCTGTAAAAAGGGTGCCGGTGTCGTTCCCCCCGGAACGGCCAGGCTAGCCTTGCCATTTTTCTGTATCGCTGTTGCCAGCTGCTCACTGACCTGTTGGGCCAATGCGACAGCCTGCTGCTGTTTATCAGCATAAACATGCATTTTTACGTTCATATCATTAAATGTAAATTAAGGGCATTTATTTGAGTGTATGATGATGCGTTCGTTACTGTTGAACATGATTACACCAAATCTTCATAAAGTGTTCAATTGACAGTCATACCGGCCCTTCTATAATGAGCTGTTGAGTTGATAAATATTAAAGACGAATTAAAGATTATTTAACCGTCAACAAACCTGACATGTTAAAGCCGGAACACATCAGAGCATTACGACAAAACGGATTCCCACCGGAAATGGTATTAAAAGGCTTTGAGGCTACCACCATTCAGCACGGTGTCTATTACTTTGAAAACCGGCGGGTCATTGAGCGCAGCAATGATATTGTCGGCCTCAGCCTGGTGGAGCTGGAGGCCAGTGTCCTGGGCGAGCAGAAATACACCACCCACGTTACCATCGACCTGAGCAACTACCAGATTCGCAGCCGTTGCAGCTGCCCGGTTCACCAGCAATGCAAGCACGGCATTGCCACCCTGCTGGATTATGTGGTTACTGATTCCGCCATCAACACCACATTCAGTACACAGACCCAACAGCGCAAAATCAGGGAACCTTCAGCTATTGAACTGTGGCTGGCAGAGCTGAATACCCGGCCGACCCAACCACAGCCCACCACCGGAATCACGGAAGCAAAACCCGCTTCACGCATGGAGCTATTGTTCCTGCTCAGTCAGAAAGATAAAAGCAGTAACACGCTGGAGGTCGAACCACGCCGGGCAGCACGCCTGAAACGCGGTGGCTACGGCCAGGGTCACCGCGTACAGCTCAGTGATTTACTCCATGACTGGAAAGACCCCGGTTTTAATTGCACCGCAGAAGATCGCGACATCAGCCACCTGTTATTACCCCACCGGCACAATAATTTATACACCTCCGAAGGCAAGATTTATTTTGTCAGTGGTGGTATCGGCAAGCTGGCACTGGGCATGATGCTGGCTTCGGGGCGTGCCTACTGGAATAAAACCGATTATGCGCCCCTGAAAGAAGGCGAACCACGCACACTGGAGTTCAGCTGGGAAGCAACTGAAGATGGGCGGCAACAGATCCGTGCCATCGCCTCCACCGCGATTCAGGATTATTTTCAGCTGGATGATTTGTATTATGTCGATGTACTGCGCGGTGAAACCGGTCTGCTGCAACATGCACCGCTCAGTGCGGCACAGGTGGTCAAGCTGCTCAAGGCACCGCCGATAGCTAAACATGAAGCCAGAACCGTCAGTCAGAAACTGCTGGATATTTTCCCGGATGCCGAAATCCCGCTGCCCGCCAAGGCAATGAATCCGCAAACGGTGGATATCCACACCAGGCAGCTAACCCCGGTACTGGAGCTGAAAGCGGCACCGCGTATTGACTCGGTGTTATCGGATATACTGCCCGATCTGCACATTGCCAGCCTGAGCTTTGATTATGATAGCCACGAAATCCAGCCGGCATATCAACAGGCACTGACCCTGCTGCGTCAGGATAATATCCGTTACCGCATCCACCGCCTGCTGGAACAGGAACAGGCCGCCATTGACCAGCTGAACGCAGCCGGATTTGAAACACCAGCGCAAAACAGCCGCTTCAAGCCGCTGGAACTGTTGCTGGATGGTGACAATGCCACGCTGGTGGCGCTGCGCTGGAATAACTTTCTTGATAATACCGTGCCGGAACTGGAAGCAGCTGGCTGGCGGGTCAGTCGTGATGACAGTTTCACCCTGGAGTTTACCCAGGTGGATGACTGGCATGGCGAGCTTGAGCAACAGGGTCAGGAGTGGTTTGACATCAGCCTCGGCTTTGTCGTCGAAGGCAAACGCATCAATCTGTTGCCGATGCTGGTTGAAATGCTGGCACAGATGAAAGATCCACAGGAGTTGCACAGCCTGCTGGATGCCCAGGAATACATGCTGATTCCACTGGACAGGAAACGCTGGGTCAAACTGGAGGCTTCACGCCTGCGCAATGTGCTGAACACGCTGATTGAGCTGTATGACAGCGAACCGCTGGACAGTTCCGGTAAACTGCGCCTGAGCAGGTTTCAGGGCATGCAGCTGGCCGGGTTGCTGAATGATCCGAAACTGCACTGGAAAGGCAGCGACGAATTAAAGGTACTGAATCACAAGATGCAGCATTTTCAGGGTGTGCAAAATATCAAGCCACCGGAAGGTTTGCTGGCCGATTTGCGCCCCTATCAGCAGGATGGTCTGAACTGGCTACAATTTCTGCGTGAGTTTAATTTCAACGGTGTACTGGCGGATGACATGGGGCTGGGTAAAACCCTGCAGGCACTGGCACACCTGTTACTGGAAAAACAGGCCGGACGTTCCAGATTGCCGAATCTGGTGATTGCACCGACCAGCCTGATGAGTAACTGGCGGCGTGAAGCAGAAAAATTTACCCCGGAGTTATCGGTGCTGGTATTGCATGGCAGTGAGCGCAAACAGCATTTTCCGACAATCCATCAGTATGATCTGGTGCTGACCACCTACCCGCTGATTTTGCGTGATGAGGAGTTCTACCGCGAGCAGCCTTTCAATTACCTGATTCTGGATGAAGCGCAATACATTAAAAATGCCAAGTCCAAAACCACGCAGGTAATCTACAACCTGAACACTCCGCACCGGTTATGCCTGACCGGTACACCAATGGAAAATCATCTCGGCGAGCTGTGGTCGATGTTCCATTTTCTGATGCCCGGTTTTCTCGGCCCGCAGGAGCGTTTTAACCGCCTGTTCCGCACCCCGATTGAAAAACAGGGTGATCCGGAACGGCAGAAACGCCTGCGTCACCGTATTGCACCGTTTATGCTCCGGCGCAGCAAGGAACTGGTGGCCAGTGAATTACCCCCGAAAACCGAGATTATCCGTACCGTAACACTGGAGGGTGCACAGCGTGACCTGTATGAAAGTGTACGGCTGGCGATGGACAAGAAAGTGCGTGATGAAATCCGTGCCAAAGGTTTTGCCCGCAGCCATATTATGATTCTGGATGCACTGCTGAAATTGCGTCAGATCCCGTGACCGGGAAGCTGCAATCAACCGTTTTCAGGAAGGTGAGGCGCAAATCTTCCTGATCAGCCTCAAGGCCGGTGGCACCGGGCTGAACCTGACAGCAGCTGATACCGTTATTCATTACGATCCGTGGTGGAATCCGGCGGTGGAGCAACAGGCCACTGACCGCGCCTACCGCATTGGTCAGGATAAACCGGTATTTGTCTATAAGCTGCTGACTGAAGACACCGTAGAAGAGAAAATCCTGAAACTACAGGAGAAAAAACAGTTGCTGGCCGATGGCCTGTATGCGGATACCCAACAGCAGCAGGCTAATTTTACCCAGGATGAGCTGATGGATTTGCTGCGGCCACTGGATCATTGATTGGGATTAACCTCCTGCCGAATATGGAGGCGCATCCGCAAATAACGCCGCTGCCTTGCATCACTGTTATCAGGTAATAAAATCACTGTGAAACGCCGCCTGCCCAGAGCGGGTCGGGTCGTGAAATTCAGCACATCGACAAGGACACTGCTGAAACTGCTGTCAGAAAAAATTACCGGCAGATGCTCACCGCTGGCCGTCGTCAGTTCCCAGCCACCGCTCTGCCGCCAGTACAAGGTTGCCACCCAACGCTTCGGCAAACACCCACTGTGCAGTAATAAATGAAACAGCAGCGACCCGACGATTGCCACCGACAATAATAACGCCACCCACAGTGACAAACCGGGCAGAAACCATAATACCACCAGGGTGCCGAAATGAATCACGGCAACAAACCCCAGCAGCCAGCGTGATGGCAACGGCTTCAGCACCAGCTCCACCGTAAAAGGGTTAGCTACAGACATAGATACGGAGATGGCTGCCGAATCAGCAGGCCAATGTTTTCAGCAAGCCCCGCACCCTGGCCATGCCGTTCGACAGGTGCTGATAAATTTCATCCATGGAAATGGCCTCCTGCCCCCCCTTACCCGCTGCCCAGTTTGCAACCACCGCACAACTGGCATAGTCCAGACCGGCCTCACGCGCCAACACCGCCTCCGGCATTGCAGTCATACCGACCAGATCACAGCCATCACGCTCCATGCGACTGATTTCCGCAGCCGTTTCCAGCCGTGGCCCCTGGGTTGCACCATAAGTACCGCCGTCAATCAGTTCAATTCCGGCAGCCTTGCCGGACAGCAATAATGCCTGACGCAAGGCTTCGGTATAAGGCTGGGAAAAATCCACATGAACCACCGACTCTAGCCCCTCATCAAAAAAGGTATGCTCCCGCGTCGAGGTGTAATCAATAATCTGATCCGGAATCACCAGTGCCTGAGGCTGCATCTGCGGGGTAATACCGCCCACTGCCGCAATCGCGACAATCTTCTTCACCCCCAGACTGCGCAAGGCCCAGATATTTGCCCGGTAATTCACCTTATGCGGCGGAATACAATGCGCGTAACCGTGGCGGGCAACAAAGACAATGCGCTTGTCACCAATCAGGCCATGCGTGAACTGGCCGGAAGGCTCACCATAAGGCGTATGCACGACCTCACGATGAATGATTTCCAGTCCTTCGATTTCCGTCAGTCCGGTTCCACCGATAACACCAAATTCAATATTATTCATGTCTGTCTCAGGCGTGTATTTTATGAATTTTATTGCGCTGCGAATTGCTGTTCCGCTCATGCAGCTGGATATTAATCATCCGCAAGGTTGCCTGCATCGCGGCGAATACCTGATTGGCATTCACCCCCCGGGTACGGATGGTTCTGTTCTGCCCAACCTGCCAGGTGGTGGTACATTCGGTCAGTGCATCAGTCTTGCCACCTTTGGGAATCCTGACCTCATAATCGGTCAGCGGCGGTAATTCAAAACCCTCCTGCTCCAGCAGGACCTGTCTGGTGGCCTTGATAAAAGCATCAAAGCCGCCATTGCCTAATCCTTGCGCACGATGTTCGACACCCTTCAACCGGAAAGTCACCTGGGCAATCGACGGGTGGTGCATAGAGCTGGAAATACTGCAATCCAGCAACTTGATATGCTGATATTCCGAACTTTCCAGTACGTCAGCAATAATAAACGGTAAATCTTCCAGACTCAGTGTCTGTTTGGAGTCACCCATACTGATAATACGATCCAGCACTTTTTGCTGATTCTCCGGTGACAGGCTGATGTCCAGTTTCTCCAGATTCTTGGCCAGTGAAGCCTTGCCGGACAACTTGCCCAGTGCATAACTCCGCTTGCGTGAGAAACGCTCCGGACTCAGGCGGGTTTCATACAGGCCGCCCTTCTGATCGCCATCCGCATGGATACCGGCCGTCTGGGTAAAGACATCATCACCGACAATTGGTGTGTTAGCCGCTATCCGCTTCCCGGAAAAGGTCTCGACCCTGTCACTGACAGTGAAAATCTGGTGCTCATCCAGCCGGGTTTCAATGCCCATTTTATCACGCAACACCACCGCCACTTCGGCCAGCGAAACATTGCCGGCCCGCTCCCCCAGACAATTAATCGTGCCATGAATTGAGCGGACTCCGGCCCGTACCGCCGCCATTACATTAGCAATCGCCAGCCCGTAATCGTTGTGTGGATGAAAATCAAACTGGCAATCCGGATAGCGCCTGACCATATCACCGAGACTGCTATACACTTCATCCGGCGACATCACGCCCAGCGTATCCGGCAACATAAAATGTCCGATCCCCAGACCGGACAACTGATCCATCAACGCAAATACATAATCCGGATTATCCGCGTAACCATTCGACCAGTCCTCCAGATACACATTAACCCGCAGCCCCCGGTCGAACGCATAAGCCACCGTACGGCGAATATCCGCAATATGCTCGCCCAGGGTCTTACGCAACTGATAATGGCAATGTTTCTCACTGCCTTTTGTCAGCAGATTGATCACCTGCCCGCCAGTACGGTGAATCCAGTCCACACTGCGCTTGTGATCCACAAAGCCCAGCACCTCCACCGCCGCAGCAAAACCATTGTCCCGTGCCCAGGCATTAATTTCGCTGACAGCATCATGCTCACCGGCAGAAACACCGGCGGAGGCCACTTCAATACGGTCAACTTTCAGTAATGACAATAATGCCTGGGCAATATTGAGTTTTTCCTGCGGCGAAAATGAAACACCCTGCGTCTGCTCACCATCACGCAGCGTGGTATCCATCAGAGTTACCACTTGTATCGGAGTATCCGCCGTCATACTGTCAACTCTTTATATTCCAGGCTGTTAACGACCCGGATAATCAGGAAGCTCAGGAGGCGTTACGCCACAACCACGGCAGTGCCTCTTTCTGCCGCGCTTCAAAGGCACTGATCCGGGCCTCATGCTGTAGTGATACCGCAATATCATCCAGCCCCTTGAGCAGGTTATTCTTGCGCACCGGATCCAGATCAAAGCCGACCACCCTACCGGTCGGTGTCGTTACCGTCTGGGCTTCCAGATCCACAGCAAAACTCAGGCCCGGTGCAGCTTCCACTTCGCGACGTAACTCATTCCAGGTCGCTTCATCAACCACCACCGGCAGGATACCGTTCTTAAAACAGTTGTTATAAAAGATGTCGGCATAGCTGGTGGAGATAATGGTATTAAAACCATAGTCCTCAATCGCCCATGGTGCATGCTCACGCGATGAGCCACAGCCGAAGTTATCACCGGCTAACAGGATTTTGGCACCCTGCACTTCCGGCCGGTTCAATTCGAACTCCGGGTTTTCGCTGCCATCCGCATTAAAACGCCAGTCATGGAATAAATGCTGGCCAAAACCGGTACGCTCAACCTTCTTCAGGAATTGCTTCGGGATAATCTGGTCGGTGTCGACATTGTTGCGATTCATCAGGACAACAACACTGGTATGTTTCTGATACGGTTCCATGAAATGCCCCTCCCCTTACAGATTACGAATATCAACAAAAGTACCGGCTGCTGCCGCCGCCGCCGCCATCGCCGGAGACACCAGATGGGTACGTCCGCCCTTGCCCTGACGACCTTCAAAGTTGCGGTTAGAGGTCGAGGCACAACGCTCACCCTCTTTCAGCTCATCACCGTTCATCGCCAGACACATGGAACAGCCGGGTTCACGCCACTCCCAACCGGCCTCAATAAATATCTGATCCAGACCTTCTGCTTCCGCCTGCTTCTTGACATGATGCGAGCCGGGTACGGCAATGGCACGGACAGAATCTTTCACCCGAGTGCCTCTGGCGACTGAAGCCGCCGCCCGGAAATCTTCAATACGGGAATTGGTACAGGAACCCAGGAAAACAAAGTCCAGCTTCACCTCACTCAGCTTCATGCCCCCTTCAAGCCCCATGTATTGCAGCGCACTGGCACAGGCACGACGTTTACCCTCGTTGTCATAATCCTGCGGTGATGGAATCGGTGTATTGACACCAATCACCTGCTCCGGTGAAGTACCCCAGGTCACTTGTGGCTCAATTTCAGCGGCATCCAGCTGAACCACAGTATCAAACTGTGCCCCCTCATCACTCGGCAAGCTCTGCCAGTAAGTCAGGGCCGCCTCCCAGTCATCGCCTTGCGGGGCAAACTCACGACCTTTAAGGAAGGCATAAGTCTTTTCATCCGGTGCCACCAGACCGGCCCGGGCACCAGCTTCAATCGCCATATTACACAGTGTCATCCGCCCTTCCATGCTTAATGAGCGAATGGCATCACCGGCAAACTCAATCACATGACCATTACCACCGGCAGTGCCAATCCTGCCGATAACCGCCAGCGCAATATCCTTGGCAGTACTGTGCGGAGCCAGCCTGCCATTGACCTCCACCAGCATGGTTTTTGATTTTTGCTGTGGCAGGGTTGAGGTCGCCATGACATGCTCAACCTCGGAAGTGCCAATCCCAAAGGCCAGCGCACCAAAGGCACCATGCGTTGCGGTATGACTGTCACCACACACAGTCACCATGCCGGGATGGACAAAGCCGTGCTCCGGTACCACCACATGAATAATGCCGTTATCCGGGCTGTCCATGTCATACAGCTTCAAACCATGCTTTTTACAATTCGCCATCATGGTGACAATCTGCTTGTTGGCAATGGCATCCGCCACCGGCAAAATGCGTCCGGCTTCAATCGTCGGTACACAATGATCCAGGGTCGCCAGAATGCTGTGCGGATTACGAACCGGACGTTTAGCCAGCTCCAGTCCCTCAAACGCCTGCGGGCTGGTCACTTCATGCATCAGGTGGCGATCAACATAGATCAGCGGCGCCTGACCAGGTTCCTGGTGTACAAAATGGCTTTCCCAGATTTTGTCATACATGGTTTGGGGTGTGCTCATACTGTCCTCTGAATGGCTCTGTCTATTTTGGAACAGCGCATTTTATCCTTTTTGGTAAAAAAGATAAATCTGGTCAATCGTAATTGCAGAATACGCTCCCATAAAAAAAGCCGAAACAGTTGTTATTGTTCCGGCTTTTTTTGTTTCAGGTAAATAAACGGTTTAATCGGTACCTAACTATCTAACCGATAAACACGGCTCTGCCAGTCATTATTTACCGGATAACTGGCGCAGGTAAGCGACCAGCACCTTGATCTCGGTATCACTCAGGCGTGATGAAAATGAAGGCATCTGGCGCTGAATACCATTGGTAATAACCTTTTTAATGGCTGCCAGTTTAGCTTCCTGCGAATCCGCACCCGGCAGATCAGCCACCGTCCATATCTGGTCAGTCAGATTCGCTGAACCCAGTGAGTGACGACCAACACCTTCCGTTGTGTGACACTGATAACAGCCGCCCTTGTGACCATTAAAGATCTGCTTACCCTTGGCCGCCGCTTCCGGATCAGCCTCCAGCCCGGACAGACTCAGGACATAATTCGCCACCTGACTGGTCTGCTCTTCACTGAGAGTTTCGCGGTAAGGCGGCATATAACCGTTACGACCATGCACAATCGTCTGATTAATCTGCTCCGGCTGGCCACCCCATAACCAGGCATCATCCACCAGGTTCGGGAATAAACCCACCACACCCTGACCACCGGACTGGTGGCAGGCCGCACAGTTATCACCGAAAATACCATTACCATAGGAGCGCACAAACGCTGCCATATCAGGGTCTTCAGCAATCTTCTCATACGGCACTGCAGCCACCTTGTTCAGGTATTCCTGCTGCTTCATCGCCTGAGAACCGGTCTGCATCTCACTCTGTAGCAGGGCACGCATATTCCAGTGGCTGGTTTTTTCCTCACCAGCATCCGTCTGGTAGGTAATCGTTCCCATCCCCTTCAGGTAGGTACCGGCCACCGGCCAGGACGGATAAAGAATCCAGTACACCACCGAAAAGATAATGGTTGCGTAAAAAGTCCATAACCACCAGCGAGGCAACGGGTTATTAAACTCTTGCAATGTTTCATCCCATACATGACCAGTGGTTTCAGCGCCGGTCAACGGGTCTTTTACAGGTTTAGCCATAATTATTTCTCACCTTGCTTGTGTGATTCCCGGCTACGATCCGCTTTCTGCAGATCAGCATCCGATTTCGGGCCGTCTTCATCATCCAGAAAAGGGACATAGCGATATGATTCCAGTCGTTCGCTACGCTTTTTTCCGGTATAGACATAAAGCAGAATCCCGACGAATGTAACAAAGAAAATAATCAGTGCGGCAATCTTGCTGTTACCCATATCAGTCAGCCACATCCATAGTTCAGCCAGCACGTTAATTCTCCTTAGCCTTGGGTATCACACCGATCTGTTTAACGGAACTGAATGAAGTGATCTTCATCAAACTTACTGAAATCTGTCCAGTTGCTTGGCCACCGCCTCACCAAAACGCTCAACATTCTTTTCGTATTCCGCACTGGTTCTGGAGTAAGGAACACCGACTTTCTTCAGTGCAATCATACGATCCTGAATGTCAGAGAACTTCAGCTTGTTTTCAGCCAGCCACGGGTAGTTCGGCATAATCGACTCCGGTACTACAGAACGCGGTGCCTTCAGATGCTGTACATGCCATTCATCAGAGTACTTGCCGCCCACTCGTGCCAGATCAGGCCCGGTACGCTTGGAACCCCACTGGAACGGATGGTCAAACTGTGACTCTGCGGCCAGTGAATAATGACCGTAGCGCAGAGCCTCATCACGGAAGGGGCGAACCATCTGTGAGTGACAGGTATAACAGCCTTCCCGCTTGTAAATATCAAAGCCCCGCAGCTCCAGCGGTGTGTATGGACGCACCATTTCATGGCCAGTATCCGGATTACGCACATCCTCCACCGTATCTTCAATGTAGTGCAATGGAACAATCTCCACCAGACCACCGATACTGATTGCCACCAGTGTCAGCACAATCAGCAGTGCTGAGTTTGTTTCAATACTTTCGTGTTTAAACATCGTGTGTCTTCCTCACTATCAGGCCTGTGCTGCCGCAGCAATAGAAACAGATTCTTCCTGCTTCGCCCGGACAATCGTCATGTAGACATTGTAAATCATCACCAGCAGGCCGGCGACAAAGAACATCCCGCCTATCGCACGGGCGACCAACGGGCCATGCATAAAGCTGACAGTTTCCACAAAGGTGTAAGCCAGGTTGCCATACTCATCAAAGGCACGCAGCATCAGCCCCTGACCAATACCGGATACCCACATCGCCGTGATGTAGAGGATGACGCCGATAGTTGCGAGGAAGAAGTGCGTGTAGATCAGCCGGGTGCTGTAGATGGTAGTGTTCCACAGCTTGGGAATCATGTGATAGAACGATCCCATTGACACCATTGCCACCCAGCCCAGTGCACCGGAGTGTACGTGACCAACCGTCCAGTCAGTGTAGTGTGACAATGCATTCACACTTTTCAGGGACATCATCGGGCCTTCAAAGGTCGACATGCCGTAGAAGGATAATGAAGTAATCAGGAACATCATGATCGGATCTGTCCGCAGCTTATCCCAGGCACCGGACAGGGTCATAATCCCGTTGATCATCCCGCCCCAGGAAGGCATCAGCAGCAGAATGGAGAAGGTGGCCGCCAGTGTTGATGTCCAGTCAGGCACTGCTGTCCAGTGCAGGTGATGGGTACCCACCCACATATACATAAAGCTCAGTGCCCAGAAATGCACAATGGACAAGCGATAGGAATAAACCGGACGACCAGCCTGCTTCGGTACAAAATAGTACATCATGCCGAGGAAAGCGGCGGTGAGGAAGAAGCCGACCGCGTTATGACCATACCACCACTGTGTCATCGCATCCTGCACCCCGGCGAACAGGCTGTAGGAACCACCGGTCAGGCTGATCGGCATCGCCAGGTTATTAAAGATATGCAACAGTGCGGTAGCAAGGATAAAGGACATAAAGAACCAGTTTGCCACGTAAATATGCGGCTGGTTACGACGTACCAGAGTCATGGTATAAATCAGGAAGTAAGCCACCCAGACGACCGCAATCGCAATATCAACATACCACTCCGGCTCGGCGTATTCACGGGCCTGGGTAATACCGTTCATATAGCCCAGTCCGGCCACTACCAGTGCCAGATTCCAGCCCCAGAAGGTAAAGTTGGGCAGGAAATCCCCCCCCCACAGCCGGGTCTGACAGGTGCGCTGTACAATGTAATAGGATGTTGCAAACAAGGCATTACCACCAAAGCCAAAAATGACCCCGCTGGTATGAACGGGCCGTAAACGGCCAAATGTAATCTGGGCAATATCAAAGTTCAGAAACGGCCACGCCAGCTCCGAAGCGATATATACACCGGCGGTCATCCCCGCCAGCCCCCAGATAATCGCGGCAATTGTAAACTTCTTTACAATTTCATAATTGTATTGCTCAGAAGGGGCTACTGCACCATGTGCCATGACTTATCCTCAATACTAAAAAACGAATAAAAACTAAAACCCGAAATGCGAATCTCCGCATCAAGGATACAGCATAAAACCAATTTAAGAAAACAATAATATACTTTCCAGACAGAGATTTAGAGACAATTAATTTCCATCTTGACGTATGTCAAACAAGCATGAGAAACCAGACCATAATGACGTTCACAATGCCTGCCAGCACGGCTGCTGAACCCATATCCTTGGCCCTGCCGGACAGGATATGGTGATCCTTGCCGATCCTGTCCACTGTGGCTTCCACTGCTGAATTCAGCAGCTCAATAATCATCAACAATAGAATGCTGCCGATCATCAAGGCTTTTTCGATACCATTTTCCCCCAGCCACAAGGCCAGCGGTGTACCCATCACCAATCCCCAGACTTCCTGACGGAACGCGGCTTCATGACGGTATGCCGCACAAAAACCCTGCCAGGAAAACCATGTTGCTTTCAATAATCGCATTATGCCCGTGTTACCGTTCCCGGCCATCGAATCCCCCCCCCTTGATTGTCAATCATTAAACGAAGCCATACCTTCTGCTGCCGGTAAGTATTTGCAATTTGCCCGCAATTATGAACAATTGCCAGGTTTTATTCACCGATATGGAAAACACCAATGTCACAAGCAAGCGCAAGACACCTGCTGGTCGCCACTGAAGAACAATGTCTGGCCCTGAAAGCCGAAATCGAAAACGGCGCAGATTTCGCCGAAGTTGCCAAACAACATTCACAGTGTCCGTCCGGTCAACGGGGTGGCGACCTGGGTACTTTTGGGCCCGGCCAGATGGTACCTGAATTTGACCAGGTTGTATTCAACGGCGATCTGAATACCGTACACGGGCCGGTGAAAACCCAGTTTGGTTACCACCTGCTGGAAATTACCAGCCGCAGCTAGACAATAACCTCAAAGTGACTGTTCAGAGTGACAGTGCCTGCCGGATTTGTGTTTCACTCAGCTTCGCCAGGACATTGCGGCTCTGTTCCGTCACTTCCAGCACCGGCAGGTAATGCACTTCAATATCCAGATGAGGTTCCGGCAGCAAACCGGTCAGATTATTCCACAGTGACATTTCACCGATATAAGGTACATGTTCAGCTACTTCACCAGCTGCATCAAGATAGCGGATAGCAACCGGCTGTACCCTGGCACCGGCCTCAATCGCACTACCAAACAGACGGGCATAAAACGGCAATACCTGTCG
>PDRT01000101.1 GCA_002746895.1 Thiothrix nivea
TTTCATGTTCCCACAGACTGAATCAGTGCCGGACTGTGCTAAACTACGCGCCATTTTGTAAAATCCGTTGTTTCCACTTTAGTAATTTGATGAGAGTAAATTATGGCTGGCCATAGTAAATGGGCGAACATTAAACATAAAAAAGCAGCTGTTGATAAGAAGCGTGGCAAAATCTGGACGAAGCTGATCCGCGAAATTACCGTGGCAGCACGCGAGGGTAAAACCTCCGATCCGTCAGCACATCCGCGTCTGCGATTGGCAGTGGATAAGGCGCTGGCTGCCAATATGCCGAAAGATACTATTGATCGGGCCTGTAAGCGGGGTGCCGGTGAGCTGGGTGGCGAGAGTTATGAAGAAGTGCGTTACGAGGGCTATGGCACCGGGGGGATCGCGGTACTGGTGGAGGCTGAAACCGACAATATCAACCGCACCGTATCCGAGGTGCGCCATGCTTTCAGCAAACACGGCGGCAATCTGGGCACCAGCGGTTCGGTGGCCTATATGTTCAACAATATCGGCATTCTCAGCTATGCGCCGGGTACTGATGAGGACGCAATCATGGAGGCGGCGCTGGAAGCGGGTGCCGAAGATGTGATCACTGACGATGAGGGTGGTCTTGAAGTACTGACCACGCCGGAAATGTTCGGTGAGGTACAGAATGCGTTGGTGGCAGCCGGTTTTACGCCGGATGAGGCGGAAGTCACCATGCGGGCGGATAACCTGACTCCGCTGGATGCCGAGGCCGCCGAAAAGCTGCTGAAAATGGTCGATACGCTGGAAGAACTGGACGATGTGCAGGCCGTTTATACCAATGCTGACATTGCTGATGAAGTGATGGAAGCGCTGGGCTGAACCTATAATGACCAGGCGCCGTATTCTTGGCATTGACCCCGGTTCCCGCATTACCGGACCAGATGAAGTGGGTATCGAAAATGTCTTTGTCGCCAATAATGCTTCATCCGCCCTAAAACTTGGTCAGGCGCGGGGGGCGGCGATTTGTGCCGGGGTGGTATTAAAACTGCCGGTGCATGAATACAGCCCCAAAGCCATCAAGCAGGCCGTGGTCGGTAAGGGGGCTGCCGATAAGACTCAGGTGCAACACATGGTGAAAATCCTGCTCAACCTGCAAGGCAAACTACAGGCCGACTCCGCTGATGCCTTGGCTGTTGCCCTGTGCCATGCGCATGTCAGTCATCTGAATAACCGGGTAGCTGGAAGAATGCAATCATGATCGGACAATTACGCGGAAAAGTCATTTTCAAGCAACCGCCGGAACTGATGCTGGAGGTCAATGGTGTGGGCTATGAACTCCAGGCATCTATGAACACTTTTTATGATTTACCGATTGATCATAATGCCGAAGTGACAGTCTTTACCCACTTTATTGTCCGCGAAGATGCCCAGACCCTGTTTGCCTTCAGCTCGGTAGCTGAGCGTAGCCTGTTTCGCCATCTGTTAAAAGTCAATGGTGTCGGGCCGAAAATGGCGCTGGCCATTGTCTCCGGAATGACCGAAAGTGAATTCCGCCAGTTTATTCATGCCGGTGATGCAACCGCCCTGAGCCGGATTCCCGGTGTTGGCAAGAAAACAGCAGAACGACTGATTGTGGAAATGCGTGACCGCCTGCCTGCACCGGATGACACGGCAGTCAGTGAAGGTTCACAGGCCACAACACAGACACATGCCCCGGCCCGTTCCAACAGTGATGAGGCACTGAATGCCTTGCTGGCACTGGGTTATAAACCGGCACAGGCCAGCCGGATGATTGCACCGCTGGAGGGTAAAGGCCTGGGTGTGGAGGAGATTATTCGGCAGGCTCTGCGTACCAGTCTGGGCTGACTTGTTCTGGTCAAGTAAAATGCGAATTAAGAGCAGATAACCAGCCATAGCAAAAACCACTATCATACGAGAATACTCTACTTTTCTCGGATGCTCTGGACTCTCACTATGGACTGGCAAGATCAATTGATAGCGATTTATTTGTATATTTGCAAGCAATATAAAGCAGACCTCTGGACTTTTGTA